>NZ_JBHXQN010000070.1:0-29293 GCF_042717785.1 Streptomyces sp. NPDC058619
ACCGCCCGCAGCCGCAGGGCCTCCTGCGCCGACGGCGACAGATGCCGCGCGTCCCCCACCAGATCGCTCACACCCAGCTCAACGACCCAGAACCCAAACCGTTTCTGATCAATAGAAGCGGAATCCATGGGAAAGTCCTTTGATTTGGGCGTGCACAAGGAGAAACGACCGTCGGCTCAACGCAGGACATCGAGCAGCCCACCGATCGATAGGTTCAATGCTCCAGAAAATCCCCGGTTTGGCTGACCGGCGATCCCGTGCTACGTTCCACCCAGCAACCTAGGCCGCACGGCAAGATAAGGCCGACGCCTAGCAAGCCCCAGCTCTACGGAGCAAGGGAAGAGTCGGATGTGAGAGACCGACGGGCTCTGCAGAAGGATGTCCCGAGTCACCTTCACGCCCCCTTCGATGGCACACGGTTCTGCGAACACGTCCACATTGACATGCTCTCGGCAATCTATTCCAGTGCGTGTCCACACTTACCCCTCTGCCGTCGGCGAACTGCTCCATGGAAAAGACCTTCAGGCGCCCGAGGGGTGGGCAACACGGAATAGAGCAGGTGTCTTCTAAGCACCTGCTCTATCTCTCTAGCACCGCCGGTCCAACTTCTCAGGCCGCACCACCAGGCATCGTCACGCCCTCGAAATCACCACGCTTCAGCGGTCCTCCCCGATGAAGCAGGCCCACTCGTAGAGTTCCTCGAGCGTGATGACTTCGACATCCTGGGCGGACCGCCTGCACTGCTCGTAGGAGGCGATCTTCTCCGAGTTCTCCGCACCGCGATTAGTGAACTGGCTAACCTCGGGCTTTCACGAGGTGGGTTGTCCGAGGTGTGATCGAAAACGAGAGAAGTGCTCCTGACCTGCAACGATAGGGCTTGTTGAGGGTCCAGATCGTGCGATGGAACGAAGCACTTCTCAGGTGAGGCAAAGTAGCGGGGCATACCCGCGTGTCCGCGTCGGGGGCGGTGGTCGCGGGGCGGTCTCGCAGGCCGGGGCGGTGCTGCTGGTCGAGACGGTCCGCAAGTCCGGCCTGGACACCGCGGTATCGGCAGCTTTGGCGCCGTGGCACAAGCCGCGGGCGGTGCACGACCCGGGGAAGATCCTGCTGGATGTCGCGCTCGCGACGGCCCTGGGCGGGGACTGCCTCGCCGATGTCTCCATGCTGCGGGCCGAGCCCGAGGTGTTCGGCCTGGTGGCGTCCGACCCGACGGTCTCCCGTCTGATCGACGCCCTTGCCGCAGCCGGCCCGAAGGCACTGGCCGCGGTCCGGACGGCACGGGCCGAAGTGCGGGCGCGGGTCTCGGAGTTGGCCGGTGGGGACAGTCCGGCCGCCGACGGATCGGTGATCGTGGACATCGACGGCGTGCTGGTCCTCGCGCACTCCGAGAAACAGGACGCCGCCGCGACCTGGAAGAAGACCTTTGGCCATCATCCGCTTGTGGCGTTCGTCGACCACGGCCAGGCCGGTTCCAGGGAGCCGGTGGCCGCTGTGCTGCGGCCCGGCAACGCGGGCTCCAACACCGCGAGTGATCACATCACCGCCACCCGGCTCGCCCTGGCCCAACTGCCCAAACACCTGCGGCGGGGACGTCGGACACTGATCCGCACCGACTCCGCCGGCGGCACCCACGCCTTCCCCGACTCGCTCTCCAGGCCGGGCCGGTGGCTGTCGTACTCCGTCGGCATGACCATCACCGACGCCATCCACCAGGCCGTCCTGAAGATCCCGAAGAAAGCGTGGACGCCGGCCTACGACTCCGGCAGCACCCAGCGGCCCGGCGCCTGGGTCGCGGAGATCACCCACATGCGCGACCTCTCCTCCTGGCCGAAGGGCATGCGACTGATCGCCCGCAAGGAACGACCCCACCCCGGGGCCCAGTTGCGCTTCACCGACCCCGACGGACTGAGGCTGACCTGCTTCGCGACCAACACCCAAGGCGGCCAGCTCGCCGACCTGGAACTGCGCCACCGCAGGCGGGCCCGCTGCGAGGACCGCATCCGAAACGCCCGCGACACCGGCCTGCGCAACCTGCCCCTCCACGACACCGCGCAGAACCAGATCCGGCTGGAGATCGTCCAGATCGCACTCGACCTCCTCGCCTGGATGCCGATGCTCGCCCTCACCGCCCAAACCCGCCGCTGGGAACCCAAACGGCTTCGCCTGCGGCTGTTCTCCGCCGCTGCACAGATCATCACCACCGGCCGCCGCCGCTGGCTCCGCTTCACCGCCCGCTGGCCCTGGACGGATGTGAGCACCTGGGCGATCCAGCGACTCACAGCCCTGCCGAACCCCGGCTGACCAGCAACTCCGACCGTCCCGACGAGCCACAGCAGCATCCCGGAGCCGTGGAACCCCGGCCACCCGACGCGACAGCCGGGCCGCCAGCCTGCCCCAGCCGCCGAAACTCCGCACCTCGCCAGCACAAAGCACAAAGTCCCCGTCAGCGAACCGACGAGGACTCATGAACGATCGAGGCTAAGGCTTCCGATTACGAATACCTGTCGGGGCCGGACCGTGGAGATTTCAATATCAGTCGGGAAACGTCGTCCGGTAAAGCTTATGCAGTTCGCCGATGACCAGCGTGAACGGTGCCGGCGCGGCCGCAGCCGACGCTGGCCGCGTAGCAGGCCTGCGCTGGCGGCCCAGCAGCAGCTCAGCGCGCGCGGAAAGGTGAGCGGGCCAGGGGATCCGCGGCGCTCTGCTCGGCGGACGCGGACTCGACAGTGCCCCGCACCCGGACCTGGCGCTCTTGGAGCGGCCAGTAGAAAGTGAGCGCCGCGCGCGGTCGGCCAGCTGGCGACCCTTGGGACTGCCGACGTGGACGGCGAACTGCCAGCCGGCACCGTCCACGTTCTTGTGGATGAGAACCCGGGCGTCGGGGCCGCCGTCCTCGGCGACCGTCGGGAGGGTCATGGCGTGCGGGTCGGGCGCTCCCGCCTCGACGGCTTCCCACAGCCAGTCCAGGAGCAGGTCGATGCTCACTCCACAACGGCGGCATACGGCTCGGCCACCACTCACTACAGAAGCTGGACGGCGTACCTGGCCGATCGCCGTCCCTGACGCCTTAACGACGCCTTCATACAGAGAGCTGGACGTTCACACCCAGCCAGCCAACCGCCTTCAAGTCACGGATGAGCCACTCATAGGCAAGTTCAGTCGCCGGGCGGGACGAGCCCGTGGGCAGTTCGCGATCTACGTAGTACGGCCGATGGAAGTTCGTCTTGGAATCGACCGGCCCACCGGGGAACGGATAGGTGGGGCCGAACCCCGGCTCGGTCCACAGGTCCAGGTCCACCTCAGGTGGGTCATTGCGGCGCCCTGCGGCCTTGGGACGGAGGGTATGGATCAAGCCGCTGTGGGACCCGTCCGTGTCGTCCTCCGGCATGACCACCATGCCCTCGGCGCTCACGGGCAGGGCGCTGTACAGGCCCAGTGCAGGGGCGAGGGACGGGAAGTTCAGCTCGACCAGCTGTCGGTAGCCGATGAGGGCGTCTCGCAGAATCTGCCTGGTGATCCTCAGCGTCAGCAACGGGGAATACCCTTGCCACATCCATCCGCGCCGAGGGATTTCCTGATCCGGTTCGCCGTACGGTCTGCGCAACACCTCGTCGGTAACACCGGCCAGCTGGGAGTGCAACCACCGGATGTCCGCCGAGTCGTAGATGTAGCCTGCAACTTGATGGGTGTACCGCACGGATGTCCGCACATGCTCCATCATCGCCTCAACTCGCCGGCGCACTTCGGGCACGGAGACGCCATCACGGGGCACGATTCCCTGGCGGAGTCGCTGCGTAAGGTGCCACAGCCGCTCATGGGCCAACGGTGAATCCGGCGGCACCAGAAGAGCACCACGTCGGACTACACGCTCAAGGGGCTCGCGGATACGTCCGCGGGCCCAGCCCCACCTGCCCAGCGGATCTCCGGGAAAGAGGTGCTGACTCCACCATCGCCATTCGGGGTCTTCACGGTTCGACGGGTGCGAGGCCAGTGGAGTCACTGGGGGCGGCTCGGAGGAGTATCTCGACGGAGAGATGGCCACCCAGCCCTCCTTCGCCCACACTCCCCACCGAGGCAGCCGTCCATCCCGCATTTCAACAAGCGAGCCGCTCAGCGGACCGAAACCCTCAACAAGGGCTTCGAGCGCCTCCCGCAGCCAAGTGCCTGCGGTTTCAGCTGTGCGGAGTTCGTCGTCGTCCGAACGGACAAGTCGGGCGATGGTGGTCCTGGCCTTGTCTTCAGCCTCGCGCATGCCATGGTGTTGCTTATTGCCCCGGGCGATCTCGTCGAACGTCCAGGAAGCAGCCGCGGGGTTGGCCCGAGCAAGGCGGAGCATGAGGTTCTCCGCTTCGTCTGCGGCACTCGCGCTCACGGCGAATGCGATCGCGTAGCGCCACCGGGGGAAAGCGTCAGCAGTGACGATCTCCTCCGGCAGTACGGAGCCCTTGCGCAGGGCCTGGGCGCCGAAGTGCTGCTCGAAGACAGGCAGGGCAAAGCGGAGGCCCCCAGCTTCCTCGACAACCAGACCGGTGTCGGTCAGCCCCCACACCTCGGCCTCATGCCCGAAGTGTTGAGCGGGGACTGGACCTCCGGTATTCAAGATGTGTACGGCGAGACGAGCAAGGCGGTCCCATGTCTGTGAGGTTGGGGAGCCCTTGCGCCGTCCTTTGATAACGGAAGCGGCCAGACCGGACAGTAGCTCCAGGCTGGACACCCGCGCGTCTTCACCGGCCAGGAGGCGGGAGGCGACGGACAGGGCTTGAAGGGGACTAGTCAGCAGGTCCTGTACTTCACGCTCGTCGAAAAGCATGCGCGCGTCGCATCCGACCACAACGTCCAGAAGCTCCGCACCCCTCCGCACTGACCACGGGGCGACCTCGTGCACCACAGCCCTGCCAAGCTCGATCCCAGGTCTGCACGTGGCGAGAATCCCGGCGGTCGGGTGGGCGGCCAGCAGAAGTCTGGCCTCGTACAGGAGCTGTGCAACCTGCTCGGGTGAGATCCCATCGAGATCGTCGATCACGATACGTCCGAGTCCACTCGCCGGCTCGCCGCCCGCGCGGGTGATGGCATCCAGCAGATCTGGTACGGCCTTGCCCGCATCCACCCATACAGGGATCACGACATCAGGGTCACCCGCTGCCTCGCGGAGCCCTTCCCGCAACCAACTCTCGGCTTCCTCACTCTTGCCAGCCCCCATGGGCGCGACCAGAACCGCCAGAGTGCCAGCGGGGACATTCACCACCGGCAGTGAGGACTTGTCAGCCCAGTCCAGAACGGCATCGGCACGCTCCTCGGGCACAAGGCTCAGTCGTGCCTCACGGCGGTACTGCGAGGCACGCGCCGTATCAGTGAGGGCATCTGACCTGGGCTTGTGTCCGGCGGACACGACGTCGAGCAACTGCGCGAGGACGTCACCGGAGGTGATGGCACCGGCGTAGGTACGGCGGATGGAGTCGTACCGATCCAGGTAGCGGCACAGCTGGTCGTGGTGCCACACCGCCCAGCCCTTGAGCCCAAGGCGTGCCGCATACGTGGACACGAATTGCTCAATCTGGGCAATTCCTCCGCTGCGCGGCACGGGAGTCAGAATCACATTGGTGGTGAAGATCAGATACTCGGGCAGCCGCTCCCGCTTCGAGGTCGGGCTCAGCCATGCTTCGAATTCCTCCTTGACCTGCCCTTTCAGCCACGAGACCGCATCCTGGGGTTGTTGATCCGTGCGCTGCCGGAACTTGGCCTGCACGACCCCGTAGCCGTCCCATGCCTCAAGCTCGCTCGGATAGGGCACCCGCCCCTCGAACGTTGCCTCACGCCCGCCGTCCTTGCCGTCCCCGAAGACGGAGACGCCCGGCCCGAGAATCTCCTGGGCCAGGGCCTGCGACACGTGCTCGAACTCTCGGGTGCTCAGCCCGCTGAGGTTGTAATCCACCCCGCCATGATGCCGCCGCGCCTCTCTCCCGACCGCCCAACGGAACTCTTTCCCCGACCTGCCTCTGCGACCACGCCGATTCACGTGGCTTGACCAGCTCAGCAACACGCCTGACGCCCCATCAGAACGGGCGCCACGAGCGTCATTTCAGCGTCAGGATATCGCCCGTAACGCCCACACCGCGCATAATGTGCACGCACAAAACCGCAGGTCAGGCATCCTTCTTCACCGGCTCCAGGATCGCCACGCACTCTACATGATGCGTCGTCAGAAACAGATGCGACGAAAACAGGTTAAGAGCTCGTAACACGATCATGCGTCTGGCTTGTTGAGGCGCCGCCAGCAGATGAGGCTGCAGGCAAGGGAAACGAAGGCATCGTGGAGTTCGGTGCGGCGTTCCCAGCGGACGGCGAGTCGTTTGAACTGGTGGAGCAGGGCGGAGGTCTGCTCGACGACGTAGCGGAGCTTGCCCATGCCCTTGATGTTCGGGGCTCCTTTGCGGGAGATGACGGGCAGGATCCGGCGTTTGCGCAGTTCCTCGCGGTTGGGGTTGGAGTCGTAGCCCTTGTCTCCGAGCAGGGCTTCGGGACGTCGACGGGGCCGGCCGGGACGCCCGGCAACGGGTGGGATGCCGTCGACCAGAGCGAGCGTCTGGGTGACGTCGTTGACGTTGGCCGCGGTCGTGACCACTTTGAGCGGGGTGCCGCGTCCGTCGCAGATCAGGTGGTGTTTGCTGCCCGTCTTGCGCCGGTCGACCGGCGACGGACCGGTGTCGGCTCCCCCTTTTTCGCCCGGATGTGGGAGCCGTCCACACAAGCCCTGGACCAGTCGAGCCGGCCGGCCGCGTTCAGCTCGGCGAGCAGGATCCGGTGAAGCTGGTCGAAGACCCCGGCCTGCTGCCACCGCTCAAGGCGCCGCCAACAGGTCTGTCCCGAGCCGAACCCCAGCTCAGGCGGCAGGAGTTGCCAGGCGATGTCGTTGTACAGGACATACAGGATGCCCTGCAGACACAAGCGATCCGCCACCGGCCGTGGCCCTGGTGACCTCGTCGGCCAGGGCGGCAGCAGGGGCTCGATCAGTGCCCACAGGTCATCGTCCACGATCCAAGGCCGAGTGCTCACGCCATCACGAACGGCCGAATCGTCACACTGGTCACGGCTGACCAGAGGACTTCAACAAGATCCTGTTACGAGCTCTAAGAGATAATCGCAGGTCAAAGCCATCCAGAGCCGACTTCGCGACGTAAGTGATGTGCGCTATGGGCGCTGCGTGCGCAAACGTGACGCTGGTTTGCCGCTCGAAACGGACCTCGACAGCGGTCGGATGGGGCTTTCTCCTGCTGTCACCAGGGCGAGACATGCGGCCACGGCGGAGAGCGCGGCGAGGACCGAGAAGAGGTGGGAGTATCCGCCGAGTGGCGTGGCGAGGGCCGCACTTGCCTGGGGAGCCAGGGCTGCTGCGGTGTGGACCGGTACGCCCAGGCGTTCGGAGAGACGGCCGTGCGCGGCCCGGCACCGGCCGGACAGCGGTCAGACTTGGCCAGCCACGGATCAACACCGCCGACCGATAGGCCCACCCCTCTGGGCGCCCAGCCCAGCGTAGTGTTCAGGCTCCACCGCCATCCAGACGGCACCGTTGACGGCGCACCGACCGAGGCCCACCTGCCCCGAGCCTTCGCCGACTCGGCACGCCACCTCTGACGAGCCCGGACTGATCGAAGGGCATGCCTCCTGGCCCTGCCCGCACGGCCGCAGGCTACAAGCCCAGCCCGAGGCTGTCAGGGGCCACCGATGTGACCCCGGTACTGGGCGGCATTCGGCGGCCGGCACCTCGAGTAGTCGCGGGTGCTGGCCACCGTTCTCTGCAGGTCAGGCGCCGACTAGTTCTCCCAGGACGTCTTCCATGTGGGGAGTTCAGGTGCCACGACAGCTCAACGAACGGCAGCAACAGGTGCCAGCGGGACGCGCCCTTCCATGCCTGACGATTCGTCAGGCATCGCCGACGGCGTGCGTCAAACGTGCGTCACGAGCGTCGAATCAGCGTCAAGATACCGCCCACAGCGCACATAATGCACACTGCCCTAACCTGCAGGTCAGAGGCCCTTTCCAACAGGCTCAAGGATCGCGACACACTCGACATGATGGATCATCAGGAAGAGGCAGAGAGGGTGATGGGGGCGTGACCGAAGCCGGGAGGCTGCGGCACGTTCCAGGTCGCGGCCGGCACCCCGACCAGCGCCACGCCGAGGGCCAGCGCGATGAAGGTTGCCGCGAACAGCGCCCAGTAATGGCGTACCGAGCGAACGGACAGACGCCACATGAGGACTCCCACCAGCCGAGGCGGGCGGCGACCTGCTCGGCCGTCGGGTAGTCGATCTCGCCCACGGTCCGACCGTCGTGGAGGAAGACCACCCGGTCCGCCCAGGCCGCCACCGGGCAGCGGGTGAACCATCACCGCGGTCCCACCCGCCCTGTCCACCACGTCCCGCAGCGCACCACGATCTGTCGGCCGGTCTGGCGGTCGAGCGATCCAGTCAGTTCATCGGCGTAGACGATCTCGGGCTGGACCACCAGGGTCCCGACTATGGCCACACGCTGCTGCTCACCGCCGGAGTGCTACGGGCCAGGGCGTGCAGTGGAACTGGACGCCCGACCTTGCGGGCGGCTTATGCGGCCAGGGGCATTGTAGTTGATGTCGCGTCGGACGTCGCCCCCTGGGCACGCCCGGGCTGCGTCGTCGCCCCAACCGGCGCCGTCTGCTTCAGGCGTCAGCACCACCGGAGCACGCCGAGGCGGGCCGCCGGCTCGCACCTACCGAACGTACCCAACTACCAACGCCGCCCGCGAGGACGCGGAGAGCGACTTGGCCGTCGCCCCCGGACCGCGACTCGTGCAACCTGACCGAGTTCGCCGCGAATGGGAGCAAACGGTGCGTCACGACCGGGACATCCACCATCCTGCACCTTCGAGGCTTACGGTCCCCGGGCGCCCGACACCCGGATCCAGATACCACCCAACACCCATCCGACCTGCACGTCTACCGCTGCACGCGGTCACCTGGGCCTCCTCGTTCAGCAGGCCTGACAACCGCGAAAGAGACGCCCATGACGTATCGTCATCGTGCCTCCGACCGGGAGGACGACCACTCCTCGGCGCCGCTGGTTGCAGCTGCGCATCCGGCGCGCCCTCCGTTCGTCGTCACGCTGAAGAGTGCGGCACACGCCAAAGAAAAGACATCACTGGGGATACCCAGAACTGTATTGTTTCCCTATGTACCTATACACGTAGCGGCGAGATGAAGCAGAGCCAGTGATGGTCGACATCATACGAACATTCATCAATCTGGACGCACCAACCATAAGGGATGTCGGGTGAAATGCACCCCACACCGGCCAGGCAGCACGAGAGGCACGCAGGGCACAATCACCATTGATCCCGATCATTTTGACCTTAAACAGCCTGCGACAGATAGAGCGAAAGGCTCGTGGCAATCAGGACACGAGCAAAACAAACGGGGGTAAGTCCATTGCTTGAAGCACATACAGGAACACTCGTCCCAACACACAGTAGGGCGGTTGATTCCAGCGAAGCACCCGGAGTCAAGGCTTCCGGAGCCGTATCTGTTCCGATCTCGGTCTTGCTGCCCGGCGAGTCACCGAGATCACGGGGGCTGGACCAGGAGCACGCGACACAGCTCGCCGAGTATGATGGCCCGCTGCCGCCCATTCTTGTGAACCGCTCCGACTGGCGAGTGATTGACGGTATGCACCGCCTCTTGGCCGCGTACATCAGAGGCCAGGAGACCATCGATGTCGAGTTCTTCGAAGGGTCCCCCGAGGACGCGTTCCTGCGCTCGGTCGAAGCCAATGTGGCGCACGGCCTGCCGCTGTCACTCGCCGACCGGCGGACCGCCGCCTCCCGGATCATCACCTCGCATCCGCAGATGTCCGACCGGGCCATCGCCCGTGCGTCGGGGCTCGGATCCAAGGCAGTGGCCGCCATACGACGCCGTTCAACTGTCGCTGAGGCGCAGTTGAACACCCGAGTGGGCCGGGATGGACGCGTGCGCCCGCTGAACGGTGCCGAAGGCCGGCAGAGGGCCGCAGAAGTGATGGCTCAGAACCCCGAGGCATCCCTACGCGAGGTTGCCCGGCTGGCCGGTATCTCTCCTGCCACCGCAAGTGACGTTCGTAGGCGTCTCAAGTCCGGTGTACCACCTGCCCCTTCCCGCCTGGAAGCCCGCGCAATCGACGAGGAGTCGACCCTTCCATCGCCGACACCGGTCACCGTTTCCGACGATGCCACCCCCACCTTCCCTTCCTCACGGAAAGTACCGAGGCAGGGCTACAGACCTCGGCCGGTCGGTCGCGCTCCGGGCCCTGTCCTCGACAAGCTGTCGCGTGATCCGTCGCTGCGTTTCAAGGAGGATGGTCGCCACCTGCTGCGTCTGCTCCAGCAGAATGCGGCAGCGGAATGGTCCAGTCTGACTGAAGCCGTACCACCGTACTGCGGGGAGCTGGTGGGAGATCTGGCACGCCAGTACGCCGCCAACTGGCTTGAATTGGCAAAACAGTTAGAGGAACGCGAGCGGTCCTCCTACGCGGAAGCACATTGCTGACGATCCGACCCGCTCTCGGCTCTCCGGTCCCTGCCTTCGCCGCAGAGGCTTCTTAGCTTCATGTGAAGGACCTGAAATCATCGGCTCCACAAGGCCGTGATTTCGGGTCCCTCGGGCCACAGGAGAGGGAGCCGGAGCCCGGTCGGTGCCCCCTGCTGGCGACGCTCGAGGCCGAGCGCCCGACACAGATCCCTCGGTGTTTCAGCGAGCCGCTCTCATCACTCACCTCTCTGGTCAAGCCTGCGACGAACGCCATCGGCCTTGCCCTACACGGTCGGCACACGGCATCACACCACGAGCCAGGCCCCGATTCATCCACCTCTCGGGATACATCCGCCGACTACGTCATCCGACAGATGTAGCTCTTCCGAACGACTCCGCCTGCTCGACGGAAGGAGGCCGGGGATTGAGGCGCACAGCTGTCTGAGTGGCGCGGCTGAACGCGTTACCGGCCGCAGACAAGACGGGTATTGATCGCTTGCCTGCCTGCACGTCATCCTGATTCAACGCAGATGGAAAACGTCCCTCCGCCGGCTGCGGCAACTGACCGAATCCCTGTCCAGCCCTGCAACACCGCCCTCATTCCAGGAGCTTTCCCTATGGCTGTGCGAGACATATCGCATGTCGAGCTGTATACGAGAGACAAAGTCGCCACCGTTCGCTTCCTCGTCTCCACCATGGGTTTCACGCGGGTCGCGGACTCCGTCGCGGTCGACCGGAGTTGTGTGCTGTTGCGGCATGGGGACGTCCAGATCGTCGTCACTTCGGGCTGGACCACGGGGAAATGGCTATCCGAGCACGGGGGCGGAGTCGTCGATATCGCGGTGACGTGCGACGATGTATCCGAAACAGTCCGGGCAGCGCTGGCCGCCGGAGCAAATGTCACGCATTCGCCGCACGGCAACCCGGTCGTCTCCGGATGGGGCGGTGTCTCCCACACCCTCCTTTCCGCAGCCACCGCTGGCTCTGCCGTTCCCCCCGCAGGCCACAAGTGGACAGCCTCTCCGGGAGCACCGGCCGAGCCTGAGGGACGGGCCCGGCGGCTCGACCACATCGCCATCCGCCTGGAAACAAGCAGCCTTGCGGAGTACACGGCCCTTTGCACCGAAGTCTTCGGCCTGGCCCCCGTCCCCGCCACCCACCTCGTCTCCGGCGAGCAGGTCGCAGCCCCCGTCGTCCTGCGGAGCTCCTCAAAGCGCGTGGCCTTCGCCCTCACCGCCGCGGACGCGTACGACTACATAGGAGCACTCCGTCCGCCCTCGGATCCTGAGCGGACAATAGGCGCCCATCGGCTTGCGTTCCTGGCCGATGGCGTCCTGTCCGAGGCACGCGAGTTCCGGGACCGGGGTACGCGGGGCCTCTGCTACCAGCTGGTCGAAAGCAGGTGCGCGCACGAGTTCGGCACCGCTGACGCCGGGCTCGCCGCCAGGACCTCGAGCTCGGTCGGCTGATCACGGGGCGGCGTACCGGCCGAACGCCCGCATTTCTCCGACGTGTGGGGCGCGGTATGAACATGGTCCAGAATGTGGGCGTGATGACGACGCAGAACGGCGAGGGGCCTCCGACAATGAGTGGCGAACCAGGCGCGAAGTTGCGTGCGGTCATCGTCGACGACCAGGCATTGGTGCGCACGGGGTTCCGCATGATTCTGATGTCGGACGGCATCGAGGTGGTGGGCGAGGCGACCACCGGTGGCGAGGCCGTTGCAGTGGTGCGCCGCACACGGCCCGACGTAGTACTGATGGACATCCGGATGCCGGAGATGGACGGCATCGAGGCGACCCGTCGGATCCTCGCCGACGGCTCGACGCAGACGCGCGTCATCATTCTGACCACGTACGACGTGAACGAGTACGTCTACGCTGCGCTGTCGGCGGGCGCAGCCGGATTCCTCCTGAAGGACGTGGCTCCCGATCACCTCGTGGCCGCCATACGACTCGTACGGGCCAACGACGCCCTGCTAGCGCCCAAGATCACGCGCCGTCTGATCGAGCGCTACGCTCCGAGTGCGGAGGTGAAGCCCAAGTTGCACCGGGACTTGTCTGAGCTGACGACGCGCGAGCTGGAGGTCTTGCGCCTGCTCGCCACCGGCCTGAGCAACGCCGAGTTGGCGGAGCGTCTGACTCTCAGCACCGGCACGGTGAAGACACACGTGGCGCGGATCCTGTCCAAGCTCGGACTACGCGATCGGGTGCAGGCTGTGGTGCTGGCCTACGAGACCGGGCTGATCTCCCCCGGCGAGTAGCCCGTAGGAGATCTGCGCATGCAATCGCCCTACCCGGGAAACAGTCTGCGCCGTCGCCCGTTTTCAGCCACTGCCCGCTGTGCTGTGGGAAGGGGGCAATCCTGCGGGCGTCACCTCCGCACGACCGCTCCGCTTCGAAACCGGCAACGGCGCACCTGAAGGACAGGCCCGGTCCGGCGCAGGTCGCCTGCCAGGCCATGTCGGTGGTCACACCGGACGACGATGCCGGGGCCGGTCGTGCACTTGGGGTCATGCCGTCAGAACCGCTCGGCCGGGGACAGCGAGTCCACCTCAAGTCTTGTGGAAGGACCCATCGGGGTCGATGGATGCCGGGGGCCTGTCCAGGAAGCCGGAGGCCAGAGGGCGAGTCTGCGGATTGCCTTCAGTCAGATTTCGGTGCGTACGGGTGTCAGGCTCGGCCAGGTCAGTGCTGCTGATCCCCAGGTCAGTCCGCCGCCGAAGGCAGTGAGCACGGTGCGGGCGCCAGGCTTGAGGCGTCCACCGTCCACGGCGTCGGCCAGCGCGAGCGGGATGGAGGCTGCCGCAGTGTTGCCAACCCGGGCGATCTCGCAAACCGCCGCGTCCGACGGCACGCGCAGCCGGTTCGCGACCGCGTCGATGATGCGCGCGTTGGCCTGATGGGCCACGAAGGCCCCGACGGTCTCCGGGCTCCAGGCGCAGTCCTCCATCACCCGCAGGGCCGAACTCGTGATCTGCTGGAGGGCCCGCAGGTAGACCTTGCGGCCCGCCATCGTGAACCAGCGGTCGCCCTCGGGCTGTTCACGCGCGCCGGGCACGTGGATGAAGTCCCTTGCCGCGCCGTCGCTGCCCAGGTCGAAGGCGAGCAAGGACCCCGGTTCCCCTGCAGTACCGCAGCGCAGCACCACCGCCCCCGCGCCGTCTCCGAAGAGCACCGCGGTGGACCGGTCGGAGGGGTCGACGATGCGCGAGTACGTCTCGGCGGCGGTCACCAGGACACTGTCCGCGATGCCGGCGGCGATCAGTCCCGCGGCGGTGGCCGTCGCGTAGATGAAGCCACTACACACGGCTGAAACGTCGAAGGCCGGTATCCCGCCCTGCCCGATGCGATGGGCGACTTCGGGCGCAGCGGCGGGGCAGGGTCGGTCCGGGGTAGAGGTGGCGAGCACCAGCGCGTCCACCGTGGTACGGCCCGCCGAGCGCAGAGCGCCGGCTGCGGCCGCGCACGCGAGGTCCGTCATGGAGACGTCCGGGGTGGCGCGCCGCCGGGCGGCGATTCCGGTGCGTGTACGGATCCAGTCATCATCGGTGTCCAGGTGCTCCGCGAGCGAGGCGTTGCTGATTTCGGTACGCGGCAAGCACGTTCCCAGTCCGGTGACGACTGCGGCGGGTCGGGCGTCCGGTTCTTCCCTGGCCACGGATGCGAACTCCGATGCATGCATTTTCATGCCCCTTCAGTTCCTTTTACAAACGACTGGACACGCTTTCCGGAGTTCGACGGAAAGCGACCGTACACAGGCATGGATAGCGGGCACAATGAGAGACCTTCTCCGCCGATTTCGACCCCGCCGATTTCGTATCGGCGACGGCCTACGGCGCGGCTGTTCAACCGCGCGTCGGCGCCAGTTGAACACGAAGGGGGTATCAGGTCCTCCCCTGCCGTCACAATGTTCAGGTGGAACAGGTGGAGAACAACGTGAGGCACAGGTGGCGGCGGTCTGTCCTTGAGGCGCTGCGCCCCGAGGTACGACCCAGCACGCGGGCGGTGCTTGTGGATGTGTTCCTCGCCGTCGCGCTCGCCGTCATCGGTGTCGTCGCCAGCTGGAAGTTCCAAACCATTGAGTTCGTCGGCTTCCCCCCGCAGGACACCTCAGGCCACCCTCCGCCGCCGCAGTACCTACCGCAGGGAGGGCGTCCGCTCTATGGGTACATCGCTCTCAGCCCGCTGCCGCTGGCATTCAGACGCTGGTACCCCCTGCCCGCGTTCTGGGCTGCGGTGGGCACGAGCCTCCTACTCACCGGCCAGGCCACGTGGATCACGATCGCGGTCTGTGCCGTGGCCGCCTACAGCACGATCGCGTACAGCCGTCGGCGCGTACTCGCGGTAGTGAGCCTGGTGATCGCCGCCGTGCTGAGCAGCGTCGCCTTCCGCGAGGCAGCGCCTGCGCTGCCAGGCTGGTCTGCAGCCTTCGTGATCATGCTGCTCGCCGCAGTCGTCGCGCGGACTGTGCAGTACTGGCAAGACCAGCTCAGAACCAGCCAGCTGCGCGTGGCCACTCTGCAGGCGGAAAAGGACGAGGCCGCACGGCGGGCTGTGGAGGAGGAACGCACCCGAATCACCGCCGAACTCCACGACATCGTGACGCACAACGTGAGCGTGATGGTGATCCAGGCGGGCGCGGCCCACCGGGTCCTGGGCACAGCACCAGACGAGGCCCGGGAGGCCATGCGCGCGGTAGAAGCAAGTGGTCGGGCCGCGATGGCCGAACTTCGGGCTGTCATGCATCTGTTGACGGGACCGGGTAGCACAGCCGACGGATTGCAGCCCCAGCCGGGCATCGATCAGTTGGAGTCACTGGTCAAGGGGGTGCGGGCGACGGGAATGCCAGTGGACCTCACGGTCTCACTGCCGCCCGAGCGACTGCCACCCGGCGTCGAGCTCGCCGCCTACCGGGTCGTCCAGGAGGCCCTGACCAACGCGCTCAAGCACGCCTCCGGGGGAAGCGCGTCGGTCGTCCTGCGTCATGACGACGACTGGCTGGAGATCGAGGTCGCGGACACCGGCGGCACCGCGATGGGGCACGTCGGCTCCGGCAACGGCAGGGGTCTGATCGGGCTGCGCGAACGGCTTGCCGTATACAGCGGGTCCCTGGAGGCTCGCCACAGAATCGGCAACGGCTTCTTGATCAAGGCCTGCATCCCGCGGCGGCCCGAGTGACCCGCCGACGCGCGGCGTAGCCAGAGTCCCGGCGACGGCCGTCCTGCGGACACGGAAACGGCTGCGCACGGAAGAGGTTGGTACGACGGCCGCCGGTGACGCCTACGGTGCGCGGTATCGGGTCGCGGGTTCCGTCGCGCGCGATCCGGGCATGCCTGTCCGGCGGTCGCCGACGGCCGCGCCCACAACCCTGCGGCGGTTCGTTCAACTGCGCGGAGTGGTCGGTTGAACGGTCGAAGATCGACCGGATGACAGGCCGGATGATACTGATCAAGTCGTCATTCCACGCCCAGGACGAGCCGCATCGAACCACCCAGGGGCTCGGACGCGGGCCCGAGCGCCCCGTCACCGACGGGCCGGCTTCTGCCCGTCGGTCCGCGTTCGGACACCTCCGTCACCAGTAGTGAAACGAGTCTGGGAAGCCATGCCTTTCGTCAACACCAATGGGATCCGGCTCGCTTACGAGCGCCAGGGCCGCGGGGAAGCCGTCCTGCTCATCATGGGCTCAGGGGCCGCTGGCCGCGTCTGGACCATGCACCAGACACCGGCATTGAACGCGGCCGGCTACGAGACGATCACGTTCGACAATCGAGGGATAGCGGGGTCCGACGCTCCGCCCGGCATGTACACGCTCGACGACCTGGTCGCCGACACCGCCGGCCTGATCGAGGAGCTGGGCATCGGCCCGTGCCGCGTCGTCGGCACGTCGATGGGAGCGATGATCGCGCAGGAGCTGGTCCTCAGCCGACCGGACCTCGTGCGGTCCGCGGTCCTCATGTCCACCAGGGCGAGGTCGGACGCGCTGCGTCGGGCGCAGTCCGCCGCGGATCGCGCGCTGCGCGAGAGCGGAGTGACGCTGCCTCCCTCGTACGAGGCCCTTCGGACGGTCATGGAGATGATGTCGCCCACCACCCTCAACAACGAAGCCGCGGTCGCGACCTGGCTGGAGATCTTCGAACTGTCCGGCGGCAGCTCGAATGGCGCCGCCGGTCAGGACACGGTCTCGGACTCTCTCGGCGACCGCCGCGACGCGCTGCGCGGCGCCACTGTGCCGTGCCGCGTCATCTCCTTTTCCGATGACCTCATCTGTCCGCCGCACCTGGCCGCCGAGGTTGCGGACGCGATCCCCGGCTGCGACCTGGTGGAGATCCCCGGCTGCGGGCACCTCGGATACCTGGAGCGCCCGGAAACCGTCAACGCGGCGATCGTCGAATTCCTCGACAAGTACTGAGGTACCGACCCACCGTCGGGTCGGCCACTGCATGAACACCATTCCCATTGACCGACGTTGCCAGCGAAGGGCGTGGGAGAGACACGAGAGCGAGGCAGGTTTCCGTGACCAAAGACGGCCCGGCAGGTCTACGGTTCGACGACGATTCGATCACCAGGCAGAAGGTCAGTCGCGGCACCGTCCGGCGGATCATCCCGTACGCCATGCGTTACCGAATGCGGCTGGTCGTACTCCTCGTGACCACCATCGTCAGCGCGGTCATCACGGCGGCCGGCCCCCTGATCCTCAAGATGATCATTGACGACGGCATCCTGCCCGAGCGCCTCGGGGTCGTGGTGTGGCTGTGTCTGGCGCTCGCAGGTCTGGCCCTGGTGGATGCCGCGGCCATGTACGTACAGACCTGGTGCTCGGGCCGGATCGGCGAGGGTCTGGTCTACGACCTGCGGACCCAGGTGTTCGCGCACGTGCAGCGGCAGCCGTTGGCGTTCTTCACACGGGCGCAGACCGGTGCGCTGGTCAGCCGCCTCAACACGGACGTCATCGGGGCGCGGCAGGCGGTGACGACGCTCCTGACCAATGCGGTCACGACCGTCCTGACACTGGTCCTCGTCCTCGGGACGATGTTCTACCTGTCGTGGCAGATCACGGTCGCCGCGCTGGTGATGATCCCGCTCTTCCTGCTGCCGGTGCGGCTGATCGCGCGCAGGCTGCAACGGCTCACACGGGAGACGATGCAGCTCAACGCGGAGATGGGCTCGATGATGCACGAGCGGTTCAACGTTTCCGGCGCCATGCTCGCCAAGCTCTACGGCCGCACGGACGACGAGAGCGGCATGTTCGCGGCCCGCGCCGGCCGGGTGCGCGACATCGCCGTGGCCGCCGCGGTCTACGGGCGGCTGCTCTTCATCATCGTCACGGTGCTCACCTCGCTCACGACGGCCCTGGTGTACGGCCTCGGTGGCGCCCTCACCATCGACGGCGTCCTGCCGATCGGCACCCTCGTCGCCATGGTGACCCTGCTGCTCCAGCTCTACGGACCGATCAACCAGCTGTCTAGCCTGCAGGTCACAGCGATGAACGCGCTGGTCAGCTTCGACCGGGTCTTCGAGGTCCTCGACCTCGAACCGAAGGTCTCGGAGCGCCCTGGCGCCCGAGCGCTGCCTGCCTCAGGCCCGGACGGCAAGGCACCGGACATCGAGTTCGACCGGGTTACGTTCCGGTACCCCACCGCCGACGAGGTCTCGCTCGCCTCCCTGGAGACTGTCGGTACGCGCACGCCGGAACGCGGCTCCACGGAAGCGGCGTTGCACGAGCTGAGCTTCCGCGCACCGGCAGGCCGAATGACGGCGCTCGTCGGGCCTTCCGGCGCGGGAAAGACCACGCTTACCAACCTGGTGCCACGCCTTTACGACCCGACCTCGGGCACCATCCGGGTCGGCGGGCACGACATCAGCGAGCTGACCCTCCAATCGTTGCGGGACACTGTCGGCGTGGTGCCCCAGGACGCGCACCTCTTCCACGACACCCTGCGGGCCAACCTGAACTACGCCCGGCCCGGGGCCACCGAGCAAGAGCTGATCGACGCCTGCATGGCCGCCCGTGTGTGGGACACCGTCAGCAGTCTGCCCAACGGCCTCGACACGGTGGTCGGCGACCGCGGCCACCGCCTCTCCGGCGGCGAGAAGCAGCGGATATCCCTTGCCCGGCTGCTGCTGAAGGCCCCGCCGCTCGTGGTCCTCGACGAGGCGACCGCCCATCTGGATTCGGATTCCGAGGCGGCGATCCAGCGCGCGCTGAAGACCGCCCTGGCCGGCAGGACGTCCTTGGTGATCGCACACCGCCTGTCCACGATCCGTGAGGCGGACCAGATCCTCGTCCTGGATGCCGGGCGGATCCAGGAGAGCGGCACCCACGAGGAGCTGCTGGCCGCGGAAGGGCTCTACGCGCACCTGTACCGAACCCAGTTCGCGCAGCAGTCTCCCAACGACGCCGACCTCCCTGCTGAGGTGCTTTGAGGTCCGTCGACCGCCGCCGACCGGCCCGGCCCGGCCCCGGGATCTCTCCCCCGGGCCGGGCCGGTCGCGTGCGGCAGAGGTACATCGCAAGGATGACTGTTCGGCCGAATTACCTCCCGGGGCCGATGTCCGCCCCCCGGCGCACGGCCTAGCGTCGCAGCATGACCAGTGAGAACAGCTCTGACCAGGTCGTCGTACGGCTGGACGGTGTGCGCAAGGAGTACCGGCAGTCCATCGCCCTCGACGACGTTTCGATGGAGATCCGGAAGGGCGAGGCGGTTGCAGTGATGGGACCGTCAGGCTGCGGCAAGTCCACCCTGCTGAACATGATCGCGGGCCTCGACCGCCCAACCGCAGGGACCGTCAACGTCCACGGCGACGATCTGGGCAGCCTCAACGAGACCGGCCTGGCGCTGTTCCGCCGTCGGCGGATCGGCATGGTCTTCCAGTTCTTCAACCTGCTCGACGACCTGACGGCACTGGACAACGTGGCGCTCGCCGGGCAGCTCTCCGGAACTTCGGCCCGGCAGGCCCGCAAGCGTGCGCTCGAGCTGTTGGGCGAGCTCGGCGTCGCAGACCACCGCAGCAACTACCCGGCGACGCTCAGCGGCGGCCAGCGCCAGCGGGTCGCGGTGGCCCGAGCGCTGATGAACAAGCCTTCCCTGCTGCTGGCGGACGAACCGACCGGCGCCCTGGACCGGAACAGCGGGGAGCAGGTGATGAACCTGCTGCTCGACCTCAACCGGATCGGCCAGACGCTGCTCATCGTCACGCACGACCCGCGCCTCGCCGAGCGCTGCGCAACCCGGCTCATCGAGTTCGAGGACGGCCGGATCGCCCGCGAGAAGGTCCTGGAGCGGGCAGCATGAGCGCCGTATGGCATGCCGCTGGGGCCGCCGTCCGACGTCGTCGGCTGCAGACGGTGGTCATAGGCCTGGTCGTCCTGCTGTCCACCGCGACCATGGTCATCGCAATGGGGCTCCTCGACTCCGCGAGCCGCCCCTTCGACCGGGCCTTCGGCAAGCAGCACGGCGCTCACGCCGTCGCCGCTTTCGACCCGGCCGCGGTCTCCACGGAGCAACTCACCGTGACGGCGAGCCGGCCGGGCGTCGAGGCCTCTGCCGGCCCCTTCGGCCAGGTCTCGGTGAGCATCGCTCCGGGCAGTGTCGCCTTCCTGACGGGCCCGCTCACCGTGGTGGGCCGGGCCGACCCGGGCGGCCCGGTGGACAAGGTGAACGTGTGGAACGGCCGCTGGCCCGACAAGCCCGGCGAGATCGTGGTGAACCAGACCCCGCCCGCGACCGGCGGTGGAGCGCCGTTCCCGCTGGGCGGCAAGGTGGTGGCCCCGGAGGGCACGAACTTCACGATCGTCGGTTACGCCTACACCCTGAGCCGGACCGCCGACGCCTGGGTCACGCCCGAGCAGATGCAGGCGATGCATCCGACGGCCCAGCAGATGCTGTATCGGTTCGCCTCGGCGTCGACGAAGGCCGACGTCGAGCGGAGCGTCGAGAAGGCCACGGCGCAACTGCCAAAGGGTTCTCTAGTCGCCACGCAGTCGTATCTCACGGTCAAGGAGGACGTGGCCTCCGGGCCGGGCGTATACGTCCCCTTCCTGATGGTCTTCGGCGTCCTCGGCCTCATCGTCGCCGCCGTGATCGTCGCCAATGTCATCAGCGGCGCCGTCGTCTCCGGCTTCCGGCACATCGGCGTGCTCAAGTCCCTGGGGTTCACGCCGCGTCAGGTGGTCGCCGTCTATCTGCTGATGGTCTCGCTCCCCTCTGCAATCGGCTGCGCCGTGGGCACCGTCGGCGGCGTCCTCGCCACAGAGCCACTGCTGACCAGTGCGTTCCAAGGAACGGGCATGGACCTCCGTGGTGTCGCGGTCAGCTGGTGGGTGCCCGTGGTCGCCCTGGTGGGCATGCCGCTCCTCGTCGTCCTGGCGGCAGCCGTCCCGGCGATGCGGGCGCACGGTCTCTCCGCAGCCGAGGCGATCAGCGCGGGCATCGCGCAGCACCGGCGTCACGGGCTTCGGATCCAGCGCCGTCTGAGCGGCAGTTCACTGCCGCGCTCGGTCAGCCTCGGCCTGGGGCAACCCTTCGCGAGGCCTGCCCGTACCGCGATGACCCTGGTGGCCGTCCTCCTCGGCGTGACCACCGCCGCCTTCGCGACCGGTCTGGCCAGTACGGTCAACCAGTTCGGACAGGCCAAGAGCCCGGCCGCCTCGGCCCAGTTCGTCGTCCAGCCGGGCAATCCTCAGTTTGGCGAGGAGGCGCCGAAGCTGGACGACGAACAGGCCGAGAAGGCACTGCGGTCCCTGCAAGGCACCAAGAGCGTGACGGTCAAAGCGTACGTCCCGGTCTCCATCACCGGCTCCAAGAAGGTCGTCGCCGAGTTCTGGCGCGGGGACACCGCCGCACTCGACTTCCAGAACCGGCTCGTCAAGGGGCACTGGATCGAAGGGCCCGGGCAGGTGGCCGCCTCGACGGCCTTCCTGCGCGAGCGCGGGCTGAACGTCGGTGACCAGATGACCATGGAGTTGGGCGGGAAGCCCACCCGCGTAACGGTCGTCGGCTCGCTGATGAGCAACGGGGACATGCTCTACGCCGACTGGAGAGCGCTGTCCGGCCTCGGCCTGGACGTCACACAGCTCAACTCTCATATCCAGTACCTGGTACAGGTGTCCTCCGGCACTGACATCTCCCAGTACAGCGGCGCGGTACGCTCCGCGGACCCGGGCCTCTACACCCGCCCGACAGACGACTCCAACAGCTTCACCGCGGCCGTCATCACTCTGTCGGTGCTCCTCACCCTCATGCTGACAACCGTCGCGGGGCTCGGCGTGTTCAACACGGTCGTGCTCAACACCCGTGAGCGACGCCGCGAACTGGGAACGCTGCAGTCGCTCGGCATGACGCCTCGCCAGGTGATTGGCATGACGGTGACGTCGATGGCGGCCATCGGGGCGATCGGCGGAGTGCTCGGGCTCCCCCTGGGCGTCCTCGCCCACCGCCTGATCGTGCCGATCGCCGGTGAGGCGGCGAAGGTGGAACTTCCGGCGCGCATGCTGGATGTGTGGCAGGCACCGGTGCTGCTGCTCCTCGGCCTCGCCGGCATCGTGATCGCGGTCCTGGGAGCGTTCTTCCCGGCGCGCGCAACGACCCGCATGGTCACCGCGGAAGCACTGCGCAGCGAATGACGGGCAGGGTTTTCCCACATCCCCCGAGGAAAACCCTGCGACCACGGATGCCGACCACCAACCGGTGGTCGGCATCTGTGTGTTCGCCGCGGCATTCCGCGCATCTTCCCGACCAAAAGCAGACATGCGAGCATGACACGCAGATCTGCCCTCCAAAGGGTTTCCAATAGCCGCGTTGCCGTATTTCGCGCGGTCGCACCCTCTCAACCGCGACCGTTTGCCCCGGCATTGCCATCCGGATTTTCCGGAACCGCACGCGGCACCGAAATTTCAGGCATTCATGGGGAGTTTTCATGGGCACCGGTCATGCGCGCGAGCACATACCCGCGGACAGCAGGACGAGCGGTCGGGACGGCGAACAGGACGCACGTCTCGACCGCGCGGCCGTCGAACGGGCCGAACGGCGCCTGCTCGGCCGGGTGTGGCGAACGCCCGTCCTGCGCTGCGAACAACTGGACGCCCGCAGTGGCGCACGTCTGTGGCTGAAGGCGGAGAACCTGCAGCGCGGCGGCTCGTTCAAGATCCGCGGTGCGCTCCTTGCGGTGGAGCACCTCGCCGCGTCCGGCAGCCGCGGAGTGATCGCGCAGAGCACCGGCAACCATGCGATCGCGGTCGCCCTCGCCGCCAGGCAGTACGGTCTTCCGGCCATCGTGGTCCTCCCGTCCGACGCCCCGCCCGCCAAGATCCAACGGATCCGGGAGGCCGGTGCCGAGGTCGTGACGGCCGGCACCCTGCTCGCCCACCGGGTGGCCGCCGTGGCGGAACTGCGCGAGCTGCACGACTACGACGTCATCGACCCCTATCAGAACCCGTACGTGGTCGCGGGCCAGGGGACCGCCACGGCCGAACTGATCGACCAGGCGGCGGCTGAGGGCGTCCACCTGGACGCGGTGGTGGTCCCGGTAGGTGGGGGCAGCGCGATCGCCGGTGCCTGTCTGACGGCCGAGGGGCGCGAGGTGTCCGTGGTCGGGGCCGAGCCGCAGGCCGTGCCCGCACTCACTGCGGCACTGCGCGCACACCGGCCCGTTACCGTGTCCGTCGGCCACACCATCGCCGACGGACTGCGCCCCGACCGGATCGGCGCCCTGCCGTTCACCCTCGCCCACGGGGCCGTGGCAGCGGTCGAGACGGTGTCGGAGGAAGCCATCGCCGACGCCATGCGAGACGCCTTCCTGCACGCCCGCCTGGTGATCGAGCCCGCGGCGGCAACCGCACTCGCCGCGGCCCTGCAGTATGCGTCCCGCCACGGGGGGGACATCGGTGTGCTGCTCAGCGGCGGGAACGTCGAGCCGAGTCTGGCCGCCTCCATGCTGACCAACCGACAGGCCTCCGCCCCGCACACCACGGCGGCCTGACGCCGCCCGTAGGGCTCAGGGCAGACGGGCCGCGAGGGCGGGCAGCAGGAACAAACCGGGCCGGGTGTTCGACGACATGAAGTCGTCGAACACCCGGCCCCTTTATGGCCTGTCCACGGGGACCCGCGCGGCGGCGTGCGCCGCGCGGGAGCCATCAGTCGTCAGTCGTCCAGGCTCAGCCACTCCGACACGGCGGACCACACCTTGGCCATGTTCTCCGGCGTGCCCATCTCGTGGTGGGCGCAGTCGATGCCGGTCTGATGGATCTCCCCGGAGACGTGGGGCTGCCACGCCTCTCCAGTGACCGGGCCGGCGGAGCTCTCCCGGTCGGCTGTAATCAGCAGAACGTCGCCGTCGAACCGGCCCTGCTCATGGCGCCGCTGGATCTCACGCTGGTTGATCAGAACCCGCGCGATGTTCCCGTACTCCTCCTCCGTCGTGGCCCCGAGCGCACCCCCCGCCTGGCGGCGCACCCACTCGGTTACGGTCGCCAGCACCTCATCGGGTACCTCCGTGATGTCCTCCAGGGGCCCGGCGTCCGGATCCGGCACGGCCGGGTTCTGGTCGAGGACGACCAGAACCGCAACCTCCTCGCCAGCGGCGCGCAGCCGCACTGCGACCTCGTGCCCGACCACCGCACCGAAGGACCAGCCCAGCAGGTGGTAGGGGCCGGAGGGCTGCACCCGGCGGATCTGCTCGACGTAGCGCTCCGCCATCTGCCCCACAGACCGGGCAAGTCGGTCAGCCCCCTGCAGCCCTCGGTCCTGCAGGCCGTACAACGGGATGTCGCTCGACGCATACCGGGCCAGCGGCATGTAGCACCAGCTCACACCGTCGGCGGGGTGCAGGCAGAAAAAGGGCGGCCTGGTGCCTTCAGTACGGATCGGAAGCAGCTCGTCGAAGGCGTCGCGCACCGACGACAGGCTCATCCCCTTCACCAGCTCGCCGACCGTGGGCGCGACGAACACATCGCGGACTGCGATGGAAACGCCCCGCTCCCGCAGCCGCTCCACGAGCCGGACCGCCAGCAGGGAGTGCCCACCCAGGGCGAAGAAGTCGTCGTCGACCCCGACCGACTCCACTCCGAGGACTTCGGCGAACGCCTCGCACAGACTCGACTCGAAGGCGGTGACGGCCCCGTTGGCGGTGGGGGCGGCAGCGGTTACCCCGGGCGCGGGCAGCGCCTTGCGGTCCAGCTTGCCGTTGGGCATCAGCGGCAGCTTGTCGATCACCACCACCGCGGACGGCACCATGTACGCCGGCATCCGGCCTTGGGCGAGGCCGCGCACCGCCCGGCCCAGCTCCTCCGCCTCCTTCGAGCCGGTGGCCGAACCCGGCACCACGTAGGCCACCAGGCGGTGGTCGCCCGGCGTGTCTTCGCGCACCACCACCACGGCTTGCCCGACCGAGGGGTACGTGGCCAGATCGGCCTCGATCTCACCGAGTTCGACCCGGAAGCCACGCACCTTGACCTGGTCGTCGGCGCGTCCGACGTACTGCAGCTCGCCGTCCGCGGTCCACCGAACCACGTCGCCGGTCCGGTACATCCGCTCCCCCGGGGCTCCGAACTGGCAGGCCACGAATCGCCCCGCCGTCAGTCCCGGACGGCCCAGGTACCCGCGGGCCAGACCCTCACCCGCGATGTACAGCTCGCCCGCGACGCCGGGCGCCACCGGAACCAGGCCGTCGTCCAGGACGTAGACCTGGGTGTTGCCGATCGGGGAGCCGATCGAGGTGACGTCGGCCGCCTCCGGCCGGAGCACCTTGGCGGTCGACCAGGTGGTGGTCTCCGTCGGGCCGTACAGGTTGGTCAGGGTCGGCGTCCGGCCCAGCAGGGTACGGGCCAGGTCCCCGGGCAGCGCCTCGGCGCCGATCATGGCGCGGACACTCGTGAGGTCCACCGGGTCGTCGGCGTCGGCCACCAGGCCGCGCCACAGGCTCGGCGTGGCGTGCACCATCGTCACTTCGCCGGTACGGATCAACTCCCGCAGCGCCCATGGGTCGAGGACCTGTTCCTGCGCGGCGAGGACGAGCCGGGCACCGTTGAGAAGTGGCAGGTAGAACTCGAACCCGGCCATGTCGCAGCCGTGGGTGCTCACCGCGAGAAGCCGGTCGGTGGTGGTCAGCGGGAAGGAGTCCTGCATCGACATGAGGAAGTTCACGATCGCCCGGTGCTCGACGAGCACGCCCTTGGGGCGTCCGGTGGACCCGGACGTGTAGATCACCCACATAGGGTGCCCGGGCAGCAGCGGACGCGTGCGCTCGTCGTCTCCGACCGCCCGGTCCGGCAGGGCGGCAAGCTCCGCGGTCACCTTGGGGTCATCGAGCAGCACCACTGGCACGCCGGATGCGGCGTCGGCGTCCACGTCGAACGACTCGAGCCGGTCCCGCATGCCCTCGCCACTGAGCACGCACATCGCGCCGGAGTCGGCGATGACGTACGCGATGCGGTCTGCGGGGTAGTTCGGGTCGATCGGCAGATAGGCGGCGCCGGCCTTGACCACGCCGAGCAGCGCCACGACCAGGTCGACGGTGCGATCGAAGACGACCGCGACGACCGACTCCGGCCCCACGCCCCGCTGGGCGAGGTACCGGGCCACGCGGTTGGCCCGCGCGTCCAGCTCGCCGTAGCTCAGGGCCACGTTACCGAAGGTGAGGGCGGTCGCATCGGGGGTGCACGCGGCCTGCGCCTCGAACAGGGCGCCGACCGTCGTGTCCGGCAGCTCGGCCGTTGTGTCGTTCCACTCGGTCAGCATGCGGTGCCGCTCGTCGTCGTCCAGGACGTCTACGGCGCTGAGCCGGGTGTCCGGAGCGGCGGAGAGGGTCGCGAGGACGTGGTTGAGGCGGTCGCCGATGCGCACCACCGACGCGGGTTCGAAAAGGTCTGCGGAGGCGGTCACCGTGCCGCGTAGACCCGCGGGCGCACCCTGGGCGTCGTACGTCTCGACGATGCTCACGTCCAGATCGAACTTTACGACCGACTCCGTCACGGACGCCTCGTCTGACGCCCTCCGTGGCGGGGCCTCCGTCCCAGTGGCGAGGCCGGGCAGGTCGACCACCGCCTCGGCGGTGTTCTCAAGGAGCAGCATCACCTGGAACAGAGGGTGGCGGGCCAGCGACCGGGCGGGGTCGAGTTCCTCGACGAGGCGCTCGAAGGGGACGTCCGCGTGGGCGAACGCGCCGAGGCCCGCTTCCCGGACCCGCTCCAGCACCTTGCGGTAGGTCGGGTCCTGCGACAGGTCGGTGCGCAGCACGAAGGTGTTGACGAAGTAGCCGACGAGGTCGTCGAGGGCTTCGTCGGTGCGTCCTGCGTGTGCCGATCCGATGGGGATGTCGGTGCCCGCGCCGAGGCGGGAGAGGAGCACGGCGAGTACGCCGTGCAGTGCCATGAACATGGTTACGCCCTCGGCCCGCGCGACGTCCAGGAGCCGTGCGTGCACCTCGGCCGGAACCTCGATCGGTACGCGGTAGCCCCGGTGACCGACCACGGCCTGGCGCACCCGGTCGGTCGGCAGCGTGAGCTCCTCGGGGATGCCGGCGAGGGCCTCGCGCCAGTAGGCGACCTGACGGGAGAGCAGGCTGTCCGGGTCATCCCCGTCGCCTAGCACCTCGCGCTGCCACAGCGCGTAGTCGGCGTACTGAACCGGCAGTTCCTCCCACTGCGGGGCACGGCCCTCGCTGCGCGCGGCGTACGCCACGGACAGGTCGCGGGCCAGTGGCGCCCAGGACCACCCGTCGGTGGCGATGTGGTGGATCACCACCACGAGGACGTGGTCGTCCGCGCCCGCCTCGAACAGCCAAGCCTTTACCGGCACGTCCGCCGACAGGTCGAAGGTGTGGCGCTGGGCGTCGGCGACCGCCCCGGACAGCTCCTCCGGTGCGACCCGGGTCACGGTGAGCTCCCACTCCAGGGCGGCGGGGTCGAGGACCTTCTGGTACGGCTCACCGTCTGCTACCTCGTACACGGTGCGCAGCACTTCATGGCGAGCGATGACGTCCCGGAGCGCTGCGTTCACGTCGGCGTGGTCCACCTCGCCCGCCAGCCGTACGGCGACGGGAATGTTGTAGGTGTCGCCGGGGCCCTCCAGCTTGTCGATGATCCACAGGCGCCGCTGGCCGTACGACAGCGGCAGCCGTGCGGGCCGGGTGCCGGACGCCAGCGGCGGCCGGGCCTCGCGCGCCCCGGCCAGGTGCTCGGCCAGACCGGCGACGGTCGGCTCCTCGAACAGGTCGCGGATCTCGACCTCGACGCCGAGCAGGGTACGGATCCTGCTGATGAGCCGGACCGCGAGCAGCGAGTGGCCGCCCAACTCGAAGAAGTCGTCGTCCACGCCGACTGCGGGCACCCCCAGGACCTCGGCAAACGCCAGGCAGAGAATCTCCTCCTGGAGGCCGGCCGCCCGGTTCCGGCCGCCTGGCTGAGCGGCCCCGAGATAGTCCGGGGCGGGCAGGGCCTTGCGGTCCAGCTTGCCGTTGCCTGTCAGCGGCAGTCCGTCGAGGACCACCACTGCCGAGGGCACCATGTGCTCCGGCAGGCGCTGCGCGGCGAACTTGCGGATCGTCGCGGGCAGGCCCGGGTCCTGTGCGGTCTCCGGATCATCGGCCACGACGTAAGCGACGAGGCGCCGGTCGCCGGGGACGTCCTCGCGGGCGATCACCACGGCCTGACCCACCAACGGGTGCGCAGCCAGAGCCGACTGGACCTCACCGGGCTCGATGCGGAAACCGCGGATCTTCACCTGCTCGTCAGCCCGCCCTGCATACACCACGCGGCCGTCCGCTTCCCAGCGCGCCAGGTCGCCGGTGCGGTACATCCGCTCGCCATGTGTACCGAACGGGCTGGCCACGAACCGCTCCGCGGTCAGGCCGGGGCGGCGCACGTAGCCACGCGCCAGGCCCGCACCGGCGACGTACAGCTCACCGACCGCTTCGGCCGGCACCGGCCGGAGCCGGCTGTCCAGGACATAGAAGCGGGTATTGGCGAGCGGCGTGCCTACGGGGACCGCACCGTCGGCCACCAGGTCGGCCGTCAGCGGGGTCGTGGCCACGCCGATGGTGGTCTCCGTCGGGCCGTAGTGGTTGAACACGGCCCGTCCGTCCGCAGCGGACAGGAGTGCCCGCACCCACTCGAGCTGCGCGGCCTCACCGCCGAGGACCAGGGACTTGGCGGGCAGCACCGCGCTCAGGTCCCCGGCCGCGCCGAGGGCCGCGAGGTGGGACGGGACCGCCTTGAGGTGGTCGATGCGGTGCTCGGCCAGGTACCGGCTGACAGCCGCCGGGTCGGTGACCGCGCCCTCGTCCAGGACGTGCAGTTCACCACCAGTCGTCAGGCTGGCGAACACCATGGTGTTACCCAGGTCGGTGGCCTGCGCCTGGAGCAGCGCGTACCGGTCGCCCGGTGCGCCCAGGCCGACGCGGCCCGGCACGGACGCCACGTAGTTGGCGAGCGAGCCGTGAGTGACCGCGACACCCTTGGGACGGCCCGTCGAGCCGGAGGTGTAGATGACGTACGCGAGCCCGTCCCGGGCCGTCGTCACCTGCGGGGACGTCTCCTCGGCCCCGGCCAGCTGCATCGTCATCAGCGGCGAGTCGAGGGCGACGAGCCGCTTGCCCCCCGGCAGGTCGTCCAGGATTTCCTCGGTGGTCAGTGTCAGCGCGGCACGGCTGTCGGTGATCAGGTACGCGACCCGTTCGGTGGGCTGGGCGGGGTCGATGGGCAGGTAGGCCGCGCCGGCCTTCCACACCGCCAGGATCGCCGCGATCATCTCCACTCCGCGGCCCA
>NZ_JBHXQN010000071.1:0-27898 GCF_042717785.1 Streptomyces sp. NPDC058619
TTTTTAACACTAAACCGGGTGTCCACCCGTGGCTTCCGGGGGGTCGGGCGCCCCCCGGGGGGGGGGTGTCCGACCGGCTGGTGCACGGGGGCCGCCCCCCCCCCCCCCCCCCCCCGCGACCCCGCACTGATCGCGAAGTGGATCAAGTACAGGGTCATCAGCACCGAGCGGCAGGACTGGCGTCGGGGTGTCGAGGCCGCGTACCGCTACAGGCGGCGCGAGGAGCACCTGGACGTGCCATACGAGCACGTCGAACCGCAAGGCGCGTTCCCGCTGGGACGGTGGCTCTCCGACCAGCGCCGCGCGTACCGGGCCGGGCAGATGACCGGGGAGCACGCGGCCGAGCTGGAAGAGCTGGGGATCGTGTGGGACACCGCCGACGCCGCCTTCGCCGAGAACCTCGCCGCCGCGCGCGCCTACTACGAGCTCCACGGAACCCTGGCCGCCCCGCGGCACGCAACCGCCCTGGACAAGGCCGTGGGGCAGTGGCTGACGAACATCCGGCGCCCCGGCGGGCTCGGGAAGGACCAGAGCCGCGCCCGCCGGCGGGCGCAGGAGCTCGCGGACGTCGACCCCGACTGGAACCCGCGAGAGACCGGGTGGACGGTCGACTGGCAGCGGCACTACGCCTACCTCGCCCAGCTCCTCGCCGCCGGCGCCCGCCTCGACGACGTCGTACCCGGGGTCACCCGGCACGGCGAAGACGTCGGACGCTGGCTCAGTACCCAACGGAAGGGCTGGGAGCGGCTGAACGGCGAGCAGCAGCGCCGGCTCGGCGAGCTGGGCGTGAAGCCGCAGAAGGCCGTACGGGCCCGTAAGACGCCCGCGAAGACTGCCGCGGCGTCCGGACCGGGCACGGGCAGCGGGGCGTTCCAGAAGGGCTTGGAGGCTCTGGCGCAGTACATCGAGCGGGAAGGCCGCCTGCCGGGGCGCGGCGTCGTCCAGGTCCTGCCCGACGGAACCGAACACCGCACCGGAACCTGCATCGGAAACCAGAAGGCCGCCGCGACAAGCTCGACCCCGGACAGCGCGCAGCCCTCGCCCAACTCGGCATCCACTGGGCCAGCTGATCCAAGCTCCTGGCCACGTAAGTCGACCTACGTGGCCAGGCCGCCGAGCGCGGCCCTACAGGCGCGACATGCCGCCTACACACGAAACGACACGCACCTGCACCGGGTGAACGTCACACCTTCCTCAACCAGCCCCGCTCGACACCCGGCAACCAGTGGGAACCCTGTCGCTGGCCAAGGAAAGTTCCGTGGCGCCTATCAGCCGGCGGGCTGTCGTTCGAGGGATTGCAGCGCCGGGCCGCTGCCCGTACCCCCACCGCCCCGGCGCTGGCTGCCCGCCTACTTTGTGGCCTTCGACGTCCGTCGTCCGCCGCGCTGACACGCTGACCGTGGTCTGAGTCACGGACCGGTAACACCTGCTGTTCGTAGCCCCGGTACGGCGCATGATGCTCCCTCACAGACACCTGGGGGGCCCATGCACGTCCGCACCGCCATCACCACCGGAGCCGCCGCAGCGCTCCTCCTCGCCATCACCGGCTGTAGCAACGACGCCGGCACCCCGGCAGCGCCCAGCGCATCGGCGGCACCCGCAAGCAGCACGGCCTCGATGCCGTCGCCGTCTCCCACCCCGGAGACGCGGCGCGCATTCGGAGCGCCCCTCAGCACCACCAACAGCGAGAAACATTCGGCGGCCAGCGTTACCGTCCTCGGCTACGAGCAGGGCATCAAGGCGCACAGGACAGCCGACGAGGAGTTCGGCACCAGCGGCTACGTCTGGGCCGCCATCGAACTCAAGGTGTGCAGCACCAAGGGCACCGTCGGCGTTACCCGCAACCCCTGGGCGCTCGCCTACACCGACGGCGCCCGCATCGAACCGAGCTCTGTCACCTACGACGACTTCCCCAGACCGGAGTACCCCTGGGAGGCCGACATCAGGAACGGCGACTGCCTCCGCGGTAAGACCGTGTTCGCCGTCCCCGGGAAGCAGCGGCCCGCGCGCGTCCTCTACACCAGCAGCGTCCTGCCCGAGCCCGCCGAATGGGCCGTGCCGCCCCAGTAGCCGAGGAGGCGCCCGTGGCCGGCAACCCCCGCAACGGGCGCCCCTTGTGAACAGGCACGCCCATGGCAGCCAGCCATCCTCGCGATAGGCGCCTGGCGGCAGCAGCTTGGTCACCTCGTGACAGCCATGATCGCTATCGCTGCGCAGCATCAGCAGGGACAGCCCTCCCCTCCTTGCTGACGCCCATCCGGTGCCACCGCCGCACCCGTTCACATAGGCCTAGTACCCCCCGCTGCCAGGCCTAGTGTCGTCTGCCATGAGAACGTCAGTCGTTCTTGCCCTGGGAGGTGTCAGTGGCGCTACGGGTGAAGGCGGAGCGTCCCCGGGCTACGCGCGGGAAGAGATGACAGCTTCCGTGCGGACCCGCTCTTCGAACAGGCCGCTCTGCGGTCGGATCGCGGTCAGTGCTTGGCGAAGGTCACGTTCAAAGGCGGGAAGAAACCTGGCCCTCCGGGACGCGGTCCTAGTAACAGCTGATGCGCGAACCGTCGGGCGCCGCCTCGGCGGACCACGAGAACCAGGTACGGGCGTCCACGCCGAGCAGGGCCCCCGGGTCCGGCTCCACCCCGTAGATCTTGCGGAGCATTTCGGGTGAGTCGAAGGCGAGGGTGATGCTTGGCCGGTCCGCGGATTCGAAGCAGAAGACAGCGATCCGGCCGTCGCGCCCCATGTCCAGGTCGCGCACCGGACGCCATCCCGCCGCCGGCGCTTCCCGGCCGTAGTACTCCAGAACTTCTTCCCTGGTCCCGCCGTACGCGTACAGCCGCTGCGCGGAGAGCCAGGCGCCCGCGGTGTCGTCGACACAGGAGGACCCGGCCCAGGGACCGCCGCCGACGGACACGGCCCCCTCCGGACGCAGCGCCAGCGCGGGCAGCTCGTCGAGCTCGGCCACGGCCGGCTCGGTTCCCTCGCAGGTCTCGAACGGGGGGAGGAGGGAACATCCGCTCAGGCTGGTCCCGACGAGCAGGACCGCCAACAGCACCCGCACGGCGCGCATGTTCATGGCGAAATTATGACCCCTGCCCGAAAGGCGGAGTCGCCCCCCTCACGCTCGCTAGCACCCCGATCCTCCCGCCACCAGTCGTCACCCGCGGCGACATCATCGACCGCTGCCACGACAACGTCCCGTGCAGCCTGCCGATGCATCGCCGGACTCATCGACGCAGGACTCCTCACCGTCACCACCGACGGCGACACCGTCCTGGCCCCCGACGTCGAGTACAGCCTCCGCGCCTACGACACCGACGACGTCAATCCCTACTGACAGACCCCATGGCGAAACCACTGACCTTGTCATTTATCCAGTCGGCGGGGCTTGGTGCCCTTCTTGTGATGGGCGGGTCTGGTGTACGCCTCGCCGGTTGCGAGGACCCGTCCCACGTCGTGACGGGTTGCCGAACGGCTGATTCTTGACCGAGTGGGCGGCCGGGGCCAGGTCGGGAGGGTTTGGGCGCACGCGCTGGCGTCGGGGTCTGAGCGTGGAGGTTTCTGAACCCGGTTCAGGCGGGGGTCGTGGTCACCCGCGCAGTGTGCCGCCCGGCCTCGGCGGTCCGGGCCGGTTCACCGGCGGTAGCAGTGGCTTAACCGCTCTGTTCTGGTGAGCTGAAACAACCAGCCTGGCCCTGCTGGCCAGGGCCAGAGCACTATCACCGCTGATAGCGGCCTGGCCCTACCCGCAGGGCCGGACCTGGGAGACTAGGGATCATGACCGACCGTCGACCGCTCTCGCTGCCCGCCTTCTCCGAGCCCGCTTCCGGCGCTCCCGTACCCGCCCGGGCGGGTGGGCGCCGGCTGATGCCGGTCGAGCAGGGCGCCGACTTCGGCCAGCCGCCCGGCGAGCCCGAGCCCGCACCCGCCCCGGCCCGACGTCCGCTCGCCCCCGGCGGCCTCACCTTCTCAGACCCGGACCGCTGTATCTGAGCGCTACCACCACGGGTTGCGCCACGTCCAGGACCAGCTCACCACCTAGCCCCACCGCCCGATGTGCCAGCGCCTCCACCTGGACAGTGGTCGTAGCCGGCCCGGCTCCCGCCTCGGATACCGTGTTCCTCTACGGGGTGCCATAACGGATGTGACGCCCCCCACCGGAGGTAGTCAGCGTATGAGTTCAAAGCGCAGCAAGAATCCAGCTCTGCCCGTACTTGACGACGCATTCCGACTCGCCTCGGTCAAGGACGCCGAAGAGTCCACCCGTGACTTGGCCGCGCGGCTGGCCACCACCGAGCTGCGCCGCGTTTCCCACCCGGGCCGGATCACCTGGGAGCCCACCGATCAGGCCGAGCCCGTACCGGTCCCGCCGACTGTGGTCGACGGTGACGGGGACCTGTGGCTGCGGGACCGGGGCACTGGCACCTGGACCATGCCCGAGTTCAACCCGAAGGAGTTCCCGGCTCGCTGTGGCGAGGTTCTGACGTGGAACCAGCTTGCCCGCGAGTTCGGCCCGCTGACCGCACTGGCCGACGACCGCCGCATTGGCGGCGGCCGGCGCTGACCGCGCAGCCTTCTGGGATGACCGCGCCCCTGAAGCGCCCGTTACGGGTAGCTGGGAGCTCCAGCTCACCGCCGAGCTCGACGATGGCGGCGAGCAGGTGAGCGTGGTGGTGGCGTGCGACGGCCTCGAGCAGCGTGGTGCGGGCCTGGCGCCACCCGATGTCCTCGGTGCGGCCGGCGTCGGTGGACCAGCCGGGTAGCGGTCGGCCTTCAGTTGCCGTGGTGAGCGCGCGGCCCAGCTCGCCGATCGACTGCTGCCAGTCGGCCAACTGCCCGAGCAGGCCGCGCACCAGCTCGTCGACGGCGGCCGCCGGGCCGGCGCCGAAGGCCCGCGCTTCGGCGGCGGCCTCGGCGAGGACGTCTTCGTCCAGGTCCTCGAGGGCCTCACGCCACGGAGCGGCCGCAGCGTCGAAAGCGGCCAGGGCGATCTCGCTCGGCAGGGGCTGGACGTCCTCGCCGGCGCCGTGGTGAACACCGTCCACATCGGTGTCGCGACGCGCCAGTCCACCACTGCCTGTTCATCGACGACACCGCCGCCAACGTCACCGCCGCCCGCGAAGTGGGGATGACTGCCCTTCACTACCGAGGGCCCGAAGAATCTCCGCGGGCCGGCCGCGCGGCAGCACCGGGAGCAGGGGCCGGAGCGGGGGCGATGGTCGCCGCCGGGGCGGGCGCGGCCGCGGGAGCGCGGCGGGGCGCAGGGCGGCCGGAGTCGGACTACGGCGCCCGCAGGCGGGCCGGGGGGCGCCTGCGGTGCACTCGTTTGCCGCCTACCGGCGCCCCCGCCGCGGGCTGGCGGCCGCGACGAGCCGGTACATGATGCGTACGAAACGCGCAACGCGCGCGGTCGTCGGGGCAGCCCCTCCCCTGCCGGCCTGACCGGCCACGCACCCGCCCTCCCCGCCCCCCGGCCGGGGGGGGAACGGTCCCGGCCCGCAACAGCAGGCCGCACCGCCGCCGACCGGCTCCCGAGGCCCCCGCCGCCGCACCCTCGGCAACCGTCGCGCGCCCGACGCGGAGTGAGCAGCCGTCACACCCCCCGCACACGCAACCCGAGGCCACACACGCCCCGCTGAACACCGGCCAGACACCTGCCCGCCCCAGCGGCCCGGACGCCCCCCGGCGCAGGGCGCCGCGGGGCGGGGCAACCGGGGCGGAGTAACCCCAAGAGCGGGCGGGGCCCGCCCCGGGCGGGCCCGCCAGCCCGCCCGGGAGGCAACCGGCCCCTCCCCCCGCACCCGCGACGCAACCACCCAACCCGCTGAACCGTACATCTCGCGCACACACGGCGTACTAGATGCGTACGGATGAGCATTCCCTCTACGGGCGGCAAGCGCGACCACGGGTAAACAGCCGCCGCACCGGGCCCCAGGTAACCCGGGGCCACACGTGCCTCTCTGAGTAACCATCAGGCAATGGCCGGGCTCGTCTTGCTGCTGGTGCCAGAACACGGTGACCCGATGTCCGCGGGCGTAGGTCCGTCGCGATGCGGCTCGGCCGTGGAGAGGCCACCCGGGGCGCGCTCCTGCTACTCGGCGGCCTTGTCGGCGGTAGCGTCTTCGACGGTGAGTACCTGGTCGGTGCCGGTCACGGTCAGGAGGCGGGCGAGCTGGCGCGGCAGGGGGCCGGTCAGGCGCAGATCGCATGCGTGATGGAAAGTGAGGAGCAGGTTCAGGAAGGTGGAGTCGGCGAAGGTGACGTCGCGGACGTCCAGGACCAGCCGCTCGACGTCGGCCGCCGTGACGGCTGTATCGCACGCGGTTCGGAGCGGGTCGAGGGTGCTGTAGTCGAATGCGCCCGCGCAACGTACTACTCGCCGCCCGTCACGATCGGGCAGAACGGTCACCGTCGTCGGTTCCACAACGCCTCCTTGAACACACGTAGGGATCATGTCCCCAGCCTGCCCAGCCCGCGGCCGTCCACCGGCGGCGTTCCCGGCGCGGGGGAAGCGGGATCAGCTCAGGCGCAGGACGGCTTCGATGGTCTCGCCTCCGGGGTGGGGGGTGATGTCGATGTGTTCGGCGAGCCGCTGGATGAGCGGCCATCCGTATCCGCCGGGCCGGGCGGGGTCGCCCCGGTGGGAGGACGGTGGGCGCGTACTGGCGTCGCCGACCGACACGTGTAGGGCGTCGCCGGTGATGGAGGTGCGGAAGAGGGTGATGCCGCCGCCGTGGCGGATCGCGTTGGTGACGAGCTCCGTGGTGACGATGAGGGCGTCCGCAGCGGTGACGCTGTCGTGGTGGATACCCGCGCGTTCCAGGAGCTCGCTGACGTTGCGGCGGGCAGCGGCGGCGGACGTGGTGACGGCCGGCTGTTCGCCACCCCGAGGGCGGTCCGGGCCGGGCGTGCCGTCGGCTGCCGGAGGCGTGCTCATACCGTGATCGCCTGCCCTCGGTCGCGGGAGTCGTGCCGCCCCGGCCCGTTCGGCCGCGGTGTGGTGATCAGGATGCCATTGCGGCGCCCGGGCATCCTGCGGCAGGCCTCGCCTCAGACGTCTCGGGCCTTCGGGGAGGTCTCGGTGTGGGGGCCGTGCCAGTCCAGACACAGTACGGTCGCGTCGTCTCTCGGCGGCTGGCCGTCGTAAACGTCGCTGACCGCGCCGACCAAAGCGCGCACGACCTCCCGCGGGTGCTCGTCGGCCGTCTTACGGAGAAGGCCAGGCAGGTCGACGGCTTCGGCCTCCCGTTCCTGCATGCCGTCGGTGTGGAGCAGAAGCCGATCACCAGGTTGCAGGTCGAGGTCCTGGACCTGGTAGATCCCCGGGTGGTGGCCGAACCCGAAGGGCATGTTCACAGCCAGGTCGATTTCGGTGACCGTGCCGTCGCGCAGGAGGAACGGCCGGGGGTGGCCGGCGTTGACGAGCTGGGCGCCGCTTCCGTCGAGGGCGATGCGCAGGAGCTGGCCGGTGGCGAACGTGCGGTGGCCGTGGTCGAGGAGGACCTGGTGAGTCTGGCGGGCCTGTTCGGCGAGGTCCTCCCCGGCGCGGCGGGCGCCGCGGGAGGCGTTGACCAGAAGGGTGGCCATCAAGGAGGCGTGGACGTCGTGGCCCATGGCGTCGGTGATCGACAGGTGCAGGGTGTCATTGTCGAGGCTGTAGTCGTAGGTGTCACCGGCGATGGTGGCGGCCGGGACCAGAGCGCCGGCCAGGGTGAACTGCGGGGCTTCGCAGGCAGCGGCGGAGGGCAGGAGCTGACGCTGGATCTCCGCGGCGACGCTGACCGTGGTGGTGCGGTTGCCCCAGTGGTAGAGGTCGGTGAACCGGCGGTCGGTGACGATGATGTACGCCAGCGCGTGCGCGGCCTCCTCCACCTGCGCCAGGACGCCGTCCGTGACGTCGGTGAGGAACAGCTCCAGGACGCCGATGGTGTCGCCGCGGTTCGTCACCGGGGCCAGGACCCGCTGCCCGTGATCGCCCTCCGGTGCCCGCACCAGCTGCTGGGTGCGCAGGACCTCGTCGTAGATGCTGCTGTCGACGAGGGGGATCCGCTCTGCGCGGTCTTCCGGATGCGTGCCCTCCGTGTCGTGGACGCGCAGCATGCGCCGGCCCACGATGTCGACGAACAGGAACGACACGTACCGGGCTCCGAACCGGTCGCGCAGGTTGCGTGCGACGACTTCGAGGGAGTCCACGGGCGCGGCAGTCTCCGCCGCGGCCAGTACCTCGGCCAGCCCGATCCGGTCAAACGCCACGTCGGCCTCCACAGGTCTTGGACTACAAGACGATACGTGGCCTACCGAGGTACCGATCGCGTTTCTGCGATCCACCCGCCACATCGGGGCGCCGCGGTCCCGGCCGCCGAGGTTGCCGCACGCTGGCCCGTCGCGGTCAACCTATCGCCACGGATGGCACGGTGGTGGAGAAGGGCTACCTGGGGTCGATGAAGGTCCTCGGGGAGGGCGTCGACACCGAAGAACTGCGGCTCTGTGTACCGGGCCGACGTGCGCGGCTCCATGCCCGATGTCGTCCAGGCGGTGGGGCGTGCGCTGCGGATGCAGCCCGGCGAGGGCAAGGTGGCCTCGCTGGTGGTGCCGATCCTGCTCGGGCCCGGCGAGACGGCGGACAACATGCTCACGTCCCGGGCGTACGGCGGTCTGGCGAAGCCCCTCGAAGCGCTCCGGGCCCACGACGCACGGACCGTGGAACCCTCGCGGAACAGCAGGCCCCGAGCCGGTACAAGCCCGTCGGCGAGGACGCCGGCGGCAAAAGCGGACCGACCGGCAGCGGCTCCGGGGACGTCAGCGGCCCCGCCGAGGCCCTGCTGAAGTCTGCGCCCTGCTGATCCTGAGTTCGGCTTGCCCGCACTCACCCCACCCGCCGCTATACCCAGACGGTATCCACATCCGCGCCCGGCGCGCGTCCCGTACCCGCTGTGCCAGGACCACTGCGGCTCGCCGTGCTTCACCAATCGACCGCCCGCACTTGCTCGGTCCGTCGTACCGCATCCGCCGGCCAACCGCCTCCATGGCCCGATCCTCGCCCGGCTCGCTCCTCGACGCCATAACTCCAAGGTGGGCCCGGCGAGGGGCGGCGGAACAGGGGGCGCGGCGCGGCGTACCTATGCCGGGTCTTCGGCAGTCACCTGGCGTTGGGTGAACCGGTGCCACCAGTGGTGGCGCCGGGGATGCACTGCGCGACCCAGCCGGCGGCCGATCAGCAGGTAACCAATGAGGGCACCCGTGGTGTTGAGCAGAACATCATCGACGTCGAAGGCGCGCCCGGTAATGAGGGCGCCTTGGACGAGTTCGACGAGGATCATCACGACAGCGGTGGCCGCCGCTACGCGGACCAGTCCTCGCGTTCGGGGTACCAGTACCGGCAGCAGCACACCGAACGGTATCCCCATCACGATATTGCCGCCGAGCTGCTTGACTGTGTCAGGGGCCATGGGCTCAACGAGATAAGCACGGATGGAGTCACCAGGGCGCAGGTTAGTGTGCGTCAACGGCACGGATGCTGCCGAGGATTCCAGAGTCAGCCGGGCCAGAACCACCGCAAATACGACCGTCCCCGCGAACGCCAGCATCATGGCCAGCACCCGGCCGAGCGTAGACAGGGGAGGTTCTCCGGGAACCCGCTCCCCAGAATTCTTCGCGTTCTTGTTACGCAGGGCTATCCGCGCCATTACGAGCTCCCAGCCAGGGGTAGTTTGCTTGGACGTTCCGATACCCGAGCTGTGGAGCGGCGCGCTTCGCGGCGGTTCACGCAGGGACCGTACGTGTCCGTACAGGTCGGCTCGCCCTGGATACGGTGGGCGAGCATGCGGCGCAACGGTGCGTCGTCGGGTACCTCAGCGACCGTGGCGGACATTGACCACCGACGGATCAGTTTGATTGTGTCATGGCCGGGTTCGCCAGCGCGACGCCCGGGTGGTTTTGGTCTTTGCTGTTGGCGACCTCAGCCGGCGGCCCAGCCAGTGGAGACGGGACCACGACCGGCTCGTGCACGCGTCAGGATGGCGCAAGGCCGCTGCCGCCTTCGACGAGCCTCAACTGGGCCCCGTGTGACGCTGGGGGGCGCGGTCCACGGCATCGAGACCGAACTGGTCGGCGAACTCCGGCCTGGGCAAGGACCCGGAGCGCGCGGTGACCCTGGCGGAGCAGCTGGAGGCGGTCGCTCTGTGGAGCCAACAGCCGAGAACGCTGAGGCTGACCGGAGAGGCTTCCCCCTCATACTTTCGGCCGACAGCCCAGAACAACTACGCCTCAGGCTCCACCCCGATAAGCAGGACAGCATCCGAATCTCGCTCAAGGTCGAGTAGGTGGCCCGACGGAGAGTACGGCAGCGTGACACTCGACAACAGCAACGACCGCAACAGCTGCCACAACGGACCTGGCTACCCCATAGCCTGAAGCGAGCAACAGGGTCGGCACTCTCCAGTCGGCCCCGTTGATGCCCCTTGGCCGGACCGCCCAGCCATCGGGTTTCCCGGGGGCGTGAGAGAGGCGCAGGTTCTGTCAGCGGTGGATCTTGGCTAGTTCGGCGTTGAACTGGGCCCCGATGAGCAGGGCGAGGTTGGACAGCCAGACCCACACCAGGAAGACGACGATCCCGGCGAGGGAGCCGTACAGCCGATTGTAGTTGCCGACCTGCGAGGCATAGAGAGCGAAGCCGGCGGAGGCGGCGAGCCACAGGGTTATGGCCAGAGCGTCTCCCAGAAGTCTTTGCCGCACGCCGCGCGTCTGGGCCGGGCCCGAGCGGAACAACACCAGCACCAGGACGGCGACCAGGCCCAGCAGGAGTGGCCACTTCACTACGTTCCATGCGGTGCCCGCCATGATGCTGTCCATGCCCACGAGCCGGCCGAGGGCGGGGGCCGCTTCGGCGGTCAGGATGAGCACCAGGGCGCTGGTGACCAGGAGTGCCAGCAATACCAGAGCGGTGATCACCAGTCGTGGTGCGGTCCTCCATGCGGGGCGGAGGTCCTCGATGCCGTGCATGGCGTGCAGGGCTCGGCGGAAGACCCCCAGGTAGCTGGAGGAGGACCACAGAGCTCCGATCGTGCCGAAGACCGCCAGTAGCCAGGCAGCTGTGCGCTGGTCGGCCATGCTCCTGAGCGTGCTGTGCATTACCGGGCGTGACTCGGCCGGGACAACAGCGATCACATTGCTGATGAGGTTCTCTGTGGCCGAGGGGCCGGCGATCCCGATCAGCGAGACCGTGACCAGGAGGGTGGGGAAAAGCGCGAGCACCGCGTAATAAGTGAGCGCGGCGGCGCAGTCCGTCAGATTGTCGTTCCACACCGATGCCGGTGTCCGCCGCAGCGCGGTGCCGATGTCATGCCGGCCGGGCAGGTTGCGCGCATACGTCGTGGCGGCAGGCGGTGTGCAGGAGGCGGTGCTCCAGAGATGGCCGATGAGGTGCAGCCGGCACCGTCCGGCTCCAGCACAGGTGTCGGCGAATTGCTCACCGCGCTGCCCTCCAGTCGTACCCAAGGTCCACCGCTCTTGTATCTAGGTTCTCCAATGCGCCGCTGACCAACGTTACGGGCACTGGGGCACCGTGAGCCGCATCGCGCTCTCGTGCAGGCCTGGCAGGGGATACCGGACACGGCGCTTGTGCATCGTCGGCGCGCGGTGCGCACTGAGGTGCGGACGATGTCGCGCATCTGTCAGCATTCCGCGCGGAGGCGGCGGGCCTCACGCTCGGCGTCGCTGTACCCGGGTCAGGGTGTGTCACCGGACCAGTCCCAGCGGTTCCGCTCGCCCGGGTGCGGCCGAGCGGTGCCGGGTTGTCCAGTCGCCCGCTACCGGCCTACCGGCCGGCTGGGATGCCGAGCCGGGCGGTGCCGTCCGGCTGCTCGGGGGAGGGTTAGGCCGGGGTGATGTTCTCGGCCTGGGGGCCCTTCTGGCCCTGGGTGACGTCGAACGTCACGACCTGGCCCTCCTGGAGCTCGCGGAAGCCCGAGGAGTTGATCGCCGAGTAGTGGGCGAAGACGTCCGGGCCGCCGCCGTCCTGGGCGATGAACCCGAAGCCCTTCTCAGCGTTGAACCACTTCACAGTTCCCGCAGCCATATCCACGCCTTCCAGTCGATGAACGCCTCCCGCAACATGTGGGAGGCGGAGGTGATCGCCCTGGTTCCTGCGGCACAGCACAGCAAACGCCCACACCGCGAAGGCGTGGGCAAGGGAACTTCCGAACCACGACAGCTGACGCAGACGCTACCCGCCCACACACCCTGCCACCAGAGAAAACGACCCGTACAACACCCTCGACAGGGGTGCACGGGACCCGCCGTTACGCGGCGGGCACTCCCCCGTGTCAGGCCGCGGCCGCCGGTCCCTGCGATCCGCCGGCACGCCGGTGCTCGGCGTTGACGCGCTGGGCTTCCTCGAGCTGGTCTTCCAGGATGACGATCCGGCAGGCGGCCTCGACGGGGGTGCCCTGGTCGACGAGTTCACGGGCCCGCGCGGCGATGCGCAGCTGGTAGCGGGAGTAGCGTCGGTGACCACCCGCTGAGCGGAGCGGGGTGATCAGGCGGGCTTCTCCGATGGCGCGGAGGAATGCCTGGGTGGTGCCGAGCATTTCTGCGGCCCGGCCCATGGTGTAGGCGGGGTAATCGTCGTCGTCGAGACGGCCGAAGGAGTCGTCTGCTGTCACTGCACCTCTCTCGCCGAGCGTACGGAGGGGCCCTGGCGCCTATGGCACCAGGGCCCCGAAGGAACTGCTACACCATCTGCCGACCCTGATACTGCGCCGGCCTCGTATTTCCGCCAACCCGGCCGAGATGCTGCCGGGAGTGCGGGGATCGCGGTTGCTTGACCGGAGACCACCTCACAAACGATGTCCTGCGGTACCCGGACTCAAGACTCCGCCCGGGCGATCCTGATGGCGCTTCGCTCCTCCGTTCATCCCTCGGTGATCAACTACTTACCTGCGGGGGGACTGCGTACTACTGGTACTGCACAACTGCGTGTCCTGCTCTGATAACACGAACTGCTTCGTGACCTGTCCAAGCGCCACTCTCCGACAGCCAGCCCCGTCGCCTGTCCTGCGTCTGCTCTGGCTTAGAACCCCACTGCCGAACCTCCCGATGCGTGCGCCCGCAATCGACGCCTTCACCGAGGTACCGCTTACTCACTTCACTGGCGGGTACTGCGAACTGCGGGTAATGCCACTGCGTTAACTGCGGTACTGCTCGTGGTGGCCCCTGATCACTGCGGGCCACCCGGCCCGGTCGCCAGTCCCGTCGCCGTCCTGCAACCACCCTGGCTTCGAGACTCCACCACCGCAGCGTCCTACACACTGCAACTACAGGTACTGCATGTACTGCTGCCCGGCAGTTCGTCTCTGCCAGACCCTGCGGTCTCTCTGGGCCACGAGAGAAACCATAACCACACCACAGCCCAATGTCTAATCCGGCCATCACAGATTTTCGCGGGTGCGACGGAGAGGATCGACTACGTGCAGCAGCGGAGTCCCGCTAGAGCGCAGACGGATCGCGGGGTTAATCCGCGCAGGCCTGGGCACAAGCGCACGCAGGCGCAGTAGATGATCAGAGACCAGGTGACCTGATGGACACGATGAGCGCCACCGTCGCACCCGTCCGCTGCGCGACATCCGTCGCCGGCGCACGCGAGAGCACCGGGCACTTCCTCCAAGACCTCCTACCAGCGGTCGCGGCCGAGGCCGCCGACACCGTGATCCTGGTCGTATCCGAGCTCGTCACCAACGCCCTGCGCCACGGCGGCGGCACCTGGACCCTGACCCTGACCGCGCACCCCGACAGCATCGAGGTCGCCGTGCACGACCGCAGCCCCCAGGCGCCGCGGATGCGCACCCCCGACCTGAACGACGGCACAGGAGGATTCGGCTGGCCCATGGTCAACCGCCTCGCCCACACCACCGCCGTCACCCACCACCCGGGCGGCGGCAAGACCGTCAGCGCCCTGCTGGCCCGGTAGCTCTGGGTGTGGCTCGGAGGTGACCCGCGAGGTGGACGATCCATTAGGGATGACGTGACGGCAGCGCGGGAATCCTCATCGGGCGCCGGGGCGGCGAGCCTGCCGGACCGGTCGACCTTGGTTGGGCCCCGGCCAGTCCGGCGGGCATGAATCCCCGCGCCCGCGAGACGATCGAGGACATCGTGCGGGCGGTCCGCAACGGCGGCGATGCGGCCATCCGTACCTTGCTGGCCGATCTGGCCGCGGTCGCGGACACCGCCGCCCTGCTCTGTCTGCGCGAACGGCTGTACGAGGCGCGCTGACTGCGATGAGCGTCGATCACCGCTGCCCGGGTCGATGAACCGGACCATTCGACGGGCGCCCCGCGGCACACGGTTCGCACGACCGGTCGTAGTCCCTGGCCGCACGTGGTCCGAGAGGGACGGGCCAGCCGGGCGGCCGGACCCCGAGAGCCTCATGGTGCAATGGAGCCTGTCCGGTGCCGCTTCGGCGCGGATCTTCGCCTATCGCGGGACGAAAGTCCCGGGCGGCATCGAACAGCAAGGGGTCCGCTGTGATCGCAGGAGAGCCGGACGGCGGGCGGGCCTCTCGTTCTGACGCGGGCGGAAGCCGCCAGGGTAAGGCGGTGACTCTGGCGAGGATACTGGAGGCGGCGGAGGCGGCGGCGCCCGTGGAGTCGCTCGACGTGGTCGCGCGCATGCTCAAGAAGCACCTTGAGGCGGCGTCGGTGTCGTTCCTGATCACCGACTTCACCGGCAGTTCGGTCGTACGGCTGGGAGTCGCGGACAGTGTCGAGACCGATGAGCCGCCCCAGCGGATCCCGCTGCGCGGCACCCTGTACGAGGACGTGATCCGCACCCAGCAGCCGCAGGTGCAGCGCACGGGCGAAGGTCGGCCCGTGCGGGTCGTCGCCCCGGTGACCAACCGCGGGGACGCCATCGGACTCCTCGAACTGTTCCTGCCCGCGGCTCCGGGCGCCGGGGTGATGCGGGAGATCGGCGAGACCGCGCACGCGCTCGCGTACATCGTCATCGCGAACCGGTCTCACAGCGACGTGTACCAGTGGAGCCGGCGCACCAAGCCGCTGATCCTGGCCGCGGAGATCCAGCACCGGCTCCTCCCGGCGTCACTGGCGTGTGAGGCGGCGCAGTTCGCGGTCGCCGGGGCCCTGGAACCCGCCGAACACGTCGGGGGCGACACCTTCGACTACGTCATCGACCGGGACACCGTCCAGCTCTCCGTGACCGATGCCATGGGCCACGACGTCGACGCCGCACTGCTCGCCACCCTGGTGGTGAGCGCCCTGCGACGGGCCCGGCGGGAAGGTGCCGACCTCGCCGAACAGGCCCGCCAAGCCGACCAGGCCATGCGCGACCACGGGCGCAGCGGCTTCGTCAGCGGCCAGCTGCTGCGCATCAGCCTGCTCGACGGCCAGACGGAATTCGTCAACGCCGGGCACCCCTGGCCCCTGCGGATGCGCGACGGGAAGGTCCAGGAGATCGTTCCGAAAGTCGACCGGCCGTTCGGTCTCAACGTCCGTACATCACAGGCCAACACCTACCGCATGCAGACGCTGGACCTTCGGCCAGGCGACCGGCTGATCATGCTGACCGACGGAATGCTGGAGCGCGGCGCCGAGAGCCTCGACCTGCCGGACCTCATCATCCGCACCCGCGCACTGCACCCCCGCGAAGCCGCCCGCACCCTCATCAAAGCGATCGTCGACGCCGGAGACGGTCACCTCCACGACGACGCGACCGTCATGTGCCTGGACTGGCACGGCATCCACAACTCCGAGCGAGACGCCAACAACGGCGCCGACCTCACCGACGCCTCACCACCCTCAACGACAGGACCACCCGCTCCCCGCCGATGACCCGGGCGGGCGAGGGCAGGAGGCACGGCACTCAACCGGGCCTATCCGGCTCGGGTCAACGTCTGCCTTTCCGCTCGGCGCATGCCGTCTCCTTGGTGGCGCGGCCACCCGACCGAGCGGGCCAGAACGCAGAGCACCGGCTTCTTTACAGTAATGGTCTTGATCGTCAGGTTCAGGTACCTCTTTGCCCAGGTCACAAGCTTGCCGACGGAGGCGGAGCCCGCCCAGCCGGTCGCGATCTCGGGGTGCATGAGGCGGAGGCGGAAGAGGAGAGGTGGACCGGCGGCTGTCGGTTTCGCTGGAGGGCCCCGTGCCCTGTGTTCAAGGCCGTGCCCGGATGGTCCGCGCCTCGTACGCACGGCTGGACCGGCTGATTGGTTCCGCGGCCGTCGCAGGGAAGGGCTGAGCCCCCGGGATCAGCGGGAGCGGGTGGCGTTTGCGTCGGCCACGACCGGAAAGCGCCCGGCTGAGAAATCTCAGCCGGGCGCTTGTCCGGGTCCCGCGCTCCGCAGACTGCCCGTCAGCGATTGCCAGTCACGGGGCCGATGTCGTAGACCGGTGCTTCCCGTCCTGCCGCGGCGATCCGCTCACCGGAGGAGTTCAACAGGGGAGAGTGGTCTTGCCGGCAGCGCCGGTTGTGCCGGTGGTGCCGTTCGCGAACATTGTTGCGGCGGTGCCGTTGCCGCCGGGCTTGCCCGGGCACACCGGACTGGCCGCGCCGCCGGCGCCGCCCGTACCGCCCGTGTAGCCGCCCCCGACCTTGGAGGCGCCACCGTTGCCGCCCTTGCCACCGGCGATACCGGCACCGGCATTGCCGACGCCGCCCACTCCGCCCTTGCCGCCCTTGCCACCGAGCGCGGCGTCACCGCCGAGGCCGCCGTTACCGCCGTTGCCGTTGGCGCCGCCGGCGCCGCCCGTGCCCCCGGCCCCGCCGACACTCGCGCTGCCGGTGGCGTTGCCGCCGTTGCCGCCATTGCCGCCGTTGCCGTTGGCACCCGCGGCGCCACCGGTGCCGCCGAGGCCGCCGAGGCCGCCGAGGATCCCGACGCCGTTGGCGCCGTTGCTGCCGGGGGCCCCGGCGGCGTTGTGAGTCCGGGCACTGCCCGTACCCGGCTGGGCGGAGGCGAGGGCGGGAGTGACGGTGAGGCCGACTACGGCGATCGTGGCGATCAGGAAGGTCCGGGCAGTGGCCGTGGCGCGCATGGAGCGCATGAGGTACTTCCTTCGGTTTGTGCAGGCGGAGAGATTTTCCGCCTGACAGTCCTCAACGTAGGGAAGTACGACGCCCTGCGCACTCTAAAGAATGATCAAATGTCTTTAAATAGGCTGAATCATCAAATTTTGGCCGTAACTCCCTAGCTTTGGACCCGTCATCGACGATGCTCCGTCTTCTGTCGTCTCACCACCCCCGGCACCGTGGAGTGAACCGGCCACTGCGTCGGCCAGAAGCTCTCGTCCAACTCCGCTTCAAAGTCGCCTGGGCGGAGGGCCTGGCCGCCACGCGCGGGTGGGCCGCCGCGCACGGGCACCTCCTGGCGCCGCTGGACACCGGCTTCCAGGGCGCCCCGGTGGGGATCTGGCCGAAGAACACCCGGGCGGCCTCGCGGAAGGCGCAGGGCATCAAGCAGCGGCGAGCCGAGGGGCTGCCGGTGGAGTCGTCGGCGGGGGCGATGACGCGGGAGCGGCGCGAGCAGCTGGAGGAAATCGACCCGTCCTGGTGCCCCGCGTGGCCGGTGACGTGGCAGCGCTGCTTCCACCTCGTGCGGCTGCACCTGGACACCAGCCAGGCGCTGCCCACCGCGGCGGGCGAGGTCGTGCGCCAGGGCGAGGACCTCGGACGGTGGGTCACCTCCGTCCGGCACGGGTGGGACCAGCTCACCGGGGTCCAGCAGTGGATGTGCGAACAGGTCCTCGGCATCGAACCCGCAACCGAGGACGAGAAGCCGACGCCGCGCACCAGCCAGGCGGACAAGTGGGCCATGCACCTCACCGCCGCCGAGCAGTTCTTCGCCCGCGAGGGCCACCTGACAGTGCCCCGCAAGCACATCGAGACCATCACCCTCGGCGGGGACGGGGACGGGGGCGGGGGCCAGGCGCAGCGGGACGTCCCGCTGAAGCTCGGGACGTGGGTCGACAACCAGCGCCGCCGGGCCGCCACCCTGACACCGGAGCGGGTGGAGCGCTGTCCAAGGTCGGCATGAGGTGGGCGTGATGGGCGAACCGGCCCCGGCCGCGACACTGGACGCGACGGAGGTCCTGGCGGCGGCGCAGCGGTGCACGTGGGCCTTGGCCGACCCGGGCGGCTTCCTCAGCTCCGAGGCGTCGGAGGAGATCCTGACCGTGGCACTCACCCGACCCGCCCCACAGCAACCCCAGAGCCAGGGCGGCCGCGCCGAGGCCGGCTCCAGCACGTGCGGTCGCGCTCGATCGTGGACGTGTAGACCAGACAGGGGCCCGTCTTGGTCCGCTGGGCGGTCGAGGTCACCACCGCCGGGAGCCGAAGTAGGGCACCGTCGTCCCGTCGGCCTCGACCTCGTTGTAGTCGCGGAGTCGGCGCAGTCCGTGATCTCAGCCCGCAGCGGGTCGCCGGAGGCATCGAGCATGGACACCCCGCAACGTGCCTGACGCTGCCCCGCATCACGGTGCCGTCCTGCTGATGCCAGAAGATCGTCGCCTGGATGTCCGCGAGCGCCTTGTCCGTCGCGTGCTTGCCCAGCTCCGGGTCAACCTTCGCCGTTGCGTACGAACGCTCCTCAGCCGCCGTCATCGCCCCGTACCCGGCCAACACCGCCGCCTTCTCCCCCGCATGCGGATCCACCGACGCAACCGACGCCGACGCCACCGAAGGCTCCGCACCAGGCTTCCCGTCCGACGGAGCTCCCCCACACCCAGCCATCAGACAGACAACCACCCCAACCCCGCAACCGAACACCCACAACTTTGATCATCCCGTCACGCTAACCCCCACAACCCCCACCCCACCCCGAACCAGCCACACCCCACAACCACCCCCACTCACCCCTCCCCAGCACCCGTTCCGTCCACCATCTCCCCCGACCTCCTCCACCCACTCCCCACCTATAAGTCAGACCTCCGAGCGTCTGCGCAAATGGCCCTGCGCAGGAAAAATGCAAGCAGCGGCGCAACTGCACCTACCCCCACCTCTACCGGGGCCTGTACCCCACCTGTACCCGGACCTGTGCCCCCACCTGTACCCCCGCGACATCGCCGGCCAAAGCCCCCGGACAGGCCAAGACGAGCCGCCACGCGACGCGCACGGAGAACCCCTTGTCCGGCCGCGACGCACCGGCCATGCCGGGAGCTGCAAGGGCGGGAACGAAGGCGCCAGCCAGGGCGGAGCGCGGTCGAGGAGTGCAGTGCCGCCGCCCTCGCGGCCAGGCGCCGGGACCGGACGGCCGCCGAGACCGCGGGCCTGACGGGGCACGGCATCGTGCTCCGGCTGGGACGGGACGCACGCCTGTGACCTGCACTGGGGAGGTTTTCGGGGAGGTTATCGATGACGTCACCAAGCCCGTCAAGCCCGCCTGCGACCGTCAAGGAGAGGTCTGCACTCACCACGGGCCGGGGCGACCGTGACGGCCCTCGACCAGGCCACCGCGATGGCTCTCACCCTCGCCTACCACGCCGCCACCACGACAGCGGGGTCCGAACCCACCAGACCGGATTCCGACCCGCGGGACCATCAGCCGAGCGTCCGCTCCTCTCCCCACTCGCTCGGCTCCTCTCCTCTCGCCTACCGACGATCACCAGCGGTCACAAGCTAGTGACGTGTTGTCAGTCCGGGGTGCTTTCATGGGGCAGCTGTGCGGGGAGCACAGCACGACCGGGAGGGGACCCCTGAATGCCGACTGTCCGCGAGCATTTACGCAACGGAGTACGTGTCCGGGCCCACTGGCGCAACCCGGCCGATTCCAGCAGGCAGGTCGGCCTGCTGTTCCTGTTCGTGGTGGCGATCTTCGTCCTGGGCAACAAGCCGATGGGCGGTGCAGCCCCTGTCGACCGGAAGCCGGGGCCGCAGCCGACGGTGTACCCGATCAAATGGCCCGGGTGGGACAAGCCGGTCGTCGTCCCGAAGCCGACGGTCTCGTACCCGATCGTCTTCCCCAGCCCGGCGCCCGCCTCGTGAGCCGCCGCCCGCCCGCACGGCGCTCCGGCCGGAGCCGGCGCTCCCGCGGGCGCAGGAACAGCGACATGGAGAACCTCGGTCTGATCGCCCTGGTGAGCGTGGTGGCGCTCAGCCTGGTCGTGGGGGCGCTCCGGTGGCTTGCCGCGCACCCCTGGGTGGTGGTGCTGGCGCTCATGGCCGCGGTGGGCGCGGGCGCCGTCTGGGTATGGCGGCAGAAGGAGGCGGCGCAGTGGGAGCGGGTCCGGGCTCAGGGGCTGCGCTACGCGGTCGCGCACCTGGACCGCCTGCACCATCGGCAGTTCGAGTTCGCCGTAGCTCCGCGTCGTTGAACGACAGATTCACCCGCCGTCCGCGTGGCGCGGACGCGGTCGTGAACGGTCGAAGTACGCGTCAGCTGACCCGAAGACCGACCGCCAGCGTCAGTTCAAGGACCCGGTGTGGCGATGCGAGATCCGGAAACAGCTCCCGCAGCTGCGACATCCGGTACCGGACCGTCTGGGGATGGACGAACAACGCCGCCGCCACCTCGTCCCGCCTGCCCTGGTGCAGCAGCCACGCTCGCAACGTCTCCTCCAGCCGCCGTGCCGTCGCGACAGGCAAGGTCCGCAACGGTGCGAGGGCTCGGGCACGCAGGTCTGCGAACGCGTCCGCGTCGGCGCTCAGCACCAGCTCGGGCAGGTGGTCCTCGGTGTCGCGAATATCAGAGGAGAGGGAGCGCGCGCGTACGGCTCGTGCGTACGAGGCGGACGCACGAGTCCATGGCCGGGCCGGGCCGACCACGGCGGTGCGGTCGGTCAGCTGCCGCAAGAGATGTGATCGGTCGGCATCGGGGACGAGCAGCACACCGGTGGCGTCCGGCAGATCGTCGAGGACGAGGGTGCTCGGGTCGAGCGCGCGGTAGGCAGGCCGGGCCTGGGCGGCGGGCAGCAGGACCGCGGTCAGCGAAACCGGAGGCTGCCACCCGGCCCGTTGAACAGAAGCCAGCAGCACGTCCGGGCTCGCGCCGGCGAGGAGGTCGCGGGCCAGGTGTTCCAGGTGGCGCTCGTGGGCCCTGCCCCGGGCGGCCAGTTCGTCGGCGTGGCCCGCGGCGCTCGCGGCAGAGAGCTCGTCGATGTAGGCGAAGGTCAGCTCGGCGAACTTGGCGACCTCGGCGGCGGGCAGACCTACGGGTACGGCACCCGCTGCCAGGCATCGCCAGGCCACGCGGGCGCCGACGCGGTAGGCGCTGAGTAGGGCGTCCATCGAACGGCCGTCGCGCACCTCGCCGCGGCCCAGCTCGTAGGCTGCGTCACCGGCGTCGCCGCCTGTGGCGTTCCCGCTCGCGAGGTCCAGGTAGTGCCCCAGGGCGGTACGGACGGCTCGGCGGATGGTGGCGCCCATGTGGCCCGAAAGGGCGTTGGCGTAGGGAGGGACCTCGTCGATGATCGCCTGGACGACCTCGTCGGCGGTGGACTTCAGCGCGGCCCGAAGTGCGGTGACCGTCGTCTCATTTAGGGCCAGTTCGCTGGCCCTCCGGATTGCATGGCTCACGTTTCTGTTCCCTGCGAACAATTCAGCCGATCAGATTTACGTCCTGCGGTCAGGACTTTACGCCTTGAGGCGCAGCAAGCTGGAGTCATGACGAGCGCAGCCCTCCGCAGCAGGGCGTGGAAACTGCTGGAGATGGTCACGACGCCGCTGCTGCCGTCGGACTACCTCGACCTGGTCAGCCCGCTGCGTGCGGGCGCTGACCTGCGTGGGCGCATCGAGGCCGTGCACCCCGAGACGGGTGACGCCGCGACGATCGTGATCAGGCCGGGGCGGGGCTGGCGCGGCCACACAGCCGGTCAGTACGTGCGGATCGGGGTCGACGTCGACGGGGTGCGCCTGTGGCGTGCCTACTCCATCACCTCGCCGACAAACCGCCAGGACGGCCGCGTCACGATCACCGTGAAGGCGATCCCGGACGGCAGGGTCAGCAACCACCTGGTCCGCAGGGCGAAACCGGGCACGCTGGTCCAGCTCGACCAGCCGACCGGTGACTTCGTGTTGCCGCAGGCCAAGCCCGCCAAGGTGCTCTACCTGACGGCCGGCAGCGGCATCACGCCCGTGATGGGCATGCTGCGCGACATCGAGTTCGACGACGTCGTCATGGTCCACTGCGCGCCACAGCCGCGAGACGTGATCTTCCGCAACGAACTGCACGACCTGGTCGCGGACAAGAAGCTGCGGCTCACCGAGGTGCACACCGACACGGACGGCATGCTCGACATCGCCCGTCTCGACGAACTCGTGCCCGACTGGGCCGAGCGCGAGACCTGGGCTTGCGGGCCCGCGGGCCTGCTCGACGCCGCCGAAGAGCACTGGACCGAGCACGGCGTACAAGAGCGCCTGCATACCGAACGCTTCCGCCCCAGCATCGTCGTCGCGGGCGACGGCGGCGAGGTGACGTTCAGCGCCACCGGCAAGACCGTCGCCGCGGACGGCGCCACGCCGTTGCTGGACATCGGCGAGGAGGCCGGCGTGCTCATGCCCTCCGGGTGCCGCATGGGCATCTGCTTCGGCTGCGTCACGCCGCTCAAGGCGGGCGCCGTCCGCGACCTGCGTACCGGCGAGATCACCGAGGCCGAGCCGGGCGTCCTCATCCAGACCTGCGTGTCCGCCGCGGCGGGCCCCTGCGACATCGAACGGTAGGAGCACCTTGACCGCCATCGACCCCACCGCCCACCTGACCGCGGAGCAGATCGAGGAGCTTGGCCGGGAGCTGGACGCGATCCGCGACGAGGTGATCGCGGGCCGCGGCGAGAAAGACGCCGCCTACATCCGTAAGGTCATCTCGGCGCAGCGCAAGCTCGAGCTGGTCAGCAGGGGCGTGCTGCTGTTCTCGATCTTCCCGCCCGCGTGGCTGCTCGGCACCGCCGGTCTGTCCGTGGCGAAGATCATGGACAACATGGAGATCGGCCACAACGTCCTGCACGGCCAGTGGGACTGGATGCGAGACCCGAAGATTCACTCCACCACCTGGGAGTGGGATCACGTCTCGCCGTCCGAGCAGTGGAAGCACTCGCACAACGAGCTGCACCACACGTACACCAACGTGATCGGCAAGGACAACGACCTCGGCTACGGCATCATGCGCGTCGACGAGGACCAGAAGTGGCACCCGTTCCACCTCGGTCAGCCGCTGTGGAACTTCATCAACGCCTGCTTCTTCGAGTACGGCATCGCAGCGTACGACCTGGAGCTCGGCAAGAACCTGCACAAGCGCCGCCGCAAGAACCCGGAGTTCCGCGCGCGGGCCAAGGCCGTGGGCCGCAAGATCCGCAAGCAGGTGCTCAAGGACTACGTGATCCACCCGCTGCTGTCGGGCCCGTCGTTCCTCACCACGCTCGCCGCCACGTTCACCGCGAACCTGGTCCGCAACATCTGGTCCCACTCGGTGATCATGTGCGGGCACTTCCCCGAGGGCGTACAGGTCTTCGAGCGCCGGTCGATCAAGGGCGAGACGCGCGGCCAGTGGTACCTGCGCCAGATGATGGGCTCGGCGAACATCAGCGGCAGCAGGGCCATGCACTTCATGACCGGCAACCTGTCGCACCAGATCGAGCACCACCTGTTCCCGGACCTGCCGAGCAACCGGTACGCCGAGGTCGCGGTGAAGGTGCGCGCGCTGTTCGAGAAGTACGAGCTGGAGTACGTCACCGGGCCGCTGCCCAAGCAGGTGTTCTCCGCGTGGCGCAAGGTCTTCCGGCTCTCGCTGCCGGACAAGAAGCCCAAGGGTAAAACGCCGGACCGCGAGCAGGAGCTCGTCGCGGCTTGACTCCCGGTATTGGTTCGGTTCTTTCGGCCGTACCGGCGGCACCGCCGGTTTCAGTGAGATCCGTTGCGGACGGTGGGCGGCCGCGACATCAGACCGTACGACACGGGATCCGGGCAGCCCGGTGTCCGGCTGCGCTGCCTGTACGACCGCAGCAGCGCCCCGTCACCTTCGTCGCGGCGGAGCGCGGCGGACGCGAGTGGCACGCCGACCCGGCGGACGTGCCGGCGCCCGGCAGGCTCCCGGAACGAGGCGCGGGCGGCTCTCGGCAGTCGGATGGCTAGCCGAGCCAGACGATGTCCAGGACGGACAGGTGCCGTAGCGGACGGTTGGCGAAGTAGATGACGGACAGGCGGCCGGCGGACGCGATACGGATGTCTTCGCCTTCAGGGTCACCGGCGTCCCACTGGAGGAAGCCCCACGGGTCAGCCGCGGCAGCGTCCAGTAGGTCCCACACCGTCTCTTCCGCGTGTTCGGGGAGGGCGGCGAGGACCTTCGCGGCCAGCGACGAAATGCGGACCGCGTACGGCTGCAGGCTCACCGGCGCCTCCGGCCGCGGAGCTCGGCCATGTCCAGGAACCCGGCCTCGTCGTGGCCGGAAGCCACGAACGCGTCGACCGCGGGGGCGGAGGCGAGACGGGCCTGCCAGACGTGGACGACCTCGTACAGGGTGTTCAAGGAGAACGTCCGCCGCGACTCCTCCAGGGCCTGCACCCACTCCTCCTCGAACGCCGGCACCCACCGATCTGCGCGCCGGTCGGCGCGCAGCTGGACGAGGAGTTCGGCCGGCGCCCCGGGCGCGGGCGCGTACGGGGCGGTGGGTGTGTGGTCGGGCTGGGCGCTCATCGGCTCCTCCTGCGGCGGGTGCTACTGGCCACCGTAGGACTAGGTGTCCTCGGATAGCACGGTCTTCCACCAGGAGGTGGGACTGGAGAGCGCCTCGGCCTCGGCCCCCGTAGCAAACTGGTCGAGTGGCGCAGGGTGGACAGGATGTCCACCCTGGCGGGCAACTCGCTACAGTGGAGCCTGCGGGACTTGCGCGCACGCAAGTAAGTTGATCATGCTTCTCAGCATTGTCAGTGTCGCGCGGCAGACTGATGTCACGCAGTACGGCGGCCTCTGCCCGGCCTGCGAAGCAGGGACAGAGACCGCCGCGGGTGTAAATCCGCACCTCGCGCCTCTTGGTGGTAGGACACCAGGGGGCGCGTCGCGTTTTACAGGCGGCTGACCAGCATCTCGTACAGCCACACCAGGCACCGGTGGAACCAGTGCGCGGTCTCGTCGGCAACGCCAGCCATCAAGGCCTGGACTGCGCCGACGAGCAGCACCTCGCGAGCAGTGGTGCGGCTCTCACCCCGGACAGGCGGCCGGCCGTCGTCCTCGAAATCGTCGGACGTCGGCTTGTCGCTCTCCGGCATGGGAGCCCCCCCCCAATCAGGACCGCCGCGCATCAACCGGAAGGCCGGGGCGACGGTCCGTCAAACCCGGCCCCCCAGAAGCTGCACAGCACCCGGAAGGGTCGCGATCAGAGTACCGACCCCTGCTGACACATCAGGGGCACCGACGGGTACGGCCGCCCCTCGAAAAGTCGACAACACGACGGCCCGGCGCGTGCCAGCACCGCCCGCACAGCGTTGACCAGGCACTCCGCCATACCGAAGGCGGGCTCGACTTTCTTGAGGTTCTGGCCGGTGTCGTAGATGGGCAAGACGCCGAACACGAAGAAGCACACCCTCAAGTGCGCGAACGGCGGCTTGGTCACGTTGCGGCGGTCCCGATGGTCGACCTGTTCGCAGGTCGCGGCGGCCATGCACCCAATCGGTGATGTTGGTGTCCTGCGGCCCCTCACGCGGACGTGATCCCGTTCGACAGCGACCGTTTCCAAAGGTGCGCCTGAACGCGTGGGTGAGGTCAGAGGCGTGCGGGAACCGCAGCACGGACTGGGTGCTCTGCCTGCACCTTCTTGCACTTCCGAGTCAGGACCGGCATCACCCCGAGCATGTGACGAGGGCCTGGCGAACGTTGTTGATCTTGCTCTGGGTGTCGTCAATGCCGTTGGCGTCCCAGCTCGCGGCGGCGTACGCGCGCAAGTTGCCGTCCGTGGAATCGGGCGCCCGACGGCCCGGCGGTCGAGGCGGGCGACCGCCTGGGCCACCGCGTCGGTGAGGGTGGTGGCGCAGCGCACGACGGCTTCCCGCGGCACCGGGGCGGTGCGGGGCATCAGCTGGTCGAATGGCTGCGCCGGGCCGGCTGACGTGGACGGGCCGGCCGGCGGGGGTCCTCGCTAGCAGACCCGGTCGAAGCCGCGGGCGGCTCCGGCGGTGTAGCCGTTCCAGTAGGCGGCGCTGTGGTCCGAGCTCTTGTCGACCTGCGGTCGCACGTCGCAGTTGGCCCGGCCCGCTTCCTGACCCGCGCGGAAGCCGGCCTGGAAGCCCTGCTGGTAGTCGCGCCTGTTGTTCTGCGGGGTGGCGTTCGGCGTGGGCTGGGGTGTGGTGGTGCCGGGCGCGGCGACGCGCTTGCAGTTGACGAAGACGAACGGCTGGTCCTCGTTGACCGCGAGGACGGTGTAGTCGACGTTCTTCTGGAAGCGGGTCAGCTTGAAGTTGCCGCTCGCGTCGACGTTCAGGTCTTGCGTGCTCTCGCCGTCGTTGAGCTTGCGCGGGGCGGTGAAGCCCTCGCCGGTGATGGTGACGGACATGCCGTTGGCCGCGGGTGTGACGGTGCAGCTGGCGGCGGGCACCGCGGCGACGGCCGTCGGCGCGAGGAAAGCCGCCCCGCCGAGGGCGACGGAGGACGCGAGGAGCGAGGTGATCAGCGTGCGTCGCGTGCGTTGCGTGCGTCGGTGCATGAGGCGACTCCCGTGAGACTGGGGGCAGCCGTGCGGCCGCCGGGTCCCCCTTTTTCATCCTGCGCCGACCGCCGCGGGGTGTCGACCGGGCGGGTCGCGGTGCGGCGCGGGCGGGCGCACCCTGGAGGTCTGGGCGCCGCCGTCAACGCCCGCGCCCTGGCTGCCCTCGGCGACCTCCCCGGCGCCCGCCGGGCGGCCGACGTCCACACCCTGGCCGAACAGCTGAACGGCCCCGAGTCGGCGGACACCTGGTTCGGGTACCCGGCCCAGAAGCACGCCGTGCATCTCTCCCAGGCGTACACGCTGCTCGGGCGAAACCCGCGCCGCCTACCAGGCGCAGGACGATGCCTTGGCCCTCACGTCTTCCCCGTCGGTGATGACCCGCGCCCTGGTGGCAATGGACACCGCGCCGCGTGCCTGCGGGTCGACGGAGATCCGGCCGCGGCCGCCGCCATGGCCTCCGCCGTCTACGACCGGCTACCAGCCGCGTACCGGAGCGGCCTGGTGCCTTCCCGCGCCCAACTGCTCCACCGAAACCTGCGCGGTGTCCCGCGCCGGCTGCTCGGCGACGTCCTCGCCTGAGGGTGCTTCGAGACTGCGCTGGTGAGCATCGTGCGCCGCCCTCTCGGGCACGGACCGGTCCCCCGCGACGACGTCCAGGAGGAGCGTGCGGTCCGCGGGCGCACCGCCGCCGAGCGGGCCACTGAGGAGACTCTCCAGCAGCGGTCCGCCCCGCCTACGGAGCCCGGCTCCATATCTGCCCGGCGCAGCCTCGGAGCCGGTCCCGGGGCCTGATCGCATCCCCGGACGTCGCCGCTCAGCAGCGGTTGCCCTATTGGGTCCAACGGTCCAGGGGGTTGAGGAACAACCACGTCAAAGCGTGCGCTAACTGATCGTTTCAAAATGAGGTCCGGAGCCGTCTCAAACAGATCATGCTGCAGGCGAGTTGGAGCAGTCCGAGGTGGAGGTCGGCGCGTATTTCGTAGCGGATGCGGAGTCGTTTGAACTGGTGGAGCCAGGCGAATGTGCGCTCGACGACCCAGCGGGTCTTGCCCAGACCGGAGCCGTGTGGGGTGCCGCGGCGGGCAATTTTGGGGGTGATCCCGCGGGCCCGTATGAGACGGCGGTACTTGTCGAAGTCGTAGCCGCGGTCGGCAAACAGCCGCCGGGGCCGGTGACGTGGTCGGCCGCGCAGGCCACGGATACGGGGAATGAGGTCCAGCAGTGGCATGAGCTGGGTGACGTCGTGACGGTTTCCGCTGGTCAGG
>NZ_JBHXQN010000072.1:0-26448 GCF_042717785.1 Streptomyces sp. NPDC058619
AACGGTCGTCAACGCACCCGCCAACGACTACAAGCCGTTCGGCGAAGCCGGCGACGCGAGCACCCCCTCGGTCCTCGTAGAGCTCCGCGTCACCAACGGCCCGTCGGCCCCGCAGACCCCGGACGCGGCCCTGGCCCACACCGGTGTGATCAACATCGGCAACGGCAAACGCGCCTGCACCGCCACCCTGGTCGACACCGCTTGGGTCGCCACTTCCAAGAGCTGCTTCTCCGACCAGCCCGACACGGGCACCGACGTCGTCGCGGGCGCTCCGAAGGACGCCAGCTCGGCCACCTTCGGCACACACGTCAGCGAGATCGTCGACCTCGTCCCGCGTGATGACCGCGACCTGGTGCTGGCACGGCTGGCCAAGCCCGCCTACCAGATCGCCCCGCTCACCGTGTCCGGAACTGCCCCGACCGCCGGGGAGACGCTGACCGTCGCCGGCTACGGCCGCACCAAGACCGACTGGCGTCCGTCCACGCAGCACAAGGCCACCTTCAACGTCTCGGCTCCCACCGCGACCACTTTCGACATCACCCCTAACGCCCCCGCGGACGCGACCGTCTGCCAGGGCGACGCAGGCGGGCCCGCGCTGCGCACGGAGAACGGCAAGGCCCACCTGGCCGCCATCGTCAGCCGTGCCAGCACCAAGGGGTGCCTGGGCAGTGCCGCCACCGCCGCGGACGCAAGCGCAATCCGCATGGACGGCCTCACCTCCTGGATCACCTCGGCCAAGGCACGTCCCGTGATCCTCAAGGCCGGGCAGACGCTGCATTCCGGCGAAATGCTCGTGTCCGAGAACGCGAAGCTGATCATGCAGGCCGACGGCAACCTGGTGATCTACCACGTCACCGGCGGCGAGGGCAGGGGCGCCGCACTGTGGACGTCCGGAACCGGCGGCAACCCCGGCGCCTGGGCGAAGATGCAGGCCGACGGCAACTTCGTCGTCTACAAGAAAGACGGCAAGGAGGGCGACGGTTCCACCGCTCTGTGGGCCTCCAATACCCACAACAACGGATCCCGCCTGGAACTCCAGGGTGATGCCAACCTGGTCGTCTACACCAAGGACGGCGGCCACCTGTGGCACTCCGACACCTACCCCCGCGGCGACCGCCTCGCCTCCGGCGCCAAGCTCACGCCCGGCCAGTGGCTGACCAACGGCAAGCAGGCCCTGATCATGGACATCCAGGGCAACGTCCACGTCCGTGAGATCGCCACCGGCCGGGAACTGTGGAGCAAGATCACCTGGGAGTGGTACTCCTACCTCCACATGCAGGCCGACGGCAACCTCGTCCTGTACAAGAAGAACACCGGCAACGGCACCGGCGCCCTCTGGGCCACCGGCACCCAGGGCGGCAACGGCTCCTACGCCACCCTGGACAACCACGGCAGCCTCACCGTCCGCTGGAAGGAAGGCGGCCCCCGCTGGGGCAGCCTCAGCCTGCGCGGCGTCCAGTCCAACCGCTGCCTGGACTTCGACGGCACCAACGCCACAATCTGGGACTGCTGGGGCGGCGCCAACCAGCAGTGGGACTACACCCCCGCCAAGGAACTGCGCATCGACGGCAACAAGTGCCTGACCGCCGAGACCGGAGCGCCCCAGAGCTCCCGGGCCGCCGCCCTTCCCTGCGACGGCCGCGCCGAGCAGAAGTGGAACTACAACGGCACCACCATCACCAGCGCCGTCAAGCCCGACCAGTGCGTGAACGTCTTCAGCGAAGGCATCGCCAACGGCTCTGCCGTCGGACTGTGGCAGTGCGGCACCGGCAACAACACCAAGTGGGTGCGCCTGTAGGCACCTCCACCGTGCTCGTCGAGCCACCGCCTGACCGGCGAGGCGAAGCACTGTAAAGCCTCCAGGACACCGCGGGGGCCGACCTCATGCCGAGGCCGGCCCCCGTACCCATTCCCAGCCCGCAGCGAAGCGGGCCCGGGCGCGCGCCACCAGCCAGGAGGTGCGCGCACGTCCCGTTCGGTGGGGATCGTGGCGCGCGGCGCGCCGGAGTGGTGCGTACGACCACGAACCCGATCCAGCTCGCCCTGTGGTCCGGGACGGGGCCGGTCGTCGTGCTCGCCACGTACGCCTCCCTCGTCGACCGGGAGGACGTCGAGGACCCGGGCGGCGCAGGGAAGGTACGGGGGCCGCTGGAGGCGGCGCTGGCGGGCGGGGCACGGTTGCGCGGGCAGCGGCTCACCGGCTTCGACCTCGCGGTCGTGGATGAGGCGCACGGAACGGCTGGTGATCTGGGGCGGCCCGCGAACCAGAAGACCCGCCGCGACAAACTCGACCGGGCGCAGCTGGACGCGCTCGCCGAACTCGGGGTGGAGTGGGCGCGGTAGCGGGGCCCGGACGAGGCCCGCCAGTCACCGTGCCCGCCTACCCGACTGCGTGGACCGTACATATCGCGTACATGAGGCGTACAGGGGGCGGGCGCGGCGAGGGGAGGATGGCTGACCTGTCTCAGCGAAGTTAGTCGACCGAGTCACGCTGACCTGCATGGACTGGATTGGGTGAGACAGGGTTCCTGGGTGATCGCCCAGCTCAGACCCGGTGCGAGGCTCTGTCGACGGTCGGCGCATGATGGCCGTCATGGAGAACGCAGCCGAGAAGATCAAGGTCTGGTTCCGGTTCGTCCCTCGCGAGGGCTGGTTCCCGCAGGACACCGAGGGCCTGTGGGCACGGAAGATCGGTGTCGATACGGCCAGTGTGCAGAACGTCCCCTTCCTCCAGGACGGGGTGGCCGAGGGCGACGTTGTGCGGTTCCAGACCGACTCCGACGGGCTCCACTGGGCTGTCGGCCGTGTCAGTGCCTCCGGCAACTGCACGATTCGCGTAGTGCCCGTCCCTGCCGGCCCCCTGGGACGCAGCCCTCAGGCAGTACATCAGCATCTTTCCGTGTTCGGGCTCGGAGGTGAGGTCTTCAGCGAGGAGTTCCCCATGGTGGCCCTCACCGCACCAGCCGACGCGGACTTCACCGGGATCAAGGCGCTCCTGATTCAAGGAGAAGAGGAAGGCTGGTGGCACTACGAAGTCGGCTGCGGCACCGACGAGTGGTGGAACGCCTGACCTCCAGCGGGGTCGTACGGCATCCACATACGACAATCGACGTACGGCCAGGGCGCGGCGCTGTTCTTCCGTGCGGAAACAAGACCGCCGTTACGTCCACCGGGCAAGCAGCGCCCCCGGAGGCGGTGCCCGCCGCACAGCAACCCGACCCCACGCCATCCCGGTACCGCAGGTCCGGAGGGGGAGGTGGCTGGGGGTCACCACTTCGGCCGTATCTCCGTAACCGGGTCACTTGCTCGTGCTGTTGAGCGGAGCCGATGCCGTAATCCCTGCGGCAGGCCCCCTGTTCTAGGAGTGTCCGATGTCGCGTATCACACAGGCCGTAGCCGTTACCGCCGCAGCCGCTGCTGTCCTGGCCGGCGGCGCCGGCATGGCCGCCGCGGATGCCACTGCCGAGGGCGCTGCCATCGGTTCCCCCGGCGTCCTGTCCGGCAACGTCCTCCAGGTACCCGCCCACGTCCCGGTCAACGTCTGCGGCAACACCGTCAACGTTATCGGCCTTCTCAACCCCGCCTTCGGCAACACCTGCATCAACAACGGCGGGAACGACAAGGGCGACCACCACAAGGCCGACCACCACGGCGACAAGTACTGAGCGCCACAAGGTTGACCCGCGGGCAGCCGCCACAGTGCCGTAACCAGCAGATCATGCCCTCCTTTGAACCAGCCGCAGGGCACACGCCCTGAGCGGTCCGGCCTACCCCACCTCCGGGGAGGCCGGACCACCGCGGCGGCTCGACAGCAGTGCAGCCAAGTCGGCCTGCACGCCACCGACCGGAAGACCGACGGCGTAGTGGACCCCACAGCCGGCGTCGAATGCCCCTACCGCGAGGACGCGCACCGGCCGGCCCCGAGGGACACGGTCCTGACGATCGTCGACAGCGTCAGCGCCGCCAGGAGCGGGGGCGGCCGGCACTCCCTGGCGATGGCATGCCGGGAAGGTCCCCAACAGCAACGCGACACTGCCGGCGCCATCACCGACCTCGTTCCCCCGCCTGCGTCGCGGTGAACGTCGAGGTGATCCCCGCCTACGTCTGCGCCTCGGTGGCCTGCACCAGCTCAGACTGCTCCATCGCGCGGTTCCTCTCTCACGGTGAGTACGCGGACGCTCGGTGAGGAAGACGTCCTCGGAGGCTACGACGGGGTTGTGACCCCAAACGCCTGCCGTCCTGCCCTCGGCTGCAGCGTGGTTGTTTGTTCTCGGGCGCTATGGACAGGCGCCGGGTGCCGCGGTCTTCCCGGCCCGCTCGGACCGCCCGCGGTCTGGGAGGAACCATGCGTGCAAGAGTGCTGACGATCGCAGTGTTCACGGCCGCTCTGGCGTGTTCCGGGGTGTCGGCGGTGACCCGCTCCGGCTCCGGACAGTGCCGATGCGCGTTTCGTGCAGATGGCCCCACCAGAGCAACCTGGCGGAGATCGCCGCCGGTCAGGATGCCTAGAAGAACGCGACCACGACGTGCGTCAAGCAGGCCGGTGCCACTCTGGTCAGCGATCACACCAAGCTCGACGCGGAACTCTCCGCGCTGGCGAAGAAGGGCGACGTCTCCCTGCTCGGGACTCCGACCCGTGAGCAGCAGGCCACGCTCGCCGATGTCCGGTCCAAGGCCGGCAGCCCCGACTACGACAAGGCCTGGCTGACGGCCCAGGAAGCGGGCCACACCAAGACGCTCACGCTGATCGACCAGCAGATCAGCCAGGGCAAGCACACCGAGACCACCACTGCGGCGAAGAAGGCCCGCCCGGTGGTGGCCATGCATCTGGACATGGTCCGCGGCGGGACCTGCCACACGTGACGCCGCCTCGTCCTGCGTTGTGCCTGCGCCGGGGGCGGAATCCTGGAGTTGCGGGGTGTCCCCCGCCAGGCACTACGCGTGTTCAACCTCACCGGATCGCGCCCTGTTCGCGCTCCGCACCTGCCCCTGAACGCCGACCCCGGCCCGGTCAGCGCCCTCGGGGCAGCGAGGTCTTCGAGGCTTGGCGCCGAGCGCCGTCGCTGGTGGTGACACCGTCAACCCCGGGCAGGTTGCCAACACAGGCCATTTGCGTGATTTGTTCTTTACGTGATGCTTACTCGCCGGTTTTCGGGTAGTCGCCTGGTGGAACGGCGTCGATCTTGGCGTACTCCCTGCCGTGGAGCCCTCCGTGCTCCGCACAACGGATTGGACACCTGCCATGACCACCGCGAACCCGGGCGGCACCCCCACCGGTCGCCGGAGTACCAGTGCCGACGTGTCCGGACACCGGACACGCCGGCTGTCGACCGAGACGAAGTCGGCCCTGAAGACGACGGAGTTCTTCGTCTACATCGCTGCCGTCATCGCGGTCCTGATCGCCTCCATGCTCGTGGGCACCGAAGAGGGTCACCTCGACTACTTCCGCGCCGACAAGGCCTGGCTGTACATCGTGATCCTCACCGTCGGCTACATGATCAGCCGCGGGCTGGCCAAGGCCGGCAGCCGGGACAACTACGACGACAACGGCTCCTGACCCCGGGACAGCACCGAAGGATAAGCAGCGGCTCACGGGTGCGCGCGGCCTGCTTCACAGTCTGGCCCTGGGCACGCTCGCGCCTCGTCTCCTGCCCTGTCGCGATCCGGCAAACGGGTGGTCCAAGGGCCGGCTTGGTCTTCCCGCACCCGCTCGGGGGGAGTGTTCACCGTGCGAGGTGAGGCTGTGATCTTTGCTGGGCCACGGCTACCTTGCAGCGGGCCGCCCTCTGCCCGGGGCCGGGCAGAGGGCGGCGCAAAGCCAGACGGTGGCTCCCGGTAGGGCGGGACCGGCGTCAGTCCCTGGCGATGGCCATGCCGAGGAAGATCCCCACCAGCAGCGAGACACTGCCGACGGCCATCACCGACCACGTCCCCGCCTGCGTCGCACCGAACGTCGACGTCATCCCCGCCTGCGTCGCCGCCTGCGTCGCCTGCGCCCCCGCCATGGACGCCTCCTGAACGGCCAGAGCCGTCTCCAGCCCCTGAACCTTGCTCTCCAGCTCAGACTGCTCCATCACACGGTTCCTCTCTCACAGGTGCCGGGCCGAATCCCGGCATCACCGTCCATCGCTTCCCCACCACAGGGACACAACCGCACCAGCCTCCTGTGGTGCACTCGTTTGCTGACGATGGCCTCAGCCAGCCAGGCGGTGGGCGCCGCCGCCCACTTCGCAACCGTCCATCCCGGACGGGGATGCCCGCAGGCAACTACCAGTCGAGGCTGGGGGCATGCCCCAAGCCCGCTTGATCGTCTATCCGCCCGACAAGAACGGCCCGCGGCGAATCCGCTGGGACGGGCAGTCCATCGGCGGCGTCGCCCACCAGCCGTACGACATCGCCGTCTTCCTCCAGGAGGCCGGGAGGGAGGACTCCGAGGCATTCGACCTCACCGGTGACGCCGTGGAGCGGCGCGGCGGCGGCCCCGAGCTGAGCCGAGTCACCGCGGTAACCTCGCCGGTTGAGCCGGTGGCCCTCACCTTCGTCGGGTCGCGATGACGACCGCGGCCAGGCCGCCTCCCACCGTGGCCATCGACTCCACCGGGCCCTCCAGTACGGGATTGACCACGTACAGGTACAGCCCGAGGCCCAGGACCGGGGCGACGACGAGGGCCAGGAGCACGATGAGCAGGGGGTCGCGCTCGGGGCGCTGCGGGGCCGGCGTGCTGGACTGCTGGTGGTCTGCCTCGATCCTCGCGGCCCTCGTCGTCGGCAACCACCAGCACACCGTGCTGGTCCCGCCACCGGCCGGGCAAGCACGACCGCGGGCGGGAACTCCACCCGCCCTGTACGTCACGCCGGGCGCGCGCGGGACCGCGCCGGACAGCCCCACCCGCGCCAGCATTCGGAGGTATCTCGACCTGATCGTGCTAGCGGTCGCGGGCCTGTGGGACGCAGGTGACCGTGGGCGTGGGGGTGGGGCTTGGTGTCGGGCTGGGGCTCGGCGTGGGGGTGGGGCTGGGCGTCGTCGGGGTGGGGGTCGGCGTGGGGGAGGTCGCTGTCGGCGGGTTGTAGGAGGGCTTCGGGAAGTCTGCGGGTTTGAGGTTGGTCATGAAGATGATGTCCGCCGGCTGAGCGAACGCCGCCGGCTGTAGGGTCCCGTGGCCCGGGAGGCTGGCCCGGGGCATGAGCTGACCGCCGGCCCGGCTCTGGCCGGCGGGCAGGTACCGGACGTCCCCATGAGAGAGTCCCCGGCCAGAATCGCGGCCAGCGCCAGACCGGACACCGCGGTCGCCGCGGCCAGCGGACGCAATGCGGGACGCCGCATAACGCCCTGGCGGCGCTGCGGTCCACCGGGGCCGGTGACACGGGCTGGGTCCTCCAGGTCTGCTCCGCCGCGGGTGGGCGGGGTGTTCTGGTCGGTTGGCTGGCGGGCGCGGTGCAGGAGTTGATCGGCTTCGTGTCGGGCCTGGGCACGTAGGGCGGCGACTTCGGTTTCTGCGCTGGCGCGTACGCGGGCGGCTTCTGCCTCCGCGCTGGTGCGGATCCGTTCGGCTTCGGTGCGGGCGTCCTCGCGGAGGGCTTCGGCTTCCTGTGCGGCGTCATTCAGGCTCTGCCGCACGGTGGCCCGGAGGCGTTTGCCCGCCGGTTGGGACGCACGCTGGAGCAGCTTGACCTCCTGCCACCGGGTCCGCCGTGCGGCCGCGAGTGCCGGGTCCGCGCGGAAGCTTGCGGCTGCGGCGGGCGGGAGGCCTGGGGGGATGGTGACGCCGCGGACGAACTCGAGCAGGGTCTCCAGGGAGGTGAGCCGTTTGCCGGTCAGCATCTCGTTGAGGCTGGCCCGCGTCAGTCTGGGCCGGACCGATGCGCCGGCCATGACCGTGTAGGAGGGGGCACCGTGGGCGATGTGGAGCCGGTTCAGCTCCCCCGCGAACGCCCGCAGCGCAGTCTCGAACACGTCCACGGCGGCGGCATCACCCGGCTTCATGCCGAGGTCGTCGTCTGTCACCGGATCACCCTCCCCTGTCCGAAAGACAAAGCTAGAGGGCCCACAGCCGTACGTACGCGGAATGCGTCGGACGATGCCGAACGCCCGACAGCGTTCGAGACCGGCCCGGGATCAACCGGCTTGTGAGGGGCGGCGTCCGGGTCCATGCGGGCCCGTACGGATCACTAGGGAATTGGCCCCGACGGCCGCTCTCCTGGAGGCATGACACCTACCGAAGCAACACCCCAGCCCCCCGACCCCACAACCCCCACCCCGGCCCTCGACCCCACACCATCCCCCCGCGCGGCAGGAACCGGCTCCACCTCCCGACACGCCACGCACCCGGCATCACGACAGCGTCGTACTCATCGCCCTCCTCGCCACCTGCGCCGCCATCTACCTCATCGTCGGCGAGAACGGCTTCGCCGGCGTCATCACCGCCGTCGCCGGGCTCTACGGAACCCTGCGCATCCGCCGATGACCCATCCGGAAGCAACCGAAGGAGCTCCCGCCGGACCCGCCCCAGCGCTACACCGGGCACAGCGCCACCACTCCGCCCGGTCTCACTCCCCCACTGACACCAGGGCCGCCACCCCGGAAGAGGGCGGCGGCCCGCCGACGCAAGGAGACCGGTCAGAGTCCGGGACGGGGACCGCTCAGCCCCGCCGCTCTGCGGCCGGCGGGGCTGAGCGGCGGAGGGAGCCGCACCCGTGTCCGTCCAGCCCCCTGTCTAGAACGGCCTATGTCGTTCGGGGACCATGTTCGGAGTTCTTTTGGCCCCAGTGGTGGGTTGTGGGGGGCGTGCGGGAGGGTGCTTCACGCGTCCGACGCCACGAGTGCGGGGGCCCCGCAGGAGGCCGCCCGAGGCGCGCTTTTACTACTCGGCCGCCTTGTCGGCGGCAGCGTCCTCGACGGTGAGGACCTGGTCGGTGCCGGTCACGGCCAGGAGGCGGGCAAGCTGGCGCGGCAGGGGGCCGGCCAGTCGCAGATCGCATGCGCTGGAGAGGGTCAGGAGCAGGTTCAGGAAGGTGGAGTCGGCGAAGGTGACGCCGCGGACGTCCAGGACCAGCCGCTCGACGCCGTCGTCCGCGATGGCTGTGTCGCACGCGGTTCGCAGCGGGGCGAGTGTGCTGTAGTCGAAGGCGCCCGCGCACCGCACCATCCGCTGCCCGTCACGATCCGGCAGAACGGTCACCGTCGTCGGTTCCACAACGCTTCCTTGGGCACACGTGTAATTCCTGGCTCCCAGCCTGCCCGAACTCTGGCCGCCCACCGTGACCTTCCCCGGTACAGCGGGGGAAGGGGGAATCAGCTCAGGCGCAGGACGGCTTGGATGATTTTGCCCTCGGGATGGGGAGTGATGTCAATGTGTTGGGCGAGCCGCTGGATGAGCGGCCACCCAAATCCGCCGGGCCGGGCGGGGTCACCCCGGTGGGAGGACGGTGTGCGCGGGCTCGCGTCGCCGACCGACACGTGGTTGATGGACGGAGCCGATGCGGGGTTCCTCCGCACCGGCCGGCGGATACCGGAGGTCGCGTGGCGGGAGCCGGCCGAAGCGGGCTCAGGCCGCTGCCCGGGACCGTGCCGTCGCCGCGGCCGCGCGCTGGTGCCCGGCGTTGACGCGCTGCGCTTCCTGCAGCTGCTCCTCGAGGACGACGATCCGGCAGGCCGCTTCGATGGGCGTGCCTTTGTCGACGAGCTCGCGGGCGCGGGCGGCGATGCGCAGCTGGTAGCGGGAGTAGCGGCGGTGGCCGCCGGCGGAGCGGAGCGGGGTGATCAGGCGTGCTTCACCGATCGCGCGCAGGAAGCTCTGGGTGGTGCCGAGCATGTCGGCGGCCCTACCCATCGTGTAGGCGGGGAAGTCATCGTCATCGAGACGGCCGTAGGAGTCGTCCGCGGTCATTTCACCTCTCTGCGGAGCATGCGGAGGGGCCCTGGTGCCTATGGCACCAGGGCCCCGAAGGAACTGCTACACCATCTGCCGGCCCTGGTACTGCGCCGGCCTACTCATCCGCGTGCCCAACCGGAATGCTGTCGGGGGTGCGGGGATCGCGGTTGCTCGACCGGAGACCACCTCACTACTCGATGTCCTGCGGTACCCGGACTCAACACTCCGTCCGGGCGATCCTGATGGCGCCCAATCCCTCCGTTCATCCCTCGGATGATCAACTACCGACCACTGCGAACTGCTGATACTGCGAACCGCTTGGTACTGCTTGTGGCCTGACCGAGCGCCACACTTCCGGCAGCCAGCCCCGTCGCCTGTCCTGCGTCTGCTCTGGCTTAGAACCCCACTGCCGAACCTCCCGACGCGGATGCCCACCATCGACACCCTTACCGAGGTAGTTCGGGTACTGCGAACTGCGGGTACTGCGAACTGCGGGTACTACACCACTGCGTCAACTGCGTGTGGTGGCCCCTGATGACTGCGGGCCACCCGGTCCGGTGATCAGTCCCGTCGCCGACCTGCAACTGCTATGGCTTCGACACTCCACCACCGCACCGCCATACGGGTCCTGCCTGTACTGCGGATACTGCCTGCCCGGCAGTTCGTCTCTGCCAGGCCCTGCGGTCTCTCTGGGCTACGAGAGAAACCATAACCACACCAGGCAATGTCTACTCCGGCCATCACAGGTTTTCGGATAGTCGACGGAGAGGTAATCGATGACGATGGAGCGTGTCGTCCGTGATGGCGGGCGGGAGCGGCCCACGGCCGGTTCGGGAGGGGATGAGAGCAGGTGAGGGCGGATCGGCCCGATACGTGCAGAGGGACGGCGACAGCATGCCCTCCACGCCGATCCGGTCCGTCCGGTCGATGCCACCGGTCCGCCCGCGCCCGTACGCGGGTCGGGTGTGGGTGCTGCCGCCGTCACCGCGTACGCCCCGCGCCCCTGGCCGGTGCGGCCTGCTGCCGGTGAGCGGGGACGGCGGCCTCCGTCGGGGCCTGCTGACCGGGTGCCGCGGCGGCCGGGGTGGTGGTGGAGCGGGAACGGGCCGCCGCCGGGGACACCCTCACCCGGGACGCGGGCGCGGCCGGTGTGGAGGGCGGTGTCGTCAGGGAGCGCAGGGCCGCGTCCACGAGCCGCCCGACCGTGGTGGAGGTGGGGCCGTCCTTCCAGGAGGTGTCGGCCTGGAGGCGGGCCAGGTGCGCGCCGAGGAGTGCGGGGCCGCCCTGGTCGCGGATCCGGTCCATGCGGGCCGCGAGCAGGGGCCACTGGCGGGAGCCGACCAGGAGGCCCACCGCCTGCTCGGGCAGCACGTCCTTGACGGCTCCGACGAACGCGGCGTGCGCGAGCCAGTTCACCCCGAGCTGCTCCAGCGCCTTCGCCGGTCCCCGAGGTCCAGATCCCGGGGCACGCTCAACCCCTCGGTCAGCGGGCCCCAGGAGCGCTTCGCGTCCACGCTGGCGGGCGGCGCCCACGCATCGACGGCCTCCCGCACCGGCGGCGCCGCAGCAGGAGCGGGGGCGGGGGTGGGAGCGGGTGCAGTGCCAGAAGCCGGGGCGGGAGCGGGCGCGGGTACCCGTCCCCCCGCAGGCGCACCCCACGGATCGCCGGACCCGCCCATACGCGACGCCGGCACGTCCCTGGCCGGCAGCGCGACAGCACTGGGAGCAGCAGGGCCGGGGTGGCGGTGGGCGCCGGGGTGGCCGGGGCGGGCGCGGGTGCTTTGGCGGCGGCCGCGGTGATGACGGCGGCGACGGCCTGGTCGACGCCCGCTCCGGCCGCGTGCGCGTCCACGAGGATCCGGGCGACGTCGATACCGCGGGCGTCGAGCCGGCCCATGTCGGCCGCGATGTCCGGCCAGGCCAGGAACCAGGCCGAACTCGCCGCCGAAACGCGCAGGTTCTTCCACAGACGACAGCATCAACCACACATCGTCCGCGGCTACTTCGGCGGCCCACACGTCCGCTACGTCCTGAACGAGAACCCTTTGAGTTTCTGATCAATAGGTGACGATGGCGACGCGGTTGTCGAACCGCGTCGCCTTGGGCAGCTCTTGGGTTGTAATACCAGCGTTCCGGTCCGGATGATCAGCCGCGTTGCCGTACACGTGCGCGAGGCAATCGCACGACACGGCGGACGAGTTGAACTCGGTAGGCGGGCGAGGGCAACAACGACAACAGGGCCTCCCGGCATCGCTCGGTCAGATTCGCATCCCTGAGCTACCGAGAGGCCCTGCCTTCATGCGCGTACAGCCGGAAAATCACCCGACCAGGAACACTGTTCGACCTGCACGTTCCATGATCAGTTGAGATACGGTTTCTCAGATTCCTGTCAAAACGGATCAAGCCCGGCTTGACAGGGCGGCCGTCGGCAGAGGCTGAAATTCTGCCTCCGGGGAAATGCCGATGCCGAATACGGATTCAACATAGGCCAGGGTTTCTTTCGGCCCCATGCGTGTGCCCGCTGGGGCAGGGAACTCGGATGGTTTGGCGCCGCCGATGTACTCTGGGAAAATAGGGTCGAAGGCAGAGAGGGTCTGTCCGTTCACCGCGTATGCGACACTTTGCGTCGCATTGACGTCTGTGCTGTGAGCCAGTACACGGGTGTTGTGTGAGAGGTCCTCTAGGAAGGGCCGCAAAGTGTGGGAAATGGATGCCTGGATCGTAAAGGCCCAGTTTCCTGCGGTGCCGGCTCTGACGATGGCGTCAGCTTCCGGCCGCAGAAATCCGTGGCATGTGAGGGCCTCGGTGTCAAGGTTCAGTTCGTCCGGCAGTCCGAAGCGGGCGCCGCCTGCGTTGTGGACTTCAATCGCCTGGGCTTGGTCTCGAGTCAGGGGCAGGAGCGACTCCAGCTGGGCACCAAGGCGATGAAGTGCTTCTTCCGGGGTCAAATTTTCGCAGAGTGTGATGCTGTAGCCGAAGGGATAGGTATCGGCGATCCAGCAGAGTCCGTCGTTCATCTGGTCATCCTCTCCAGGCTGGCTATGGGGCAGGGGTTGCAGTGAAGGACACCCAGCGGGGCTTGTAGATGCTGGGATCTCTGTAGTGGGCACCGCCGGGGGCGATGCTGTTGTCCATGCTATTCACGTTGTAGCTGAAGGTAAACGTGTTCCCTCCGTCTCTGGTGAGGGCTCCGTGCATGTGGGCGTTATAGGCGTATACGTTCATGTCTTGATAGGTGCCGAAAAGGCTGGTCTCCGGCATCCTGAAGACCTCTACCGGATTCTTGAACGTTCCACTGGGGTCGCATGAGGTATAGGCGTACACCTTGGCGCTGAAGGCTTCGTTGCTGTCCTGGGTGAGCAGCAGGAAGGACCCGTTCCAGGGGGTGACGCTGTACTCGTTGGAAATTCCCGTGAGGGCGTTGGAGGTTTGGCGTTCATCCAGCACCCACCGGGAATTAGCGGGATCGAGGAACTCCCATCTGGAATCCAGGTCGCTGCCGTGAACGCGGGCGATGCGCATGGATTTCCTGACAGGAGCGTCCGCCACGCCGTAGATGTAAGTGTAACCGTCTCCGCTGTCCGTTGAGGGGAGAATTCCGGATCCCCAGGTAATTCCGGCTGCCGAGGGGATTGGGACGATACTCTGGGGTTTTGAGAGATCGGAGAGGGAGAACGTGGCGAGCACACTACGCTTCCATCCCCAGTCCCAGCCGCCGGGGCCGTAGCGGTGGTACTGCTGGAAGATCACTTGGAGGTGATTGTTCCCCGCGCGTTGGGTGATCTTTCCGTCGCCAAGCCAGTACCAGCCGTCAGAGGCGGGAGGCACGAGGGTTTGAGGGGCTACAGCGGTGCCACCGTGGATAGTTGACAGGTTCGGGCCGTCCTGGAGGACGAACGAGCTGTTGATGAGTCTGGCGCTGGTCGGACGGGTGCCGTCAGGGTTGAGCGGGCCGAGGAAGGTGTCCGAGAACATCCAGAGGTTCCGCCCGTTCGGTAGCTTCACCGAGTAGGTGGAGTCTCCTCCCGTCCACCCGTCGGGTGTCGTGCGGGCATAGTCGAGGAAGGTGTTCTCCGGGGCTGCCTTGCCCACGATGCCGGAAACGGAGGGGCTCTTGAGATTGCACATTGCACGGCTCACCGGTTTGGTCGGCCCGGGGTCCCCGAGCACCGTGGCAGCGCCGGCATCGACCCAGAAGGCTTCGCCGCCAAGCACTCGTTGGTTCTGGTAGAAGTTGCTCAGGGCCGTCCCTGCCCCCCCGTTGTCGGAGCGCGGCATGCTGGCGCGGGCGCATTGGGCCGTTCCCGACCTTGCACCGTAGGCGTGCACGGCGTAGTTCTTCGCGGGCCATCCCACCCCAACGCCTCCCGACCAGATGGTCCATTGCTGGCATTCAGTTCCAGACTGGATTCCCTGCTGTCCGCCGCTCTCCTTCGTGGCAGCGAACGGCCACTCGTCGCATTCGATGCTGTCAGCGTGCGGAGTGACCTTACCCCCGAACCGATCCTCTTTGATCCACGTGTTGTCGCAGACCTTCAGCCGGTTCTGCCGCTGGATTTCGGAGTCCGCCTCACGGTGCAGGGGCTCTCCCTTACCTGCCCAGCCGGGATGTGAGCTGAGAGTGGCCTGCACACGGGCGATGTAGTCCCGTGCTGCGGGCAATTGTGTGCCGTCGATGACGAGGGTGGGCCTGAAGCTGCGGATAACACAGCCCGCCCAGGAGGAGATCTGGTCGTCGCAGCGGACCTCGTAATCGATTCCTCCCCACTCGACGGTGGAGCTCTTCCCATTGGCCTTGGTGAAGGTCAAAGACCAGAGCATGAAAATCGAGTCATCGCGGTTGGCGCCGGTCCAGCTCCGCTCTACGGTTCCCTCTACCCATGTCCCCACCGGCGGCAGGGGCATCGCGCCCACCCAGGGGTCCTGGCCGTTGTCAGAACATCCGGAGAGATAGTTGCATGTCGTGTTCGCGGCAACGGTCACGCCCGCGCCGGCCACTCCCGGACTCATCCGGTCGACCCGGAAGTAGAACTCCTCCAAGAAGTGACGCGAGGTGGCCACTGTGTTGATCTCCTGAGCGGCTGTGACGTCCATCGTGCCCAGTTCGGTTCCGTCGGTGTCCCACACGAGGACAGAGAAGAGACGGATGGAGCACAGGCTGAAACGTTCCACCTGTATGGAAACATGCTCACACCAGACGGGGCTTGATGCGGTAGCAGAGCGCAGACTGGTGGGGTCAGTTGCCGTTTCCTCCTGAACGCAGATGGCATTCTTTCGTTCGGCCCCAGGCCTCTTCTTGACTTCACTGCAGCTTGGACTGTTTCTCAGCGCCGCCGGGCGCTTTCCCCGCTGCTGGGGCTTCGCATCGGCCGCCCTTTGGCTAGCGAATCCCTTAGCCTCCGGAGGTAGTTGTGAAGGTCCTGTGCCGCTGGCTTCGATGAGATCCGAAAAACCCTTACCTGCCTTATGCGTGAGACCCTTCGACGGCCGAGGGGCGGATGGATCCGCTGCTGTCGCCGCATGGGGCGTTGCCGCCATCAGCAGCACGGCGAGACCGGCCGTCAGGAACAGCCGGAAGGGTCTTGGTCTGTACACGGGCAACGAGGAACCTCTCTTCACACCTGATGACGCGGTATCAGTCCGGTGCCTCCAACAACGGATGGCCGGATCCGACACCGCAATAGATACCGCAGGGGGTACCCCCCTCGTGATCATCAGACAGCGCGCTGGCCTGATACTGCAAGGGTCTTGTTGTGTTGGCCTCTGATGCAGGGCTTCGGCGTAGTCGCATGACGACCGGTTCGTGATCATCCGAGGCCGAGGAGCGCGAGGGGGCGGCGAGGGTCGCGGGCGTTGCGGCGAAGGCCGACTGCGATGTTCTTTACTCCGGCTGTTCGGAGGACTCCGATGGCGAGGTTGCGCCAGGTAGCCATCACGCGGGGCGCGTTGCCGGTCCGCAGCTGGGAGGAGTCCTCGGCGAAGGTGGTGTCGCGGACATGGTGCAGAGCCTCGATCTTCCAGTGGTCGCGGACGAGTTCGGCGAGCTGGGCCGCGGTGGCCTGCTCGGCGGTCAGGCTGGTGACGGCGTAGACCGTCTTGACGGCGGTCTGGCCGGTCTTGCGGTTGGTTCGGCGGCGCTTGATCTGGACGGCCTGGCGGGCGCCGGGGAAGAGGAGGCTGTTCACGGTGGCGACCTTGATCCGGCGGATCTCCGAGCGGCCGTGGCCGATGCCCCGGGTGCGTCCCTGAAGCGGAATGTTCCTCCAGGGACGGGACTTGAGCTGCCGACGCAGCTTCTTCTGGTTGCCCTTGACGATCACGATGTAGTGGGCGCCTCGGGCGAGGAGGTAGTCGGCGTGCTCGCGCTGGTTGTGCATCGCGTCGCTCGTGACGACGGTTCCTGCCAGGTCGGCGACGGTGTCCAGCAGCGGCTGGAAGCAGGTGATCTCGTTCGTCTTCTCTCCGACGTCCAGCTGGGCCAGGACCAAGCCGGTGGCGTGCTCCAGTGCGGCGAGCAGGTGGATCTTGCGGCCCTTCGCTCTGGCCGCGCCACGCAGGCTCTTACCGTCCACGGCGAGGCCACGCAGCCCGGTCGCCTTCGGGCGGCGGTCGGCGAGCCATCACCCGACCGCCCGATCCAGCGCGTCGCCGTCGATGCGGGCCAGTAGCCGCCGGACCGTCGTTTCCGCAGGCAGGAGCCATCGGGATCGCCGAGCCCTTCGCCAACCTCGCCCAGGCCGTTCCGCCCCCGGCGCGGCGCGCGTGAACGAGACCACCGACACGGCGGGCAGCGTCCTGCAGGTCGTCAACGCCGAGGTGCTGCCCGCTGAACCCGACGCCGCCTCTGCGGTCGCGGTGTACGAGACAGCGACCGCGGCCGTGCTCGCCGCCCTCGACCGGGCCTCCATCCGTGCCGCCCCAGATAAGCCGTGAGTCCGGCAGCTCGCTGGCGGGTGGTCCGCCGTCTGGAGGGGGTTGGGTAGGGGTAGTCGAAGCTTCACCAGGTCTGGAAAGGGTCCCTCAGTGAAGTAGTCGGCGTGGTCGGCCCCCCTTGACCGTATGGCCTGACCTGCACCGTTGTCCGGTCACCGTAAGGGCGTGAGGCGCCCTGTGAAGCGCCCCGCCGGACGCCTTGGTGCACGCCCTGCCGAGCGTCCTGGAAGGCGCCCTGCCCGGCGCCCCGGCATCAGCTTTGGGGTGAACTGCGCGGCCCCCGGATGGGGCGCGGGCCTGCAACGCGAGGTTCAACACGGGCACCACGGACCCCTATCCGGAGCATCACCGCAGGTCAGGACTGCAACACGCGGTGGTGTTGCAGTGCGGTGTTGCAGTGATCGGGCCGCGTTGACCCGTCTCACCTGAGCGTCCTGAGGGCGCGCTCAGGGGCGGCTGGCGTCGAGGTGCGCTTTGATGGCGTCGGTGATGAATCGGCGGGTGCGGTCGGGGTCGAGGGCGTGAGCCTGGAGCTGGTCGTACATCACGGCGTAGCGCTGCACGTCGGATGGTTTCTCCAGGTAGAGGTCGCTGGTGAACCGCTCCAGATACACCACCCCCGCCTCGGGCATGTCGGCGAACCTCAGAATGGAGAACTGCCCCGACAGGCCCGGGTGAGCCCCCGCCTCGTAGGGCAGGACCTGCACGGTGATGTGCGGCTCCGCCACTGAGCGCGTTCAGGTGCTCCAGCTGTTCGCGCATCACGTCGGGGGAGCCCACGACACGCCGCAGGGCCGATTCGTCCAGGACGACCCGCAGACGCAGCGGGTACCCCGGATCGTAGATCCGGTGCTGACGGCGCAGCCGCACCTTCAGACGCACGGCCGCCTGTTCGACAGTGAGCAAGGGGATCGTTTCCCCGACGACGGCCTGGGCGTAGGCGGGGGTCTGTAACAGGCCGGGGACCACCAGGGGCTCGTAGGTGTGGATCGAGGCGGCGTCCGTCTCCAGGCCGATGTAGTCGCTGTCGGGGAGGTCGGCGTAGACGTGCCACCAGCCTTGTCGGCCGGATTCCCTGGCCATCTCGGTCAGCGAGGCGATCACCTGCTGATCCGCCACTCCGTACATGACGCACAGATCACGCACATCGCGGGGGTTGATGGCGCAGCGGCCGTTCTCCAGGTGACTGATCTTGGGCTGGGAAACCATAAGCCGCTCAGCCACCTCGGTGCTCTTCAGCCCGCTGACCTGACGGAGCCGACGCAACTCGGCGCCCAGTCGCCGCCTCCTGACAGTGGGATTGCTGTTCGCCGCCACGGGCGGGCTACCTTCGGCTTCACGTCGTCGTCCTGGTCCGCAGGCTGCCACGGGAAGGGGCACGTTGATCACCTGCCATGCCGTCGAGCGGCCCGATACCGGTATCCCCATCCGGCGGGACGAGGACGGGCGGATCGTCGGCGCCGGTGCGAAAGGGGATCGTCATGCACTTCGCCCAAGCCGCCCAGGTGGCCGCGCAGCATCAGGCCGGCGTCCCGCCCCGCCGCGCCCCAGCCTCGAACGAAGGAGGCCAGGGCGCGGCGCTGTTCTTCCGTGCGGAAACAAGACCGCCGTTACGTCCACCGGGTAAGCAGCGCCCCCGGAGGCGGTGCCCGCCGCACAGCAACCCGGCCCCACGCCATCCCCGGTACCGCGGGTCCGGAGGGGGTGGTGGCTGGGGGTCACCGCTTCGGCCGTATCTCCGTAACCGGTCACTTGCTCGTGCTGTTGAGCGGAGCCGATGCCGTAATCCCTGCGGCAGGCCCCCTCTTCTAGTCTTCTAGGAGTTTTCGATGTCGCGTATCGCACAGGCCGTAGCCGTTACCGCCGCAGCCGCCGCTGTCCTGGCCGGCGGCGCCGGCATGGCCGCCGCGGATGCCACCGCCGAAGGCGCTGCCATCGGCTCCCCCGGTGTCCTGTCCGGCAACGTCCTCCAGGTACCCGCCCACGTCCCTGTCAACGTCTGCGGCAACACCGTCAACGTCATCGGCCTCCTCAACCCCGCCTTCGGCAACACCTGCATCAACAACGGCGGAAACGACAAGGCCGACCACCACGGCGACAAGTACTGAATACGCCCAGGCGGCGGGAGCAGTCGAGCAGGCCGACGCCCTGGCCGAGAAGATCGTGGACCTTGTTCCAGCGGTCGCGGGTGGTCTGTTCGCGTACTCCGCCGGGGCGGGGCGGGTTGATGGTGGCCCAGCAGCCGGCATGCGCGCGGACCTCGAGTTGGACTTTGTCGCAGAGGTTGCGCCAGAGGTGCCACCGGTCGCTGACCTGCACCGCGTTGGGCAGAGCTCGGCGGATGGCCTCGGCGTAGGTGGCCGATCCGTCCCGGCATACGACCTCGATACCAGGATGTTCGCGCAGCCAGGACTGAAGGGTGGCCCTCTCTCGGTCAGGCAGGACCGCGATGCGTCGGCCGGTCTCGGCATCCGTGATGATGGTGGCGTAACGGTGGCGGCGGCGAAGGGCGAAATCGTCCACGCCGATCACCCGCGGAATGGCCTGCTTTGGTAGCGGCAGGCGCCGCAGATGACGCAGTGCGGTGCTGCGGGAGACGGGCACGGCCAGCAGGCAGGCCAGGCGTGCGGCCGCCCGGCCGCATAGCTCGCGTGCCACCTGCGATATCTGCCCGGCGAGACGCACAGTGCGGCGCTGATGACGCTTCAGCAGTCCGGGAATTTGCTCACGGAAGGTCTGCCGGGAGCAGCCCAGAACCGGACAGGCCAGCCTTCGTACGCGCAGGTGGACGACGACCGGGCGGCCATCGACCGGTACGTCCCGCACCGTCCGACGGTGGTACCCGTGCACCTTCGCCGTCGGAGTTCGACACACCGGACACGACACCGCCACATCCCGAGTGTGGGCCGTGACCACCACCGCGTCACCACCGTCCGCCACGTCCTCGACGACCAGCGCCGACAGCCCGGAAAACACTGTCCCGAGAAGGGAGTTGAAATCCATCACAAGATCATGATCGCGGATGGCTACTCGACGTCACCACCGACTACGGGCCAGAGCCGAACGCTTTACAGTCCCCAGGCATGGCAGGAATCCGGGCTCGGAGCCCCAACTGACTTCGACGAACTCCAGCGGAAGATCACCAGTCTGGAGCAGCACAACGCCGAACTGGCCTCCGCGTTGGAGGAGGCCCGATCCGATCTTGATGCCGCAAGGGAGGCCAACCGAGACCTGACCAGAGCCCTCCAACGCGGCTGAATCACACAGCAGCGTCGGCATTCTGATCGACGAGGGCCGCGTTGGACGCCAGGGCGCAGGCGGTGTCGACGAAGTACTGCTCGTCGACACCCGGGGCGAGGCCGAGGATGACGCCCTGCGTGAGACCAACGAACACTGCCCTGAGCGCGGTAACCAGACGTTGCGCCTGCTGCGACGTCACGGCTTTCCGGTTGTGTGATCTACCGGTGAACAACGCGATCAGGTGGCTCTCCTGTGTCCGGACGGACGCGGCGAGTTGGGAACCGAGTTCGGGGTCATGCAGGGCCATGTCCAGCAGGGTGATCTGCAACGACAGGGCAGAGGTCGCGGCCGGGGCGTCACAGCTGCGCCGGTAGTACCGGGCGAAGGCTTCAACCGCTTCCAGGAGATCCATTTCTGCGGGAATGGCCTGCTCGATCTCTTCATAGTGCGGCCGGAGGTAATCGGCGACCAAGGCGGCCACCAGGCCGCCCTTGCTGCCGAACAGTGAGTAGACAGCGCCGGTCGTCAGGCCGGCCTGCTCGGCGATCTCGTCAAGCCTGGCGCGGTACCCATCCCGGGAGACGACTTGGAAGGCAGCATCCAGCAGGGCGCGGCGGTTGCGTTCCTTGGTCTCTGCTCTTGTCATTCTCATAATTCCATTATTCTAGTAACAAGGTTACGGGAGTAGTGCAGGCATCAGGGAGGAACGCTCATGACGCAGGACCAGGCTGTGACACCGTCAGAGACGCGCCGCTTGGCGGGGATCATCGCCGACGGCGCCTTCAAGGTAGTGCTCGGTGCCGCCTACTTGATTGGCGCTTCCTGGCTTGGCGATCTGCTTGGCGTGTCCGCTTGGTTGATGGCCGCCTCCGGCGTCGCCCTGTTGATCGGCGGCGGGGTCGAGATCAAGTTTGTGCGCAGCCGCCCGATCCGCACCTACATGCGGCTCATGGTCGCCTACGACAGCGGCTGGGTGCTGACGGCGCTTGTCGGCTTACTGACGGCGTGGCGGGACGGCAGCGCCGGGGGTGAAGCGTGGATCGGGTACCAGACAGCCGCTCCCCTTGTGTTTGCCGCACTGTTGCTGGTTCCCACCCCCGTGCCGCCAGCCTCAGACGTCCTCGCAGAGGACTCCGAACGCTGACATCGAACCTCTGCTGACTCGACAATCCCACTTGGTGATCCGGCAGTGGCGCCACACTTGTTGCGCACGATAGTGTTGATCACACCGGCGCAGAGCTGCACAAAATGGACTCCGCTCGCCTCGCACCACACGATTAGCCCCAAAGAATCCCCTGTGCGTCCCGTGCCGTACCGCACTCCAGCAGGCTCAGCAGGGAGCCGGAGCCTGACCTTCCAGGCTCACGAGGTCCGGCCGATGGGTGCGCGTCAGTCATGGACGCGCACGACCGTGACCACCGCATGCCGCGTCGTTCCGGCCGCGACTTCCACCACCAGGCCCTCGCCCGCGCGCCGGTAGGCTCGCCGTCCGGGGTGCAGGCTTCGGCGGCTGGGCCGGCTGCTCGAAGGAAGAGCGCGACCTGCGCGGCAAACGGCGCGGTGAGCTGTTGGGAACGGGCGGTCCGGTTGTCGGGCAGGCGGACGAAGAGGTGACGGGGGCGGCCTGGGATGCCGGTGAAGCCGACGCGTCGGCATCGCCGGTCTCGGAGTGCCGGACCTTCTCCCTTCTCTGCACCACGGGCACCAGGAAGTGCGGCTCGTCTCATGAGGCGTGCATGATGATCACCCACCCGCGTTGTAGATGCCACCCTTGGAGGACATCGAGGGGGTGAGTCGGAGAGCGGCTCGTCCACTGGGCGCCGGGGCCGGCGCAAATTCCACCCCGCGGAACCAGTGCCTCCCCAGCATGCGGCCGGCACGAACGCGAGCCCCGTGGTGGGTGTCTTGTCCCGAACCTCAGGTCCCCCGGACTCCCCCATGCGAGAGTGTCCGGGCAGGGTCCACGCGGTAGCGCCCCTGCACGTAGGTGGGGAGATCAGCGCGGGCGTGTCAGCGACGGACGGGTCTTCATGGGGGCAGGATGAGCGTGCGCAGACTGCTGTCGTTCTCGGACGCATTGGTGCTGCTCGGCGGCGATTCGCCCGCCGTGGCCGCACTGGACCGGGCTTTGGGCGGAGCGCTGAACGCGGCAACGGGCGGTATCGGGGACGGGGTGCTGCGAATCGCCGACGCCCGGGGCCGCATCGTCGGCCTGGGCCGCGACGCAGTACGGAATCTGGGGCGGCGCCTGGGCCGGTCGGAAGGGCGCTCCGAGCGCACGGAACTGTTGCAGGCCGCCCATACCGTGATCGTCGTCGTTGCATGGTTCCAAGCGCTTGGGGAGTCGGACCTGCCGTTCGGCGTCGATGACCTGGAACTGACCCGCAGCGAACAGCTCGCCCTCGCGGGGGCCCCGGATCCGCCGGGCGGTGCGGCGTTCGCGCAGTCGCTGGCTGCGGTCGACGCGCCCCACCCCGCACCCCACCGCCCGTTCGAGGACGTGACGGCGGAGATGCGGCTCTGGTACGGAGGGCTGTCGGAGAGGTTCCTCGGCTTCGTCGAAGGGCTGCGGGTTTGGGGCGACCTGACGGATTTCGACCGGACCTCGGCACGGCGGGTGCTGGCCACGGAGCTGCCCCGCAGGGCGGTCCAGCAATATGAGGGCCTCTACGCGCAGCTGGCCCAGCAGGCACCCGAGTTCGGATTCTGGGTGGCGCAGGTTGAGCACCAGGCCACCCGAGACCGGGTACGGCTCGCGCTGGTCGGCGTGGAGGAGCTGCTGTCCGAAGTGGCCCGGGCGATGCGCCCTCCGACAGATGTTGCGGCCGCCCTCGCCCTCGCCCATGAGGCCGCGCTCACCCGGCCCGTTCTGGACGCCTCGACCGCGCCCGACGGCATCAGTGTGCCCGCCCTCCAGGACATGTACCTGGATCCGGACTTCCGAGTGCGTGCAGTGGCTGGCACCGACGCCCCGTCGAGCGAGGCCTGGTGGGAGGAGATGCCCGTACGCCGCGACCTGACGGGCTACCTCGCAGGTGCCCTCACCTCCCCCGCCGGAGTCGGCTCCCCGCTGCTCGTGCTGGGCCAGCCCGGCGCCGGCAAGTCCGTCCTGACCCGGGTCCTCGCTGCCCGGCTGCCGTCTGCCGGATTCCTTCCCGTTCGGGTGCCGCTGCGCGACGTACGCGCCGAGGACGACCTGCAGGAGCAACTCGAGCAGGCGGTACGGGCGGCCACAGGGGAGCGGGTGTCCTGGCCGGAGCTGGTCCGCTCGGCCAGCGGTGCGGTCCCGGTGCTGCTCCTGGATGGTTTCGACGAGCTGCTGCAGACTACCGGCGTCCACCACAGCGACTTCCTCGTACGCGTCGCCCGTTTCCAGCAGCGCGAAGTGGAGCAGGGCCGCCCGGTGCGAGCGCTGGTCACCAGCCGTACGGCCGTCGCCGATCGCACCCGGTACCCGGAGGGACTCGTCGCCCTCCGCCTGGAACCGTTCCGTCCCGCCCAGATCCGCCATTGGCTGGAGCTGTGGAACGAGGCCAACGCAAGCAACCTCGCGGCCCGGGGGCTGCAACCGCTGCCCTGGGATGCCATCGCCCGGCACGAGTCGCTGGCCGCGCAGCCGCTATTGCTGCTGATGATGGCGCTGTACGACGCCACGGACAACGGCCTACGACGCGACAGGCACGAGGGACGCGATGGCCACGAAGGGGACACCCCGCTCGACGAGGCCGAGCTGTACGAGGCACTGCTCACCTCGTTCGCCCGCCGGGAGGTGGACAAGACCGGTTTCGGGGCCACGCCGGAGGACGGACTGGCGGAGCGCGTCGAGCAGGAGCTCCAGCGCCTTTCCCTGGTCGCGTTCGCCCAGCTCAACCGGCGTCGGCAGTGGGTATCGGCGGCGGAGCTCGAGGAAGACCTCACGGCACTCCTAGGCCGCCGTTCCACCGGCACCTTCGGGTTCCGTGCCCCCCTGGGTGCGGCCGAGGTGGCGCTGGGCCGGTTCTTCTTCGTCCAGCGCGCCCAGTCCATCCGCGACGGCCGCGTGCTGTCCACGTACGAATTCCTGCACGCCACGTTCGGCGAGTACCTAGTCGTACGGCTGGCGCTGCACGTCCTGACCGGCCTGCTCACGGACCGGCCGGCCCTGTCGCTCGGCACGAGCCGCGTCAACGACGACCTGGCCTACGCGCTGCTGTCGTACGCCCCGCTCTCCTCACGGCAGATCTTGCGGTTCGGGGAATCGATGGTGCGTCGGTTGCCGGACGGCGAACGCGAGCGGCTGGGTCAGCTGCTCGTACGTGTCTTTGAGCAGCACGCGACACGGACGGACGACCCCCACCCTGCGTACCGGGCCCGCAGAGAGCCGCACGTCGGCACGACACGGCATCTACGGTGCCAACCTCGTCCTGGTCGTGTTACTGCTGCTGTCGGAGGGCATCACCGCGGACAGGCTGTTCCCGGACTCATCGGATCCGGGCGATGCCTGGCACCGGCACGCCCTGCTCTGGCGGTCGTCGTTCGACGAGCAGCAGTGGGCGGACTTCGCACTGTCGGTCTCGGTTCACCGTAGCCGCGCGGAGGGCGGCCGACGACTGGAGATCCGGCTGCGCACGGGGGAGCTGTCCCCGCCGCCCCCGTTAGACATGTACTGGCTGTACCGCCTCCCCCGGCGCGACATCGTGCAGTGGTCCCGGCCCTACTGGGAGGCGGTGTGGCACAAGATGGACGTGTCCGGAGGCACGAACGACTTGGTAGTACGGCATGCGATGGATCCGGTCATGGAGTGGCTGGGGCCGGCCGTGACCGTCTTCACCTCCCTCGGTGAAGGACTGCAGGCAACCTCACTGGCCCACGATGTGCTGCGGCTGCTGATCGGCGGCAGCGCCGGACTTGCCGGCGATGAGCTGGCAGCGCTGTACCTCAGGGTGGATCACGCCGTGGCGCTCCTGCCCGACGACTCACCCGCCCGGGAACCGGTGACCCGGCTGCTCGCCGACATGCTCGGCAGAGACGGCTCAGCCCTCCCGAGCGACACGGTCCTCGCCCTCGCCCGCGGCGCACTGGCCCATCCCCACCTCCGCGAGCGGCTCCGGCGGGCAGTCCAGGCGCATCATCCGGATCTGGGTCTCAGTCCAGACCTCTGATGGCACTGCCCTCTTACTGATCGTTCCAGAGGGTTACGACTGGACGACCTGCGGTTCTACAGCACGGTCGAAGGTGCCAGGCCCAGACCCGATGACCGAGTTGGTGTACTCAACTGACCACAGCCGCTGACCACCGCGGTACGTGGACGCTCCCCTTTGGGCGGCGATCCCCTCGATTCCTTGATCTTGAAGTACCTGGTACCAGGTCATGGCGATCCCGCGGTTGTCCGTCGCGGGCACCGCCTGAAGTACTTGTTTCCGATCCCCAAGAGCGGCCATCAGGGCAAGGGCGCCCGGAACGGCAGCCTCGAAGACTCGGACCTCCACCCGGGCGGCTGGCCAGACCCCGACGACAGTCCCCAGGAAGTCCTGGCCTCGTACCTCTACCGGCACAACGCAGTGGCCTACTCGTGCAGCTTCGCCGGACTGCGGCTGACCGATGCACGCGCCATCGCGGGGCCGCCAGATGTATGGGTCGAACTGCCGCAGCGTGACTACTGGGAAGCATGACGCGGGGACTGACACCACCCGTTCGCAGTCGGCCGTCAAATGCCCCGATACCGGGAACTCGGTACCGGCGGAAGGAGTAGCGTTCCCCGGTCGAACGGCGGCAGCACAGCGCATGGAGGTGCGAGGCGTCCCTGCCGTCAACACCGGCAGGTTCAACGACTTCGGCCCGGCCGAAGAATTCACCGCGCCCGGCGGCGACTGACACTGCCGCGCCGATCCCCTCCTCGGATGCCCAAGGGCTTCCCCTGTCCGTGGCCCCGCCACCCGCCGGACCGCACGTCACCGACGGGGCCACGTACCTGCTGGAGCCGGAGTCGTCGACCCAGAAGGCCTGGATGCTCGGCTCTTGGGAATTCACGGAGTGAGCGCCTACCGGATCGGTGAGCACGTCTACGCGACCGCAGCCGCCGACTGGGAGCTGGCGGGCTATGTGATGGTTCATGATGGCCCCATCACATACGCAGCGATGAAATACGAGACCCGAATTCTAGTGTCGTTGCAAGACGAAGGAGGGGCACTCACCGTGCTGGCCGGCGAGGAGCCGCAGGGCATCGACTACGAATTTAGCGGACGCCAAGGGGGTAAGTGGAGCAACTCCGAGTCCTCGAAGCGGGCAATCGCGAGGGCCGTACCCCTCGAGGCTGCGGTGAGAGAGGAGCTAGTGCCGCGTCAGGCAACGTTTGCCCTGTCGACGACGGCGCGTAGGCGCCGGTCGTCGGCGTGGCGGTTTCGCCAGATGACGTAGCGGCGGA
>NZ_JBHXQN010000073.1:0-26425 GCF_042717785.1 Streptomyces sp. NPDC058619
ATCCAACGGCGTGACTGTGACAGCCATACCCGGGACCCCTGGGCCCCACCGATCTTACGAATGACCAGTTCAGACCCACATCAAGAAGGTAGGACGACTGTGAAGCTTGCCCGTTTCGCGACCGCGACCGCACTGACCGCAGGACTGGCCGGTGCGGCCGTCGCGCCGGCAATGGCACAGCAGCACAGCCTCGCCAGCGGCCCGCACAGCTACACCTGCTCCCATCAAGGCGGCGGCCCCAACCACACCGTGAACTGCTCCGGCCTGATCACCGTTAACAACGTCCTCAACGGCACCACCGTGAACATCGGCGACGTCAACGTCCTGACCGGCACCCGGGCCCGTCCCCTCACCCGCGTTCCACCGTGATGCGTCCACCGGGACGAGGGTTCGCACTACCGTGACAGGTCGGGCAAGTCCTCGCCCCGTGCCACACGACCGCGGGCAGCCTTTGGCCACGTTGCAGGTTCGGGCCGAAGCGGGCGCCTGGGCCGATCGCCCCGTCCCGACCACGCCGCTCGCCTCGTCCCTCGGCCCCCTTCTGTGTGCCCGGCCGCGGGCACCTGAACTGCCACCGCGAGGTCGTCTTTCTGTTGCTGCGTCGCTAGAACTTCACGCGCATTGGGGTGCCCTCGGCCACGGCACGGCATGAGGGCCAGCAACCGGGGCATGAGAGGGAAATGGCCGACCTGTCGCACGTCCTGGAAGAAGCTATGCGCCGCCGACACCTCAGTGTGCAGGCGCTTGCGGACCGCACCGGTATCCGCACCCCACGCATCAAGGTCTTCGTCCAGGACGGCACCGCAGGCCCCATCCACCCCACCGAGCAGGAGCTTCGCGAACTCGCCCACGCCCTCGACCTCCCCCTCACAGAGGTCCTTCCCGGCGCCACCCTCGCCGGCGTGCCCAGCGCGTGATGCCAGACCCGGCGGCACCGACCACCGCCCTCCTCGCGCTGGCCCTGCCCGGGGCATTACTCGCCACTGTGCTCGCCCTCGGCCGGTACGAGGAACTCCTCCTCACCCCTCGATCCGCTCCGCTGCACCGGCGGCCGCGCGCCCGCCACGCCCGCCGGTAAGACCGCATCGACGATCGGATGCGGGGCATCCGGGAAGAACTGAGAACAGCCACCGGGGCCACCCCGCGCCCACGCCCTCCATGGGCATGCAGAGGAGAGACACCAGGTGAAGGGCTTTCGTAGCTTCATCCTTCGCGGCAACGTCGTCGACTTGGCCGTCGGCATCGTCATCGGTGCTGCGTTTACCGCCGTCGTCAACGGGTTCGTCGGAGCGTTCCTGACCCCGCTGGTCGGGCTCGCCACGGGCGTAGCCGGGGACATGAGCCGCAAAGCGTTCACGGTCGGCGCCACTCAGTTTCCGTACGGGGCCTTCATCAACGCGGCGATCAGCTTCCTGCTCCTTGCGACCGCCTTGTACTTCCTGGTGGTCCTGCCGATCAACAAGCTCCACCAGCGCCTCGCCCCCCACCAGGACGTCCAGGCACCCAAGCGCGACTGCCCCGAATGCCTCAGTCCCGTCCCCGCTCACGCCCGACGCTGCGCGTCCTGCACCGTCCCGCTGCCCCACGTGCCCGCCCAGGCCGGAGTTGAGACACAGCGTGTCGGCTGACACAGAGCAGACGCTGGGCGCGGTGCCACGGCCGATCTAGGGCGGGAAACGGGGAAGACAGCGACGGACAGGCAGCGAGGCATGCAATGTAGCCAGGCGCTCGTGCGGGGTGTCCGCGGCTGCGGGTGTCGCCCGGCGCCAAAAGCTCTGGCGGCACTGGCGCCGTGCTGCTCTTGCCGCAGCGTGCGGGTCGTCCACCATCGAACCACCAAAACGGCGGCGGTGACAGCGGCGGCGGTGACGGCGTGCAGCCCAGGATGTACCGGTGTCGTTCCGGATGGGAGCGTCCGCGTTGCGTTTGACGGAGTCGATGCCGTTCAGGCAGGACCGATGGCTCTCGTAGTGCTCGCTGGTCGCGATGACCTGCCCGTTCGTTGCGATCAGAACGAAGTGGCAGCCTTGCCCGGCTGGTGCCGGACCTCGAAACGCGCCGCCATGGCAGATCCCTTTCGTTGAATTGTGCACGCGGCTTGTCACGGCCCGCCTACCCCGCAACCCACCGGTCACCGCAGCGACGTGCAGTCATCCCACGTGTCGGATGATCAGGCGAGGTGTTGCCCGGCCCAGGGCGGCCGCGGCCAAGCCGATGACGGCGCCGGCTGCGATGTCGGAGGGGTAGTGCGCGCCGCTGTGGACCCGCTCGATCGCCACCAGCGTCATGGGTACGGCGCAGGCGACACCGGCCCACGGCCAGGAGGGCGCGACGGCCGCGGTGAACGCGACGGCGGCGGCGGTGTGTCCGGAGGGGAAGGACGAGCTGTCTGGCCGGTCCTCGACATCGTCGTGAGGAATCCACTCCTTCGGGGGCCGGCGCCGCCCGACGAGCGGTTTCGCGACGCCGTTGGACAGCAGCTCCGCCACCGCCATGGCCGTGATACCGGCGGCCGCGGTTTTGCGGCCCCGCCGGCCCCCGCCGACCGCCATAACCGCGGCTGCCGCCCACCACAGCTTCGTGTGCTCGGCCGCTCGCTCGACCGGCGGGAGGAGCTGTCGCGCCCATGCCGAGTCCCAGGCGGCCATTCCTTTCGTCAGCCGACGATCACCATTGCGCAGCGCTGCCAGGATTTCCATGCCTCGCCGCTTCCCCGCCCGCAGCTGTTCCACGCGCCGCTCATTCAAGGCGGCGGCGGTCTTCGTCGCTCCACTTACGTGTGTCGCGGGGTTCGACGTAGGGTTCCTCGTCTTCGGGGTGGCCGCCGGCGATGGCGCGCTGGCGGACCATCTCGGCGTCGAACTCCAGGCCCAGGAGAATGGCCAGGTTGGTGATCCACAACCAGATCAGGAAGATGATCACACCGGCGAGGGTGCCGTACGTCTTGTTGTAGGAGCCGAAGTTCGCGACGTAGAACGCGAAGCCGGCCGAGGCGATCATCCAGATCACCAGCGCCAGGAAACTTCCGGGCGTGACCCACTTGAAACCGCGGCCCTTGGCGTTGGGAGCTGCCCAGTACAAGATCGCGATCATGATCGTGACGAGCAGGACCAGGACCGGCCACTTCGCGATCGACCACACGGTCAGGGCGGTGTCACCGATCCCCAGGGCTGTGCCCGCCTGCCGTGCCAGGGAGCCGGAGAAGACGACGATCAACGCGCTGACAACGGCCAGGATCATCAGCGTGACGGTCAGGGCGAGGCGTAGCGGCAGCACCTTCCACACCGGGCGGCCCTCGGGCATGTCGTAGACGGCGTTCGAGGTGCGGATGAACGCGGCTACGTAGCCCGAGGCCGACCAGATGGCCACCGCCAGGCCGACGAGGGCCAGGAGGGAGCCGACCCCGCTGTTGCCCTGGAGCTGTTGGACCGCGTTGCTGATCACGTCGCGCGCGGAGCCGGGGGTCAGCTTCTGCAGGTTGTCCAGCACCTGCTTGGACGCCGACTCACCCGCGATACCCAGCAGCGACACCAGCACCAGCAGGGCGGGGAAGAGGGCCAGCACCCCGTAGTAGGTCAAAGCAGCGGCCCGGTCGGCTAGCTCGTCGTTCTTGAACTCCTTCAGCGTGCCGCGCAACACTGCCATCCACGACCGTTTGGGCATCTCCGAAAGCCGATCCGGCGCCCGCTCCTCGACGCGCTCATCGGGACCCACGCTGCCAGGCCCGCCCGCAGTGGGCTCGCGGTCATCCCCGTGCTCTGGTTTCGGCGTACGTGTCATAACCGGCGGCTTTCCACTCACACCCGTCTTATGCCACCCCCGGCGTCGGCGTAACGAGCGGGTTTCCTGCGCACCAGGAGGGTAGGCGAAGACGAACGAAACTTATAGAAACCTGCATAAAGAGAGCGCGCATGATCACGCAGGAGCAGATCCCTTCTGTACTCGACCATCCGGTGTCCGACACGGACGGGCACAAGATCGGCGAGGCCAAGCACGTCCTTTGCGACGACGCAACCGGCCGGCCGGAACGGGCCAGCGCAAGACCGGCATGTTCGGCACCAGCGAGTCCTTCGTCCCTATCAAGGATGCACCATGGTCGAGGACCACGTTGAGGTCCCCTTCGCGAGGGACAAGGTCAAGGACGCGCCAACGTCGACGTGGATGCTGGCGGCCACCTCTCCGAAGAGGAAGAGCACGCCCTCTACGAGCACTACGACATCGACTGGGACGCCGCCTAGAGCAGGCCAAACCAGCCCGGAACCGCCGGCTGGGCGCACACCGGGACACCGACACCACCGCGGACACGCGTTCCCCTAACATGGGGCCCGACTCCGACCCGGCCATGAACGCTCAGAAGAACAGCTGTTCTCGCGGGGGACCGTCGTCCAGTGGGATGGGCCGCGACGGCGATCGACAGCTCCCCGATCTCCGCCCACATCCGGTCGACCCGGCCCTCCTGCTCGTCGCTCAAGCCGGGGCTGTCGGGCACGCCGCTGCCGCGGGGTGAGAAGCGCTCTTCATCTGCTGCTCGCCCTCCGCGTACTCGGAGCTGTTCGCGGAGGGCGACGAGCCGGATCCCGACTGAGCGGCTCTGTGCGGGTCAGTGCCAGTAGGTGACCAGGATAGTGACGATGATCGTCAACGCGACGGCGACGAGCAGGGCGCACCCGATGTCACCGGGCAGGTTCTTCCTGCGGAGGCGCTGATCGAGCAGCTTGGCCTCGGGGGTGTCGTTTCGCCAGTGCGGCTGAAGCTCTGCGGTGCCGTCGGCGATCGCCCCGGCCACCCGGGCGGTGTCTGCGGGGTGGTACGTGTGCCACTTGCTCTCGCCCCAAGTGCTGTGCGATACCAGGAGATTGTTGCGGACTCCGTTGGCATTCGCGGTGGCGTGCAGGCAGGTCGGCCGGATGGTCAACCAGGCTCGGGCCAGCTTCCTCTCGGTCAACCAGGCGACTTGCTCCGGATCGGCTGCTGCCACGGGCGCACCCTCTCTCTGCTCGCAAGGAGTCTTCCCCGTTCTGGCCGGACCGGCAACACCCGCGCCCAGTAGCCGACTTGGCGCCTCGTGCTGCCACTATTGACTGGACGTCTGAGGGCGTCCCCCAGCGGGTCATCGGATGCGGGAGTTTCGGGCTCTGGCATGGTGCGGAAGTCGCGACTTCAGCGCCGTGTGTTGGCCTGGCTGCTCTTGTTTGATCCCAAGACGCCGGGTTGTGCGCCGTGCGCTTCGGGCACCGGTGTCTGCGCCCGGGCCTGCCGGGTAGTCGGCGGGTAGCCCGGACCCGTGCCTGAACGTCGCCGATGCCCAGACGATCTGTCCAATGCCCGGTGGAGGTGTGGCGGCGGTTCGAGACGTCCTCGTGCTGCGGCACGCCGAACCGGAGCGGCCGCTCGGGTGCGCGCGGTGCCTCCCGGCACGGCCAGGTGTCCTGCGCGGGATCCAGCGCCGCGCGGCCGGTGCGCCAGGTGGCGTGCTTGGCGTCGGTGCAGGCCACGCCCGGGGACGGCTCGCCCGTGCGGCGGCCCTTCACCCGGGCCGCGATCCGGTCCCTGCGGCGAACGTAGTCCTCAACGGCGAAACCGGGGTCCTCTCCGGCACTCCCATAAATACCGGGCAGCCGCCCGCCGACCGCACGGTTGGGCCAAGCGGTGGACGAGGGGCCGTGGTGAGCCGTTCACCCCGTGCGGCGGCAGGATCCGTGCTGTACGACTTGGTGGATGCCTGTGTCTGCTCACACGGTCGGAGGGCGTGACGCGGTGGTGGAGCAGCGGGCCGGCGCTATGGCGGGAGCCCTGGGCTTCAGCCACGGGAGGAAGTATGAGCGCGGGATTCGACACGATCGTCGAGCACGAGCCCGCAGTGCACGCCGCGGCCACGGTGACACTGGTCGAGGGGCCGACGTTCTGCGTCTCCGGAACGTCGGGGGACATGGACGCCGGCTCCCCACAGGGGTTGTTCTTCAGGGACACGCGCATCATCTCCGACTGGCGTCTGCGGCTGGACGAGCGTCTTCCCCACGAGCTCACGGTGCTGTCGGGAGACCCGTACAGCACGACATTCGTGGCTCGTGTCCCGCCGCGCGGCGCGGAGACTGAAGTGCTGCTGGAGCGTCGGCGGTACATCGGTGACGGCATGCGCGAGGACCTCCATCTGCGCAATCTCGGCAGCCGGCCGGTGTCCCTGGTGCTCTCCCTGCACGTCGGCGCCGACTTCGCCGATCTGTTCGATGTGAAGGAGAACCGGATGCAGTCCCGCGGCGGGGTCTCGGCCACCCCGCAGGGCTCCGCCCTGAGCCTCGACCTGCAGGCAGGAGCGGCGCAGCGCGGGGTACGGGTGGAGGCGGCAGGCGCCCGCGCCCTGACGGACCGCCTGGAGTTCAGCGTCACCCTGCCCTCGCGGGGCGAGTGGCGCACGACCGTCCTCGTCCAGCCGAGCATCGACGGGCGTCAGATCACTGGCACCTTCCCGACGGGAGCGGAGCTGGGTGACTCCTCGCCCGCGCGGCGGATGCGGGCGTGGCGGGACGCCGCCCCGCGCGTCGGTGAGATCGAGGACCCGGAACTGCGGCGGACCCTGCGGCGGAGCGTGGAGGACCTCGGTGCGCTGCGGATCTTCGACCCCCTGCATCCGGAGAACGTGGCGGTCGCGGCCGGTGCTCCGTGGTTCATGGCGCTGTTCGGCCGGGACTCGCTGCTGGCCTCGTACATGGCACTACCGCTGGACCCGGGGCTGGCCCTGGGCACCTTGCAGACTTTGGCGCGCGCGCAGGGCTGCGTCGTCGATCCGAGGACGGAGGAGCAGCCCGGCCGTATCCTGCACGAGACCCGGTTCGGTCTGGACTTCCCGCTGGCCCGCGGCGGTGGCAGCGTCTACTACGGGACTGCCGACGCGACACCGTTGTTCGTGGTGATGCTCGGGGAGCTGCGGCGCTGGGGGATCGAGCCGGAGGCGGTCGACGCCCTGCTGCCGCACGCCGACCGGGCGCTGGAGTGGATCGAGCAGTGCGGGGACCGCGACGGCGACGGTTTCGTGGAGTACCAGCGGATGACCGAGGACGGCCTGCTGAACCAGGGGTGGAAGGACTCCTTCGACGGCGTCAACTTCGCCGACGGCTCTCTCGCGCAGTCGCCGATCGCCCTGTGTGAGGTGCAGGGGTACGTGTACGCGGCGTACATCGTACGGTCGCACTTCGCGCACGAGGCGGGGGACACGGCGGTCGCCGAACGCTGGGCGCAGCGGGCGGCTGCGTTGAAACAGGCGTTCAACGAGCAGTTCTGGCTGCCGGAGCGCGGGTGGTTCGCGATCGGTCTGGACCGGGACAAGCGCCCCATCGACGCCCTCGCGTCCAACATGGGGCACTGTCTGTGGACGGGGATCGTCGACGAGGACAAGGCGGCCCAGGTGGCGGAGCACCTGTTGTCACCGGAGATGTTCACCGGCTGGGGAATTCGCACGCTGGCTTCCTCCATGGGTGCCTACAACCCGATGAGCTACCACAACGGGTCGGTCTGGCCGCACGACAACGCCATCATCGCCACCGGCCTGATGCGCTACGGCTTCGTGGAGGAGGCACAGCGCGTGGCGACCGGCATCCTGGACGCCGCCGAGGCGTTCGGAGGCAGGCTGCCCGAGCTGTTCTGCGGTTTCGACCGCAGCGAGTACGAGGCACCGCTGCCGTACCCCACCTCCTGCTCCCCGCAGGCGTGGGCGGCCGCCGCGCCGGTGCAACTCGTGCGGGCACTGCTGCGGCTGGATCCGTGGATGCCGCACCGGCAGGTGTGGGTGGCGCCGGCCTGGCCGGAGCGCTACGGACGCCTGCACGTCCACAACCTTCCGCTCGCCGGCGGCCGTGCCGAGCTGTGGGTGGACGGCCGCTCGACCCGTCTCGAAGGCCTCCCCGCCGACGTGGAAGTCATCCAGCAGCCCCTGCGGCCGCTTGCCGCGGCGTCGGGCCACCGGCAGCCGCCGACGGACCCGCCCGCGGCCCCGCCCGCAGATCCCGGCGCCCCGGGGACAGGAGACTGAGCCGCTCATGAATCGCCGTCTCGACATCGTCATGGTTTCGACGCCCTGGTTCGAGCTTCCTCCTGCCGCCTACGGTGGCATCGAGTCGATGTGCGCGGACCTCGTCGACGGTCTCGTGGAGCTGGGTCACCGCGTGACCGTCATCGGAGTGGGCGCCAACGGTACCAAGGGTGAGTTCATTGCCACCGAGCCCACGGCGCAGGGCGCCGAACGGCTGGGGAGGAGCGGACCGGAGGTGCTGCACGCGGCGCGCGTGGGCCGGGTGCTCCGCACGCTCCGCCCCGACATCGTCCACGACCACAGCACCGCGGGGCCGCTGCAGGCGGGCCAGCGGCCGGTCCCCACCGTGATGACCGCGCACGGGCCGGTTTCCGGCGAGATCGGGGACTACTACCGGGCCCTGGGCGGCTCGGTGCACCTGGTTGCGATTTCACGTGCCCAGCAGGAGCAGGCTCCCGACCTCCCGTGGGCCGGACAGGTCCACAACGCGGTGCGCGCCCTTGATTATCCCTTCCGTGAGCACAAGGGCGAGGGCGTCCTCTTCCTCGGCCGGATCGCTGCGGACAAGGGTGTTCACCTCGCCATCGACGCCGCCCGCGAGGCGGGCATGACGATCACCATCGCCGGCAAGTGCAACGACCCGGCGGAGGAACCGTACTTTGAGAAGGAGGTCCTTCCCCGCCTGGGCGAGGACGCCCAGTGGGTGGGCGAAGTGGACCAACGCGCCAAGCGGGAACTCCTCGCGCAGTCACGGTGCCTGGTGTTCCCGATCTGCTGGGAGGAACCCTTCGGCATGGTGATGATCGAGGCCATGGCCTGCGGCACGCCGGTCGTGGCTCTGCGCCGGGGGTCCGTGCCCGAGATCGTCGAGCACGGCGTCTCCGGGTACATCTGCGACCATCCCGACCAGCTGGCCGACGCCATCCGGTCCGTTGGCCGCCTGTCCGCCCGGGACTGTCGCAGGCGGGCGCTGGACCGGTTCGACACCTCGCGCATGGCAGCTGCGTACGAATCGCTCTACCACCGTCTGGTGAACCGCCGCTCCAGCCCGTCGGATGGTGTCTGACGCGACGGGACGCGGCGCTGCCGGCACCCTGTGGGCGGCCCGGGCGCCGCTTCGACGTGCCGTTGAGCTGCAAGCGGCGGAACAGGGCGTACACCTCGCAGGCGACGTAGACCGTGGTGGTACTGGTCGAGGCCGTTGTGGAGGGCCGCGCGGTTGTACAGGTGCCCTGCCAGAACCCATTGGGCCGTCGTATCGGCCGGGCTGTGCAGGACGATACCTTCCGCTGCGGCCACCGCCCGGTCGGCAGGGACAAGGGCCTCCTCCAGCCGCCCCTCGCCGCGCAATTTCGTCAACCGAGCCGCGTTCTAGTTTACCTCACGCTCACGATCCGGCCGACTCGGCTGCATACCCGGCAGGGTACCGACGTGCACCGCCCGAAAGAAGAGGAACGGCGAGACCCGGATAGCGCGGACCGAGGCTGGGGAGGTGGCCGCAGGTCACCGTTTCGGCCGAATCCCCGTAACTGGTCACATACTTGCGCTGTTGGACGGATTCGACGCCGCAATCCCTGCGGCGGCCCCCCTCCTCTAGGAGTTTTCGATGTCGCGTATCGCACAGGCCGTAGCCGTCACCGCCGCAGCCGCTGCTGTCCTGGCCGGCGGCGCCGGCATGGCCGCCGCGGATGCCACCGCCGAGGGCGCTGCCATCGGCTCCCCCGGCGTCCTGTCCGGCAACGTCGTCCAGGTACCCGTCCACGTCCCGATCAACATCTGCGGCAACACCGTCAACGTCGTCGGCTTCCTCAACCCCGCCTTCGGCAACACCTGCATCAACAACGGCGGGAACGACAAGGCCGACCACCACAAGGCCGACCACCACGGCGACAAGTACTGAGCCCCACAAAGCTGACCAGCGAGCAGCCACCAGAGAGTCGGAGCCGGCAGATCACGCCATCCTCTGAACCAGCCGCAGGGCCCACGCCCTGAGCGGTCCAGCCTCCCCCCACCTTCAGGGGAGGCCGGACCGCCGCCGCGGCTCGACAGCGCCGCTGACGGATGTTCCCGCACGCCACGACCGGTAGTTGAGGCTGGCTGTCACAGCGCTGCGTAGGGGGTCGTGCTCGAGAGGGCAGAGGCGGGACTGCCCGGCGTGTGAGCTCTCACCCGGCTTGGCACTCCGGAATCAGGTGTGCAGGCGGCTGTTGGTGCCGTCGTGGTCGTCCGCGTGATCCTCGTCGAACCAGCAGTCGCCCGCGCCGAGGTAGCGGAAGGAATGGACGCTCTTGCCGGGCAGGGTGACGGTGACGGCACGCATGCCGTCCTCGCGTGGTTCCAGGGTGTGGGTGCCGGGCTGCCCGTCGTTGAAGTCGCCGACGACGCTGACCGGGCGGCGCCCCGGCGGGCAGGACGAAAGTGATCTGTGTACGAGCCTTGATCTGCTTGCGCTCCAGCACGCAAGGGCTCCTGACGGCTCGGGGCTGTTGCGCCTCATCCTCGAGCCGCCTTATGGGACGCACCACTGGGCGCGCCGGTCACGGGGATCGCCTTCAACCCTGCGGCACTGCATGACCGAAATAATGCACCCTGTCACTGGCTGTGCCAGCGTGGTGCCGGTAAGACTTCCACATCGCGAGGAGTCACCGTCATGGGCGGTATGCAGGACAAGCGGCAGCAGCCGGGTCGGCCGAGCAAGGGCCCTGAGGAGACGGGGACGGAGCGCAAGCGGCCTGCGGGCCCGGGCCCGGCGCGCCCCCAGCAGCCGGAGAAGACCTCCCGGAGCCTGGACGACGAGACCAAACGCCGCCGCGAGGAAGACCTCGTGAACGAGGGAGACGTCGAGGGCGACGAGCTGTAGCACCGCCCACGCACCAAGGCCCGGCCGGACGGCAGCCACTCCGGCCGGGACCTGGACACGTCCCGCCCCGAGTCTGAGCGCCCCGGCGCGAAGCACGCCCCCTCGGAGGACGCCGGCAGCACCGCGGCCGGACCGACATCCAGCACCTGTTCGAGGCGACGTGCCGCGTTCAGCAGGACCCCCGTTTCGGTGGTGAGGGGCGGGCCCAGCGGGGGGACCCGCCGGGCCGCCCGATCGTGTTCAGGGACGTGCTCGTTTAGCCGGACCCTTCTGCGACGCAAGGCCGGTACTGCGGTCGGTGCGGCCATGGTGCGTGCCTCCTTCACGCCCTCCAGAGGGGCCCCGGTCGGCACGTTGCCCTACCCGGCGAGGGCCGGAACCGCCTGAGGTTCTCGGCTCACCCGGTATTCGGCACCGAACGGTCGAAGGCCGGGTCGACTACGTCGAGAACGGCGACAGCGCCGTCCTGATCCAGTGCTGCGCGTCAGCCGGCGCTGCCGTCCTCGGGTGGGTCCTGGGGCCTGGGGGTCGACGCCGGTGGAGGCGGAGGCGTCCTTGGTCCCGCTAGGGCGCTGGGAGCGGCCGCGCGGCCCGAGGTCGTGCATCCCCTTGTCGCCAGAGCCCTTCTTGCGCTGCTCGCCCCGGCTGCCCAGGCTCTTGGTGGGTTTGCCGTGGGGGTTTCCGCCCTCCTTGTTGGACACGGTTCGGCCCGGGGGCGGGAGCGTACGTGTCGTGGTGGAAGGAGCGATGCGCACTCGGGTTGGCCCGCTGCTTGGTCTCGTCCACATCGGGTGACCAGTCGTGCTGATCGGTTCCCTCGTGCGGGCTGGGGCCGCTCACCGTGGGCGGGCTGGGGCGGCTTCGGCTGCTTACCATGACCTGACCTGCTGTCCTTGTTCGGACGACGCCGCAATCGGCGCTGCCCTACCGCCGGTAATGCCGGTATCCCCCCGCGGAGCATTCCGGCGATTTCCCACAGCCCGCTGTCCACCAGGAGTCCGCGGGATACTCACCGCGGACCGCGGCCGCGCATGATCCTGAGGCCCGCGGACCTCGAGTGCTTGGCGCCATCACCTCCGGGTAGGCGCCTGCTGGGCCGGTGGATCGCCCGCCGGCGGCACCCTGTCGCGTACGCAGGGCTCCGGAGCCGGAGACTGCTCCATGATCCCCGTCGCGCAGTGCCTTGGGCTCGCTTTTGGGCCCGCCCTCCTTGGAGGAGGAACCCCAGATGTCTTCCACTCGTATCCGCCGCTCCGCCATGGTCGCGGCCGCCGCGTTCGTCCTGCCCATCACGCTGGGCGTCGCGGCCCCCGCGTTCGCCGACACCCCGAAGGTCGACCCGTACGGTCCCGCCTGCGCGTCGGTTCCGAAGGACGGCGCGGGCAGCCTCGCCGGCATGGCCCAAGACCCGGTCGCGACAGCGGCCTCCAACAACCCCGCCCTGTCCACCCTCGTCGCGGCGGTGAAGAAGGCCGGCCTCGTCGACACCCTCAACAACGCGCAGAACATCACCGTGTTCGCGCCGAGCAACGACGCCTTCAAGAAGATCCCGAAGGCCGACCTCGACAAGATCCTCGCCGACAAGGCCCAGCTGACGAAGATCCTCACCTACCACGTCGTGGGTGAGAAGCTGACTCCGGAGCAGATGGCGAACGGCACCTTCAAGACACTTGAAGGCGGATCCCTCACCACTGCCGGCTCCGGCGAGACCTTCACCGTCAACAAGTCCGCGAAGGTGATCTGCGGCGACGTCCAGACCTCCAACGCCACCGTCAACATCATCGACACCGTCCTGACCCCGATGTAGCAGACGTGCGGCCCTCACCGGTCGCTCCTACGCACACACCACCACCGCAGTCCGCGCGGCGACCGCGCGGTCTGCGGTGTGAACCCCGGATCGTGGACCGGGCGGGTGGACTCCGCAAACCGCAGGCATCGGATCACCAGTAGCAGCCGGCGTTCGGTCTAATCATGCAACTACCCCGTGGTGGGTGCGTCGCCTGCCTGCCTGCCTGCCTGCCTGCCCGCCCGCTGCGCTCAGCGGCCTCCTGGCCGGATTCGCCGCCCTGGCTGTCACGGAACTCGTCTCTGCCGCAGTGAGGCCGCAGTCCGGGCCGATCACCGTGGTGGGCGGCGCGGCCATCGACCGCACCCCGCGCCGGTCAAGGACGTCGCGATCCGGCACTTCGGCGAGGACGACAAACTGGTCCTGCAACTGGGCATCCTCGTCACCCTCGCAGCCCTCGCAGCCCTCGCCGTCCTCCTCGGGCTGATCGCCCTGCGCTACCGGCGCGCCGGATCGGCGGGCGTTCTGATCCTCGGCGTAGTCGACGCGGGCGCAGCCGTGACCCGCCCCGACCCCACCGGCCTCGCCGATGCCCTGCCGTCGATGGCCGGAGCCGTCGTCGGCGCAGCACTGCTGTACTGGCTTATCGGCCGCCTCACCACCCGGCCATCTCGGACGCCGCGGTGCCTCCGGCCGACCAACCGGAGGCTGCGGGGTGAGACCGGCGCGGTTTCATGATCGCCGCCACCGCCACCGCCGTGGCCTCTACGGCGCGGGCGCGCTCGGCCGCTCTGAACGGCATGCGCGGCCAGGACGCTGTCGCCTCACGCAGTGCAGTGCGCATCCCGCCACCCGCCTTACCAGCTGCCGCCATCCCCGCCGGCGCGCAGCTCGAGATTCCCGGGATCGGCCCCCTCGTCGCCTCGCACGGCTCCTTCTGTCGCGTCGACACCGCCTTGGTCGTCCCCAAGGTCGACGCCACGTCGTGGCGCCAAAAAATCCACGGCAAGGGCGTGGTCCGCCCGCTCACCGTCAGTTTCGAGGACCTCCTGGGCCGTGAGCTCATCGAGCGGGACATCACCTTGACCTGCGTCTCCAACGAGGTCGGCACCGTCATGATCGCCGGAGTCGCCTGGGCCCAGCACCGTGGCATCGAACGCGTCGAAGTCCGCACCGACGACGGGCCCTGGAACACCGCCGACCTCGCAACCCAGGACACGACCGACACCTGGCGCCAATGGGCCTCCCCCTGGAAAGCCAGCCCCGGCGGCCACACCTTCACCGTCCGCGCCACCGACCCCGGGCCCCCGGAGCTTGCCGTCACGTCGCCGGCTTCGGGGCGGGGAGAGCGGCCACAGGGCAGCGGGGCCGAGGCGATCCGCCGTCGCACCTCACAGGCCGCACAACTTCTTCAGCCCGCAACGAGACCCTTGAGGCCTTGAACCTCGACGGGCCCGTAGCCGTTGCCCCCCGCCCAGCGGCAGGCAAAGCCTCTCGACCTGCGATCAGCCCCTTCTCCCGCAGCGAATCATCGACTGTTTCCGGCGACATCGTGCTGCGCTTCGCGGGCAGCGGACTGCTCTGGGACGCTGCCCGCAGCACCACCAGCGGGCGTCGGGGTGATCTCGTCGCTCATGAAGCTCCAGACGAGGTTGACCAGGCTCACTGTCGGACGGCCGGTGAACGCGGGTCCGCACCCTGGGTGTCTGCGGCCCAGGGTGCGGTCCGCGGGTCGGGCGGGAGCCGAACGGCTACCGGCCCGTATTGCCTCCGGAATGGTGGATGTCGGGCTCGGTGGTCCGACCTTGTCCGCCGCGGGTCAGTGCCCGCGCATCGGAGAGGTATTAGCGGTGGCACCGTGGAGCACTCCGCAGTTTGCCGGTGCGGTGGCTTCCTGGGGCAGACGCGGGTCGAGTTCGCTCTTGCCCTTACCGAAGTCATACTTTCCGTTGCCGTTCGGGTCGATGCCGTGCTGCACAGCCGTTACCGCCGCCGCCAGCGCTGTCCTGGCAAGCGGGGCCGGCCTTGCCGCCGCCAACGCCGTGGCCGAGGGCGCTGCCACCGGCTCCCCGGGCGTCCTGCAGGCGCCCATCCACATTCCGATCAACATCTGCGTCAACACCGTCAACACTGTCAACACCCCGTCAACATCGTCGGCATCCTCAACCCTGCCTTCGGCAACGTCTGCATCAACGATGGCGGCGGCTTCAATGACGGCCACCACAAGGCCGGTCACCACGGCAAGCCCTGACAACCAGCTCCTGGACCCGGCGCGCCCAGCGCCACTACCTGAACCGGTCGCAGCGCACAGCCCTGTACAGATAGGCCTCCCCTCATGCTCCGGGGGAGGCCTATCTCATGATGAGATCCAGTGAGGGGCAGCCAGTCCGGCCAGGCCGCGGGGAGAAAGATTCCGCAGCAGCCCGTCTCGCGCACGAAAACCGGGCTTCACACCCGACTCCGCTGACAGGCCCGCCCGCCTGCTACCGGCGGGCGCAGGTCCAAGCCCCCATACCCTGCACCGCGGCCAGCCTTCTGGCCGTCGCGATCTGCTCCGGCTTCGTGGCCAGGTCGGCCCGGGCGGCGTACCGGCGACCACCTGCCGCCCTCCAGCTCGGCTGGGTGAACTGCAGACCGCCGTAGTGTCCATTGCCCGTGTTGGCACGCCAGTTGCCACCCGACTCGCATCGGGCGATCGCATCCCAGTCGACACGAGGTTTTGTGGAGTGGGCAGCCGCATGGGCGCTGGAACCGGTCGGTAGTGCGGCCTGGCTCAGGAGCACTGCGCAGAGCAGTGCCAAGATGGTGCTTCCGGTTCGCTGGCTGTCCTGGAAACGAGACATCAGTCCTCCTTCGCTGTCCGGCAGACCAGCCCCGGGGCCCGGCCGGTCCTGCCTACGGCCGACGGGCCGTGCAGGCAGCACAACATGCTTCCAAGCCGACCCCGGCTCATCTCAGCAGGCGAACGGGCGACGTCACCCGTACGGCCGCCCGTGCCAGCCGCCGCAGGCCGGGATACAGCCCGTCCCAAGGCGTGCTGGGCACCGGCAGGCAGTCGCGGGCTCCGCGATCTGCACGCGTGCCTAGCTGCTGTAGCCGTCGCCGTCGCAGTCGGCAGTTCCCGCAAAGGTCCATCCGGTACCGGGGCCGTGGTGAGGGCGTTGCCGTGCACGTACTCGCCGAGGGAGTTGCCGGAGGATATGCCCGCGTCGGCGTCCCATCGGCAGTGCACGCCGAGGTAGATGCGGCTGAGAGCGTTGTGCCTGGCCGCGGCGGTGAAGGGTGGCGAGGGGCCCGCCGACGCCCGCTGGTGGTTGGTGGAGTAGCGCAACTTCTTGGACTGTTCGGCGATCGTGTGTTCGCGGGTGGCACCCGCGAAGCCGTCGACGATGAGTACGGTCCTCTGCGAAACGCTGTCTGGGCCGCAGGGCAACACGCGGGCCGAGCGGGTCGATCATCCGGTCCGCCGCCGACTTCGAGACTCCGAAGAGCGGAGCGATCTGGTGCACCAGGTACGTCTGCGTCAGCGCCTGGTGGGCCTCCGCGCGAAAGCCCTCCGTATTTGCCCTTGTGGGGCGCGGTGTCGAGCCCTTCCAACGTCGACTCACGGAGGTTCTCGCACTCGGTCCGCACGACGCGCGCTCGCCGAGCTGGTGGACCGCGCCGTGGTCGCTCCCGGGTGTGCCTCCGGCGACCCGTGGTTCGACGCCGAGTGGCTGGTGTCCGACCGGGTGGTTGGAACTTGGACCGACCAGACCGTACGACCAGCACCCCGTCGCTCGCACATCGCCTCGGTGCTGGCTGCCCAATTCGCCAGCATTTTCGCACACAAGGGGTACGGCAGGTTGATCAACGAATGGGACGTTGGTCTGCGATGCCGCTGGCGGGATGCGGCTCGGTGTGATGGGCTGCCGTTCGGATGTGGTGGTGCATCGTGGCGGCGTCGGCGTCCAGTCCTCGGTCGGTGTAGATCGCGGCGGCTTCTTGCCAGCAGGCGATGGCCTCGTTCACGTGTCCGAGGTGGTTCAGGGATGTGGCGAGGACGGCGAGGGGCCAGGCGAGTGTCTCGTCGTGGCTGCCGAGGGACGTGCGGCCGAGTGCGATCGCGCGTCGGCAATGAATGATCGCCGTGTCGTGGTCGCCGATGCCCTGCCAGCCCCTGGCGATGGCCGAGAGTGCGCATGCCTCGCCGTCGGTATCGCCGAGCTTGTGGCGCAGCGACGCGCTGCGTGTGCCGTGGTCGATGGCTTGCTGGTGGTCGCCGAGATCAGCGTGGAGTTCGGCGATGTTGCCTTCCGCTACCGCTTCCCACCGTCCGGTGTCGAATCCACGGCTGAGCACGCGCACCTCGTCGTAGTGGTGCAGCGCTTCGGCGAACCGGGTTTGTCGGCGCAGTAGTCGGCCGAGTTCGGTGCGGGCGGCGATCTGGATGTGGATGTTGCCGGCGGCCTGGGCGAGTGTGGAGGCGTGGGTGAGGTCTGGTTCTGCGTCGGGATGTTGCAGGTGCGCCAGTGCTTCTCCGCGAGCGAGCAGGACGTTGGCTTCGTGCTCGGTCTGGCCGGACCGCTGCGCCGCATGCAAGCCTGCGGTGGCGGTGTCGATGCGTTCCTCCCAGCCGCCCATGAGTACGAGGAAGCCGAGAGCGTCGACGAGGTGCAGAGCGTACCGGTCCATGGTGCGGTCGACGGCGTGGTGCAGGGCGGCGACCAGGTTGGCCCGTTCGGCGGTGAACCATGCCCAGGCGTGGTCACGGTCGGCTATGGGGTGGGGATGGGCGGGCTCGGCGGGGTTTGCCACCAGGCGCGTGCAGGTTGGGTAAAGCTGGCGGTCGGCGGTGTGAGCGGTGTGGCTGTACCACGTGAGCACTGCGTCGAGGGCGTGGTGGCGCTCGTCATCGGTGTCGTGTTCACAGGCCAACTCGTCCGCGTAGGCGCGCAGCAAGTCGTGGAAGCGGTATCGGTCGTGCGTGACCGGTTCGATGAGGTGCGCGTCGGCCAGCGCGTTGAGCAGCTGCCGTGCCTCGCGTGGTGGCAGGCGCGCGAGGGCCGCCGCGGCGGGTGTCGAGATGTCTGGACCGGGGTGTAGGCCGAGGCGCCGGAACAGGTACGCCTGCGGCGCAGTCAGTTGTTCGTAGGACCACTCGAGTACGTTGCGGACCGCGGCGTAGGGATCTTGACCCCAGCTCAGTGCGTCGAGTTTGGAGTCCTCCTCGGCGAGCTCGGCGACGATGTCGGCGACGGAGACGTGTTCGTACGCGGCCGCGCGCCCGGCGGCGATCCGCAGCGCCAGCGGCAGCCGCGCGCACAGCCGGATGAGGTTCTCCACCGCAGCTGGTTCTGCTTGGGCTCGGGTGGGGCCGATGATGCCGACGACCAGGCTGAAGGCCTCGGTTGGGGAGAGCACATCGAGGGTGAGCCGGTGCGCGGCTTCGGTGACTACCAGGCCGGTCAGGCTGTCGCGGCTGGTCACAAGCACCATGCACCCGGGTGCTCCCGGCAACAGCGGCCGGACTTGCTCGGCGCTGTTGGCGTTGTCCAGTATGATCAACATTCGTCGCCCCGCCGCCAGCGTGCGAAATAGTCCCGAGCGGGCGCCAGTCCCGGCGGGCACCGCCGCCGGATGCACGCCGAGCGCGACCAGGAAGTCGTCAAGTACCTCGTCCGGGCTGGCGGACTTGCCGGGACCGTAACCGCGCAAGTTGGTGTGCAGTGTGCCGTCCGGGAACCGGTCCTGGACGCGGTGAGCCCAGTGCACTGCGAGCGTCGTTTTGCCTACTCCGCCTGATCCGTCGAGTGCGGAGATCACCACGGCCTGGCCGCTGGCCGGCGGTAACAGGGCGTCGAGCGCGGCCAGGTGATCGGCGCGGCCGGTGAAGTCGTGGATCGTCTGCGGCAGCTGCCGAGGCACCAGTGACGCGACGGCCCAGCGCGACCTCGGGGCAGGCAGGGCGCCGACGGCCCGGGCGCGGTTGTCTCGGCGGGGCCGGGGCTCACCGCGCAGAATCTGCTCATGCAGCCGCTGAATATCGGCTCCGGGGCCGACTCCGAGTTCCTCGGCGAGGCAGGTCCTGAGGCGGTGGAAAACGTGCAGCGCCTCCGCGCGCCGGCCGGATCACCCCAACTGCCCGATCCAGCCTCCCCTCAGCAGCGTGGCGGCGGCTGTCGGCGACCCCGGCGGTGAACCGGAGCGAGTCGAGCCGCTCCTCACCGACGCAGATCCGGTAGCCGGGTTCCTCGGTGAGGATGAGCCGCTGGTCGATGTCGCCCAAGCGTTCCCGCAGTGCCGAGACAGAGTTCTGCAGCTGCTTGATGGCGGTGGCGGGCGGCTCGTCATCCCAGGTCATCTCGACGAGCCTGGACAGCGCCACCACCGAGTTCGGTGCCAACAACAGCGCAGCCAATACCCGCTGACGACGTGCTCCCGGCAGAAGCACCCGCTCACCGCCTGTCCAGACCTCAAGCGCGCCGAGTACTCGAAAGTCCATTCCCCCGGCCTCTCCCCTTGCCGACAGTGACTGGATCAAAGCATAGCGTTCACGGAATGTCGGCGTAGCGGCCGATGGTGACGTGGTGATGACGCCGTGGGGACGGCATGCGAGACGGTGACGTCGTCCAGCCAATCCCTACAATCCGGTCGCCGGAGGCATCCGTGCAACGGCGAACAGAGGCGGTCCCCTATCCGATATCCGACCAGGAGGACTTCCACACGAATCGTTCGGCTCGTACCGCTGGAAGCCACTATCTCGGGCTGGCCAAGGACATCATCCGTCTGTGGTTCGTCGGTTCCGGCTGCTCGTTCCGCACCACACCCTTCTCAGCACATCTCAGAGATGCTGAATGACCGGGCGGCGCCACAGGCGGCGCGCCAATAATCTGAACTCGAGGGGATCAACCATGGAACTCAAGGGACAGTTCAGTCGACTCGCCGGTGCAGGCGCGGCGATCGCATTCGGTTCGACGCTGCTGGTCGGCGCCCCAGCCTCGGCGCAGGCGGCGGCGCCGGTGTACTACCAGGTGATCAACGGAAATAGCCGCAACTCCTGCCTTCAGGTGGTGGTGGACGTCCCGGCGGGTAAGGGAAACCTCGTCCTCGGCAACTGTGATCGCAGCGCGAAGCAGGTGTGGACGATCATCGGGGGCATCTTCAGGAACCCGGCGTCGGGCCACTGCCTCGACGGAAACGGCGCGGACGTCTACACGTTCCCGTGCAACGCAGGCGTGTATCAGAAGTGGACGACCACGTCCGGCAGCCCGAAGTCCATCAAGCACAACTGGAGCGGCAAGTACCTGCACGCGAACGGACTCGTCGGGGCCCAGGTCTTCTTCCAGCCCACCATCGGGACGGCGTCCCGATGGGTGATCGACCAGGTATGAACCGGCTGACCCCGTGAGCGCGGCGGGCCGTCCCCATCGGCGGCCCGCCGTCCCGGAACGCGGTACATGGGTGTCGGATGATCAACCATGGTGCACGGTGTCGCCCGGGCGGGATCCACCGGTCCGGAGCACCATGTCGTTCCTGGCGGACAGGCGCTGAAACGCACGGAGGACGACGTCGTGCTCGTGTCGCTGCTGGGCATCGCGGGTGAGTCGGCGACCAAGCAGGTGCTGGATACCCTCCGGAAGATGCCCCCCGGCTCGGCCCGTGATGTGATCTGTGGCGCGGTGCAGCAGTTGCAGGGCAACAGCGGGGTCGGTTCCCTTTCACCCATTTCAAGCACCCAGCACGCGTGTCACCAACGTCCCGGGACAACAAACCTAGTGTGATGCGCCAGAAACCTTGATGGCTATGTACAACCCTGTTGCCATGTAGCATTCGGCCCCCTCTGCTGTGGAGATCACGCTGTCCAAGGCTGAACTCGCCAAGTTGGTGCTGCGGATGAAAATGCCGGACGGGCGCTCGGCCGAGAAGGCGCGCATCATCCTGGCGTGCGCTGATGGCATGTCAAACGCAGGTGTCGCACGGATCATCGGTGTCCAGGCCAAGACGGTTGGTAAGTGGCGTCGGGCTTTCGCCGCAGAGCGGATGGCTGGGCTTGAGGACGCCGGCTGGAGCGGCCGGCCGAAGGCCGACCTGGTGTTGGACGAGGCCGATCGGAGGCAGCTGACGCAGTGGGCGCGGCGGGTGAAGACCGCCCAGTTCCTCGCGTTGCGAGCCAAGATCGTGCTGCGCTGTGCGGAGGGCGGGACAAACCAGCAGGCCGCGGACGACCTCGGCATCGACCGGTCGACAGTGGACCGCTGGCGGGCCCGGTTCATCGCCAAACGCCTCGGCGGACTGCGTGACGAGCCCTGCTCGGGCCGACCGCCCTCGATCCTCCTCGACCGGGCGCACTTCGTCGCCAAGGTCGTCGACGTCGTCGGCCTGTACCACCACCCGCCCGAGAAGGCGGTCGTCCTCTGCATGGACGAGAAGTCTCAGATCCAGGCGCTTGACCGCTCACAGCCAGTCCTGCCGATGATGCCGGGCCTGCCCGAACGCCGGACCACACGATTACTACCGGCACGGCATCACCAGCCTGTTCGCCGCCTTCAACATCGCTGACGGCACTGTCATATCGCGCCACCGCGTGATATGAGGCCGGATCGGGGCATCCGGTTTCGTATGAATCTTTCGAGACTGGTGAAATTGCTGCTGCTGGTGGTCCTGGCGTTCGTGGCGTCGACGCTGTATCTGCATTTCGGCCGGCACGAGCCGTGGGGTCAGTCCTTGCTCCTCGGGCTGAGCACGGCGCCGTTCATCGTGGCCATGTGGAAGTTCCGCGACTGGTACATGGGCCGCGCGGAGAGGGCGGGGCATCGTATGCGCGTGGCGCGCAACAAGTAGGCGTGGGGCCCGCGACGGACCCAGGCAGCCTCACCGTGCTTCATCGGGTGCCCGGCAACCGACGCATGCCCTCCCGTACAAGTCCTCCCGGACGAAGGCAAGTAGGCGGCATGTTGATCATTCAGGGGGAACGGCGGTGGGGCTGCCGCCAGACTGACGTACGAACTGACTGTCGAGGCCGACACTCGGACTCGCCCTGACGCTCTACTCTTCAACCACGCCCAGGGAGAGACACGTGCGGCGCATTTCGACAGCTGCGGCAGCGACGGGACTGGCCCTGCTCGGGCCGGTGGGCGCGGCGAACAGCGCAGAGGCCGACGCACCGGCAGCCGCCGTCAAGGTCCCCAGTCAACTGTGGAACGGCACTCAGGGCGTCGACTACTGTGCCACTCCCGAAGGAGACAGCAGGGCGAACGGCGCGATCATCACGGTGTGGCGTTGCACGGGTGGGGCCAGCCAGAAGTGGTACTTCGACGAGTTCGGGCGCCTCGTGAACAACGCCAGCGGAAAGTGCCTCACGCCGGCGGGGCACGACGTGAAGACCAACGGGATGAACCTGACCCTGTGGACCTGCGGCCACAATGCCCAGTATCGGGTCGTCCCCGCGGGCATCCGCCTGTCCGGCACCGACAAGAGGCGCACGCCCAAGGGCAACAACATGGCCAACGGCGGTATCCCGATGGTGGTGGACTCAAGGCCGAGGAGCGGACCCGGAGAGAGCAATTACGGCTGGCTGCCGATGAGCCGGGGGCGCCCGGTGCAAGCTCACCGACGAGTAGTTGCGCCAGCCGGAAGGTGAGCTGGAGGCGGGTCCGGCCGCTCACGGCTGGGACGAGGACCATTGCTGGACGCCGGCACGGATCGCCGAGGTGATCCGCCGCCGGTTCAAGGTGGAGTACACGCCGACCGGGGTGGACCTGCTGCTGCACCGAATCGGTTGGAGCGTACAGGTTCCTGCCCGCCGGGCCGCCGAGCGCGACGAGGCGAAGATTGCCGCGTGGAAGGACGAGCGTGCCCCGCCGTGAACAGGCCGCGGCGGACCTGGGCGCCTGGCTCTGCTTCGAGACGAGGCAGGCCACCGGCCGCACGTGGGGCCGCCGGGGCCGGACACCGTTGGTGACGGTGACCGTCGGAGGGCACCGAACGCGTCTCGATCGCTGCCCTGATCTGCACCAAGCCAGGCTCCAGGCCCCGTCTGATCTACCGTACCCACGTCGACCGGAGACCACGCCAGGGCCGCCACAAGGGCTCCACCGAACACGATGACGCCCGCCAGCAGTCGGAGGCGGCGGGACACCGCTGGCCAACCGCTGGCCAGCGTTACCGACGGGAGCTCGCCGAGTGGATTAAGCACCTACTGGGCTGTGCGAAGTGCTCAACGGGGAATCCGGCTCCTCCCTACCAGCTGGAATCACTGTCGCCGGTTGCCTGCGCTGTCTGAAAGTCGCCATCGGGCCGTACGCCCCGACGCACACTCTCCGCCTGCGTTCCCCCAGCTCAAATGCACACCGAGCTCGTCGGGTCGGCGGGGCGCGAGGTTTTCCTCAACGCACTGACGTGCTGTCCTGTGTGGTTTAGGTCAAGTTGTTTTCTTTTCAGTATTTGCATCTTTTTCACATGGTGAACAAGTAGTGTGACCCTCGTCCCGTTGCCAGGTTCTCTTGGTTATCGAGATGCATCAATGTGGCGCGCCAATAGGGATGGTGTGAATTGAACAGAATATTTCACCAAGTGCGGAGTTCGTGGAACTCCGCGACGATGCCGGCCTTCCGAAGCAGGGTCTCCGCAATTGCAGGAGCAGTCGCTCTCCTCGTGACTGTCGTCCTCGCCGGAACCGTCGCCGGTACGGCTAGCGCCGCGGCCAGCGAATCGAAGGCCACAGTAGGCGGCTGGACCTGCCCCGGAACGCCCGTTCCGGACGGCTACGTCATCAGCGCCTTCGACCGCAACGGCTGCAACGGCGCGGGTTCCTGGCTCCAGGTGCCCGCCCGCGACGGAATCTGGACCTGCGGCGGTTCGCCGATCGTGACCGGGTACGTCATCACCAGCTACGACCGAAATGGCTGCAGCGGCGTCGGCGCCTGGTTCCACCGACTCGCGCGTGACGGCCTCTGGACCTGCGCGGGCTCGCCGATCGTGTCGGGGTACGTGACTACCAGCTACGACCGCAACGGGTGTAGCGGCATCGGCGCATGGTTCCACCAGCTCGTCCGCAACGGCATCTGGACCTGCCCCTACTCGCCCATCCCAGCGGGCTACCGCAGCACCACCTATGACGCACGCGGATGCAGTGGTCTCGGTGCTTGGTACACCGTGCGCGCCTGATCCTCATGACTGATTGATCTGGCAGGCCGTGGTCGACGGCGCCGCCCGTGTGCTGCTGCTACAAACCCGGCGAGAAGAGCGGAGGTCGGCCGAGACGCTCACGGTGTCACCGATGACCCGTGCCGTCTCGCCGGCCGCTCGCAGATGACGCGCGACGACCTCGTGAAGGCGCTCGCCTTCCTCCCGCGGTGAGCGGCCCCGGAGGTGCAGCGGCGTCGACGGCAACCTGGGCCGTTTCCTTCGGATAACCCCGCTGACCAGATGAAGATGGCTGGGAGGCGGCCCGGGTTGCCACGGAGCATGGAAGGCACTCCTGCTCGCGAGGCCGGTATCTCAGGCGGAGGGGCGCGCCTATGGCCTGGGGTCCGTGGGTGCTACGGCCACTCGTGGCGTGGGATCCGTGGAGGCGACGAGTTCCCCTACGCGGAATAGTCGCTCCCAGTACACCCGATCGTCTTCGTCGCCGAGTGCGGACAGGATCTCCATGAGCTGAGACATACGCCGATGCAGCATTCTGTATCGCCAGTCATCCAGGCGACCGGCGTTGTCCAGCCAGGTGTACACACACCCTGCGATGTCCGCATCAGTCATGACCAGGTCGTAACCCGCCCGGTCGGCACCCGCGAGACCCTGCGGAAAGGGCGCGGAGCGATGCGGCTCCCACAACACGGTCACCGTTGATACGAGGTCGGCTATGTCATTCACCCCGTGATCATGCCCCATGCCCCATGCCCCATGCCTGGCGGTGTGGCTCCAGGTGCACCCCGATCACGCACATGAGCGATGGGTTCGACTTCCTGGGCTTCCGCATCCAGTGGAAACGCAAAGGAGGCACGACCAAGTGGCACGTCTACACCTTCATCGCCGACCGGCCCATCCGGTCGCTGAAGGCTAAGGTCTGTGCTCTGACAGGCAGGACATCGCAGCAGGATCTTGCCACCGTGCTGAAGAGACTCACTCAGATCATGCGCGGTTGGGCCAACTACTTCAAGCACGCTGTCGCCAAGCATGTCTTCGACAGGCTCGACGCTTTCGTGTGGTGGCGTCTTATCCGCATGCTGCGGGAACGTCACCGATGGAGTTGGGGCGACGTCCGCCGCCGGTTCACCACCCCCACCGGGCGGTGGCGACCCATCGCGGCAGACGGGATCGAGCTGTTCCGGATCGCATCGGTCACGGTTAGCCGTTACCGATACCGAGCCAGCACGATCCCCAACCCTTGGCAGCCTGCGAACCCCGTCTGACGGCAGAGACCGTGGAGAGCCCGTTGCGTTGAGAGACGCACGGCGGGTTCGGCGAGAGGTCCGGAGAAACGGACCGGGAGCAATTCCGGCACCGCGCTCCGGGCCTACTCAGCAGCTGGAGATCATCTCGGTGACACGGTCAGCCGGTCCGCAGAGCGGCGGCGGAGGTGGGCGATCAGGACGACACGGTGGCGGAGGAGGAGGGTGCCGCCGCGTCCGGCCATGATGCGTTTCTGCAGCTTGACGTCGGTGATGCGGCCTTCGTTGACCCCGGAGTTGTAAGGGGTCGTGATTCCCTGGGTGACGGCGTGTCGGTCTTCGCGTAGGGCTCCGGCGAGGCTTGCGAGAGGGGCCAGTCCGCTGTGTTTGCGAGCTCGCTCAGCCAGCCCGGCAAGGGTGCCGCGTCGTGGTTGTCGACCACGGTGGCGAAGCGGCGGACCAGGTCGTGGGTGAGCTTGAGTTCAGGGCAGTGGTCGAGGAGCCGGGGCAGGCGCTCGTTGATGTGCGGGCTGCGGCGGTGAGGGTGGGTGGTGATCCAGCGGGCCGCTTCGCGAGGTGAGGGCGGTCGCTCGCGGGGCTCGTCGATGGGCAGGCGCTGCTTGAGGGGTGCGACGGCCATTTTCCCGCGCTGGTAGTGGCCGAGGTAGCCCTTGGTCTGCAGTTCATTCGTGCAGGATCTTCGCGCTGTGCTGTCCTTCGTCCCAGCGTTGCCGCAGGTAGTCGAGGTAGGGGTCCAGCGTGGAGGGCTTGCGGGGCGGCCGGCGCATGACTTCCTGCCAGGTGCGGGCCGGGCGTACTTGCCGACGGTACGGCGGTCCAGGCCGAGCTCGCGGGCCACGGAGCTGTGGCTCCGGCCGGTGGGGATCAGGGCATGGACGGCCTCGAACAGACTCTGGGCATGGCGCCCGGCCCGGGTGTCCGCCGCAGTGCCCTTGGCGGTCTCCTCGACCGGTGCGGGATCGCCTTCACTGACCGCGGGCAGAGCTGCGGGCAGGCAGCCGCGGTGGGCGGAGGCGATGTCCTGAACGCGGCGGGAAAGGCCCTGCCAGAGGTGAAAGCGCTCGCTGACCTGCCACGCGGCCCGTCGGATGACTCTGCCGTGGCGGGCATCGGCAACCGGGTACGGGTGTGAGGCCACGGCTGTGAACGGTGACGTGATGCGCGCGCAGCCCCCGGCGTTACGGCTGGCCGACCCCTACGAGGTGATCGGGTCCCTCGACGTACCGGTCCGGGGCAGGGGCCCTACGCCGCCGCCGACGGCCACGGCCCGGCTGCCGCGCGGATACGCCCGCCCCGGGGCGGGCTCGGGTGCGACGGCATGCCGGTGGCCTGGACCTCCGATCGGGACGGGGGGCCAGGCC
>NZ_JBHXQN010000074.1:0-25228 GCF_042717785.1 Streptomyces sp. NPDC058619
CCGGCGCGGCACCCTCCGCCGCAGCCAGCACATCAGCCAGTCCGAACCGGTCCCGCGTCACATCAGCCTCCAAAGGTTGAAGGCTCTCCTTCCCACGAATGACGCGATCACTACCCCGAGCAGTCCGTACGCGCCCCGGCGAGCTGGCACCCGGCGGACGGCAGCCGGGCCTCCTCGGGACCGGTTTTCGGCCGGGCGGCGGACGTGCCGGGGCTGCCGGCACCGCGGGGGGCCGGGGCGTTCCGCGCTCCCGTGGACGGGCTGCCGGCCTGGCCCGTCGCCCGTCCCGAGCAGGGGACGTCAGCAGGGAGCCTCAGGGCTCGCCCCTGGCCCGCCGGAGCGGGGCGGGCGGCGGACACCCCCTAGAGCTAGGGGGCGGTGGGGTCGATGTCGAAGGTCCTGTTGGCGCCCGTCACGGCCAGCAGGCGGGACACCTGGGCGCAGGGGGCGGCCAGGCGGAGGGTGCGTTTGGAGTCGCGGGCCACCAGCCCGGCGCGGATGAGGACGTTCAGCCCGGAGGAGTCGCAGAATTCGACGCGGCTGAGGTCGACGACGACGTCGGTGGGCCCGCCGGTACGGTTCAGGGCCCCGAGGAGTGCCGTGCGCAACGCGGGCGCCGAGTCCACGTCGAGTTCGCCGCTCGGGCGGACCACGATCACCTCCGCGCGTACCTCGGTCTCGACCGATTGCGCTGCCATGCCGGGTCTCCTTCACGTCGCGGGGCTCCCGGTGACCGTACCGGAGGATCTTCCTCGTTGTGACGGCGTGCTGTAGACGGCCCGGTCGGCCGACCATGACGCGGGCGCGGTCCGTGGCGCGGGCAGATGCGCTGTCACGGATGCTTTTCTTTCCTGTTTGGCGGCCATGGTCCGGCGTTCGGCGGGCAGCAGCGTGGGGAGGGGCCATCTTGATCGCGCCCTCCGCCGACGGCCAGTCGGCAGTCCCCACGAGGAAGAGGCCGTTCATGTCGCAGGTCGAAGAGTCCATCGAGGTCGACGTTCCCGTACGGACCGCCTACAACCAGTGGACGCAGTTCGAGACGTTCCCCCAGTTCATGGACGGCGTGGATCGAGACCCGCGGCGCCGAAACCGGCTCCTGGCGCGGCGAGGTCTGAGCACACCACGCCCCGGGCCGGCAGGCACCGGCCCGGCCGGGGACCTCGCCACCACCGCAGTACGAGCACGGACGAGGAGCAGCACGTGAAGCACCGCGAAGGCACGCCAGCACATGATCCCGAGCGGACCTCCCCCGAACTGCCGGACCAGGGTGCCGAGGTCGACGAGCACGGTCGCGCACCGGGCGCGCCCTCCCGCACCGGTACCGGATCCAGCGCACCGCCGGCCGACCCCGATCGTGTCGAAGAGGCCGAGGAGCCGACAGAGCGCTGAGGTGATCCGACTCGGCCCCGGGGCGACGGTGCCCTAGGCATCCCGAAGCGCGGGTCTGCTCCCGGCAGGGGGCCGGGGCCTGCGCGCCGGTGGTACACCATGCGCCCTCTCAGCCCACCAGGGCGACCAGCATCCCGTACTCCAGCTGGCCGGCCTGCCTGGCGGTGAGATGAACGCGGACATCGGGGAGGTGCTCCTTCAAGGCCGTGCAGCCGACGGTGCACAGCTCCTCCTGGCCGGCGGCCCCCGCCGGCACCCACAGGATCAGCAGCGTCTCGTGTCTGCGTGCACCCTCGCGGGTCGCGAAGGCCAGCTCGTGAACGACCAGGCGCGCCGCGTCCGGAGGAAGCGCGTGGAGCAGCTCGTCGTGGGTCAGGTTGCCTTCCAACTCGACCACCAGGTCACACGGCGTCTGCGCAAAGCGGAAAATCACGGTGTTGACGTCACGGCGGTCCTTCACGTGCTGAAGGGCTTGCAGCCCTTGGGGTGACAGGCCGGTCGGGCTACTCACGTTGGTCTCGCTTCCGTCGCGCGCCAGAATGTATGAGCCCAACGACCAGGGCTTGCCGAGGTTGCGTCGGTGTTTCGTCGGAGGGCAGGCAGGCGGGGGACCCGGCTCCCGCCGAGTCGGCGCGCCTGCGCCTCAGGGCTCCTGGACGCCCCCGTCACGGTCGGATGCCGGCCAGACGTACGGGACGTCGTCGGGAACGTCAGGGAAGTGCCCGCCGTAGAAGTCGGGGTCCTTGCGCACCAGTGCGGACTGGTGACTGCGGTGGAAATCGGGGGCACCGAGCCACGGTGGCAGGTCGCCGTCCGCGGCCAGCTGCTCCTGCGTCCTCGTCCGCGCGCCCGGCAGCCAGGCGCGGAAGTCCCGGACCAGCGTGGCGGCGCAGGTGTCGCTGCGCCCTTCCGCCGTCCAGACCGCGCACACGTCCAGTCCGTAGCGCACGAGGGCCTCCTCGTAGCCCGCCCACATCCGTACGGCCGGGTGCCTGCGCCAGCCGTAACCCGGGACGATCAGCCCGCGCAGTACCTGTACGGCTTCGACCCGCTGCTTTCCGAGTCGGCGTGCGTCCAGCACGGCTGCGGAGGCCTGGAACGATGCGAACGGAAGGAAGGTCTGCACGGCTCTCTCCTCCTTCGCTGCGCCTGGTGTCGCTGCCCGGGCCGTACGTCTCCCGTGTCAGGGCGGTTTTCGGCTGGCCCGTGCGCCGCGCCTGCCCCCCGGTGGCCGACGAAAAACGTCCCCGAGCTGGGCGGACCGCTCCCCCGCGGCGGCCCGGGCGGAGCCGTCCTCTCAGCGCAGGGCCTCGGCTGCCGGCAGGATGCGCGCGGCCGTGGTGACCTCCGTCAACCGCAACGCGGCGTCGGCAAGGTCCTGCTGGATGTGTGCCACCGCGTCGCGGACGACCGTGACCGAGAGGTGCCGGATGTGGGCGTCCAATGCGGAGTAGAGCGCGCACTGCTCCGTCACCTGCCCGCACAGGACGAGGCTCGTCATGTCGAGCGCGCGCAGCAGGTAGGCGAGCGGGGTCTCGTGGAAGACGGAGTGGCGTGCCTTGACGACGAAGTACGAGGCGTCGTCCGGTCGGAGCGGCTCGACCAGGTCGGCGTGCGGGCCTGCGAGCGCCGCGTCCACGATCTCCCCGTGAGGGGATCGCCATCTCCCGAAGTAGCGGCCGGGATTCGGACGGGCCCGGCACGGGCGCGGGTTCCGCTACCTCGATGCGTCGGGGAAACCCCTGATGGACGAGGCGCACCGGGCCCGGTGGACGCGCCGCGCGTGAGCACGGATCGGCGGGGCAGACGCGGACCCGAGGAGGTGGTCTGTCTTGCCCGGATGGGTGGACGCGTCACAGAAGTTCCGATCGGCGACCGCAGCGCGGGTAGGCCATCTGAGGCGAGCGGTGAAGGAGCCGGGCAGTGAGCGGGACGACGTGCTCCTCGGTGCCAAGACCGTGGTCGCGGCCACGGCGGCGTGGCTGCTGGCCCGCTACCTGCTGCCGCCGACCGTCTCGACGTTCGCACCGTTCACCGCGCTGGTGGCACTCCAGGCGACCGTGTACCGCTCCGTCCGCGACTGCCTGCAGTACGTGCTGGCCATGGCGACGGGAGCCGCGCTGGCCGCCACGCTGGCAGCCGTGGCCGGCATCCACGGGTGGACGTTCGGCCTCCTCACCCTCGTGGCGCTCTGTGTCGGCAGGATGCGGGGCTTCGGACAGCAGGGCACCCAGGTCGCCGTCGTCGGCTTCTTCGCGTTCTCCTCCGGTCAGGGCCGGATCGACTACATCGGCCACCTGGTCGCGTCCGTGGTCATCGGCGCGCTCTGCGGCCTCGCCGCCCACCTCGTCCTCGCACCCGCCCGGCACACCCACCACCGGCAACGCGCCGTCGCCGACCTCTACACCGCGATGGCCCGCCGTCTCGACGATCTGGCGGACACCCTGGAAGCGACCGATCCGGACCGCGAGCACCTGCGCCATTGGCGGGGCGACTGGCGCAAGCTGTCCGGCGAGTGCGAGCGCATCCGGCACACGATCGAGGCCGAGATCGAAAACAGCCGCATGAACCCCCGCCACATCGTGAGCGACAGGGACCGGGCCCTCCCCCGCGCGCGGGAGGCCCTCGCTCTCGCCGAACGCGTCATGGACCACCTGCGCTCCCTGACCCGGACCCTGGACCATGCCCTGGGCAGCGGGGAGCTCGACAGCCTCCCCAGCTCGTTCCGGGCCCGTTTCAGCGCCGTGCTGCGCGCCTCGGCCTCCGCGATGGAGGAGATCGGCCGGAAGTCCCCCAGCGATCCGGTCCTCCTCGACGCGAAGTTCGACGAAATGGCCGCCGAGCTGGACCGGGTACAGCGGTACGAACGGACGGTCTCGGAGGCCTCCCCCGCCCTCCACGCCCTGCAGGGCACCCTCCTCACGGATGCCGGACGCCTCCTGGCCGACCTCCGATCGGGCCGGCCGGCTCCCGTGGACGCCTGAGGGCATCGCCGCGCTGCGGGCCGAAGCCGAAGCGGCCCGCGCCCGGCAGCCGGATCCACGAGGGAACCCGCCCCTAGCGCCTGCACCACGTGTCGGTGGAGGGGACGTACCGCAGCAGGCCCCGGGCTTCGAAGGAGCGCAGCCACCCCTCCATGGGCCAGGTGCCCCAGCGTGCCTTGTAAAGGGTGCCGTTGCGGAGGATGTCGCCGAGGTGGCGGACCGGAGGACTTTCGGCCGGATGGTACTGGTGGTAGGCCGGGGCGCCGCCCGCCCACCACAGGTCCACTCCCCGCCGGGCCGCGGTGGTGGCGTAGTCGGTGTCCTCGCCGCCGTATCCCGTGTAGTCCTCGCAGAACCCGCCGACGCGTTTCCACGTGCCGGCCGTGAGGGCGAACGACAGCGACCAGAACAGCCGGGGGTCTCCCCCGCGGACGACCTGCCCCTCCGCGGGTGCGGGGCGGGCCGGATGGGGCGGAGCCATGTCGGCCAGGTCGTCGAGCCGGTAGCCGTCGGCGGGCGGGGGCGGCAGGTAGGCGACGGTGCCGCAGAGCAGCGAGCCGTCCCGGGCCGCGCGGGCGTAGCCGTCCAGGAGGGTGGTACCGGGGACGCAGTCCACATCGAGGAAGACCAGCAGGTCCGCCCCGGCCGCGAGAGCCCGTGCGGCGCCGGCGTTGCGGGCGGCTGCCAGGGGCAGCCGCCCGCCCTCCAGCGGCACGGTGAGGACGTCCGCACGCGGGTTCCCGCCGGTGACGGCGTCCTGGATTCCGGGGTCGGCCATGGAGACGACCACGTAGTGGTCCGGCGTACGCGTGCCGCGTGCGAGGCCGTCCTGCTGCAGGCGCAGGTGGGTGTGCCGGCCGGCCGCGAGGGTGATCACCGCGGTGCGCACGCGTCCCGCTCTCCGGGGCGCCCGGCCAGTTCGGTGAGCAGGTGCCCGGCCTTCTGGGCGCCGTCGCCGGTGCTCCAGCACTCCCACCGGTCCCGCCGGGCGGCGGCCGTCCCCAGCAGGTCCGCCCATGCGTGCGGGGGCGGCCAGCTGTCGCGTACGGTCGCCAGGCCTGCCGCGCGCAGGGCGCGCGCGGTGGCGTGCTGTTCCCCGTGGGGGCGGTCCTGCGGGATGACGATGGTGGGGACGCGGGCCGCCGCGCACTCCGCGACGGCGTTCTGTCCCGCGTGGGTGACGACCACGCTCGCGCGGCACAGGACCGGCCACGGGTCGTCGACCCAGGGGCTGTGCGGTCCGCCGAGGACGGTCCACGACCAGTCGGGGGTGGCCCGGGCCGCTGCCTGGATCTGGCTGGTGGCGAGGTCCGCTCCGCCGGCTCCCAGCATCACCACCACCTCCTTCTCCCGGAGCCGGTCGTCGGCGTCGCGCACTCGGACGCCGCGGCCGTCGTAGCGGGAGATGCTGCCGGTGTGCAGGGTCTTGGCGTGCCAGTGCGCGGGCCAGTCCGGTTCGGGGAGGGACTGCGGCCAGGGGGCGATGAGGGCGTCCGCGAGGTCGTAGGCGAGGCGGTGGGCTTCGTCCCCGCGGTCGCCGCGCATGGCGGCGACCACAACGGGCGTGCCCATGAGGCGGGCCAGGGTGGCGGCCTCCACCGATACGTCGCTGACGAACAGGGCGGGGCGCTCCCGCCGGATCCACTCGGCGATGGCGCCCATGCGTTCGCGGTGTTCCGGGTGGTGGGCGGGGACCCAGTGCAGGCGTCCCCGGGCGGTGGCGTCGACGGGGTCGTCGGCGGCGTCCGGCGGAAGGGACACCCAACCACCTTTCCACGAAGGCGGCTTGGGGAGTGAGGACAGGACGGTCACCGGGCCTTGCACGTGTGCGGCGATGCACTCGGCGCGGTGCAGGTGTCCGCGGCCCTGGTGGTGGACGTAGTAGCCGATCACCGCGCCACCTCCTCGTACAGGCTGGTGTAGGCGTCGGCGGTGCGGTCGAGGGAGCAGAACTCCTCCGCCCGCCGGCGGGCGTCGCGGCGGTCGAGCTTGACGGCCCGCGGGATGAGCTCCGCCAAAGCCTGTACGTCTCCCGGCGGGGCCAGCAGGCCGCAGTCGGGCGTGAGGATCTCCGACAGCGCGCCGCGGTCGAATCCGCACACCGGCGTGCCGCAGGCCAGCGCCTCGGCCACCACCAGCCCGTACGGTTCGTCCCAGCCGGGCGTGACCAGGGCGGCACTCGCGCTGCCCAGGAGGTCGGCGAGCTCCCGGCGGTCCAGGTGGCCGACGTAGCGCACGTCGTCGCCGAGCAGCGGCGCGACCCGGTCCTCGAAGTACGCCCGGTCCGATACCGGTCCCGCGATCCGCAGCGGCATCCCGGCCGCACGGGCCGCCTCGATCGCCAGATGGGGCCCCTTCTCGGGGACGAGGCGGCCGGACCACACGAGGTCACCGCCGCCCGGGCCCGGCCTCCAGAAGTCCATGTCGATGCCGTTGCGCACGACGCGGGCGGCGGGCACAGTGGGCCGCCAGGAGCCGGCGGTGAAACGGCTGACGGCCGTGAACGTCACCGGGCAGCTGTCCTGGGCCGTGATGGCGGACTCCAGCCACGGGGTGGGCGGCGTGTGGAGCGTGGTCACCACCGGGACCCTCAGGGCCGAGGCCATCGCGACGGGCAGGTAGTGCAGGCTGTTGTTGTGGACGACGTCGAACCGGTGCTCGCCGTCCCGCGCCAGGTCCAGCATCAGCCCCAGGTAGGCGTGGTGCTCCTCCATCCACGTCACGCTCGGCATGCTGGCGTCGGAGCGGGCCGCCTCGCTCAACACGGTGCGGCGCACCGGCAGTTCCCACGCTCCCAGCTCCGGATCGGAGCCGGGGGCGGCGAAGAGCTCCACGTGGTGGCCGCGCCGGTGCAGGGCGCGCGCCAGCCACCACGTATGGGCTTCCAGGCCTCCCGCGAACGGCTCGCTGATCGGGAAGCGGGCCGATGCGATGAGGGCCACCCGCAGGCGGCTCATCGCAGGGTGGTGGCGTACAGGGCACGGTGGGCGGCGGCGATGTCGTCGCGCTCCTGCGTTCGCTGCTGCGCCGTGGCCCGGGGTGCGGGCCGTTCCTCGTACGCCGTGCGCACCGCCTCGCGCAGCGATTCCTCGTCGAGGCCCCCGCGCTGGGTGTGCCCGTAGGTCAGGCAAGGGCGCTGCTGGGCGTAGAAGCCGCAGTCCGGCGCCGCGACGGCGGTGCCCAGGTCGTGGCACGCCTCCAGCCATCCGGAGTGGGTGCCGAAGCGGTAGGGCAGCACCGACAGGTCCAGGGACGCGAGGTAGTCCCAGAGCTGTTCGTCGTCGTAGTAGTCGTGCACGGTGAGGGTGAGGCGGCCCCGGTCCGCGAGTTCTTCCAGAACCGACAGCAGCTGGGGAACGTGGGCTGCCGAGGCGGGATCCGCCACTTCGCGGTGGATGTTGACCTGGAGCTCGGCGTCCTGGAGTTCGGCCACCGCGTCCGCGAGGACCCGTACGACCGGGAGGACGGCCATGTTGGGCCGCAGGCTCTTGGCGTGCACTCCGACGCGGAACCGGTCGCGGGACGGCCGGGGGCGGGCGAGGCGGGACAGTTCGACCACGTGCGGGTGGGGCAGTACGGTCGCCGTCCGGTTCCAGCGGCTGCGGATGGCCTGGGCGGCGCCGGGGGTGAGGGTGACCAGGTGGTCGGCCGCGGGGATGACGACGTCGAGGGCGGCGTCGTGGGTGGCCGGGTCGGGCTGGTGGGGGTTGCGGAGGTCGTGCACCGTGTACACGAGGGGCTTCCCGTGGTGACGGAGGGTGTCGACGAGCGCGGTGAGCTGGGCCGGGCTCTGGGCGTCGAAGCCGAAGTGCAGGTGGAAGACGTCGAAGTCCTCGTGGTGGGCGTTCACCCAGTCGGGTTCGAGCATGACCGGCGGCCACCAGCGCTGCGACGTACTGGGGGCTCCGTTGGGCCGGGGATCGCGCAGCCGCCGCACGCCGTCGGGCTCCGGGGCGGAGCAGTGCCGTACGTACACGTGGCCGGCGGGGACGGAGGCGACGCGGATGTCACGGGCGGGTCGAGCGTGCGGGGGCTGCCGTTCGGTCACGGTGTGTTCCTTCGGTAGGGGGAGACGACGTACCGCAGCAGGTCGCGCTGACCGCCTTCAGTCTGTTGGGCACCGGGCGGGCACGCACCTGGGGCAGGGGGGTAGGGCGGCGGGAGACGCCGCCCCGCGGCGGGGCGGCGGCGGAGCGGCCGAGGGGTCAGGTGTCCGCCAGGCGGGTGAGGAACCGCTCGGCGAAATGGGCCTGCGCCCACCGGGCGCCGTGGGCTTCGACGTCGCTGCTGCGCAGCACGTCGAGGACCGCCAGGCCCTGGACGAGGACCAGGCACGCCCGGTCCGTCTGGGGGTAGTGCGTCAGCAGCCGTCGGCCGCGCCTGCGTCCGGTGGGGTCCGGGCGACCCTGCCGGCGGGCCCCAGCGCGCACAGGGACGCCAGGACGGCGTCCGCGGGCTGATCGCGGCCGGACCCGACGAACAACAGGACGACCTTGTTCCGCGAGAGGAAGTTCTCGACCGCGTCCGCGTCCGGCAGCTCGATGAGGGCCATGCGTTTCATGATCGTGGTCGCCGCCCGGATGCCACCGGCGACAGGCCGGTCAGCCCGGGACCGGGCGGCGGGTCGTACGCCGAGGCCGTCACCCCTCGCGCGGTACGCGGACGCTCCTCACCTCCGTGTCCATCGCGTCGGGCACGACCATGCCCGCGTCCACCCCGGTCCGCGCGTCGCGCAGGACGTCCCCGGTGAGCCGACCGCGTGGTCGGCTCCGACGGGCTTCCGCCGTCAGCGCCTGTGCCTCCTCCACCACGCCCTGGGGGGGACGTACGGTCGTCGAGTACGGGCGCCTTCGATTGGTCCATGCCGCGCGCCTGCCCCGCGAAGGGAGGTCAAAACGGACATCCGGGCGGCCGGCGCGCCCCTGGTCATGGCGCGGCCCGGCTCCGCCGGCCGTGGTTACCGGCCCCGGTCTCCGTCGAGATGCTGTTCCAGCCAGTCCGCGGCAGCCCGCCGGTAGAGCCGCCGGTTGTCCGCCCGCAGAAACTCGTGGCCCTCGTTGCGCAAGGTCAACTGCCGCGCGGGCAGACCCCGTTCATGTGCCGCGCGGACGAACTGCGCCGATTCCCCCGGCGGCACGTTGGTGTCGTGCTCTCCGTGCACGGTCAGCACGGGAACACGCAGTTGATCGATGCGGCTCATCGGGGACAGGGCACGCAGCAGGTCCCGGTCGTGCTCGGGGTGGCCGTACTTGGCGGCCGCCGACCGGGCGATCCACGGCTCCGTGCCGGCGAAGAACGTGGCGAGGTCCGACATTCCGCAGACCGCGACCCCGGTGCGGAAGAGTTCCGGGTGCCACACCAGGGCGGCCATGGTGAGGTATCCCCCGTACGAGCGGCCCATAACGCCGAGCCGGAGGGGGTCGGCGTACCCGAGCGCGACCGCGCGGGCGGCGCAGTCGGCGACGTCGTCGATCGCCGCGAACCGGCCGGCGCCCAGGTCGGCGTCCACGAAGGACCGGCCCCAGCCGGACGAACCGCGGACGTCGGGGGCGAACACGTCCAGGCCCCGGCTGAGGAGTTCGTGGTAGAGCGGGTTGAACACGGGGCGTTCCTGCTCCTCGGGGCCGCCGTGGAGGTGGATCACGCACGGCGCCGGCCGGCCCGCGTCCCGGCCGGGCGCCCGGTAGTACCAGCCTCCCAGCGTCAGCCCGTCGCGGGCCTGACAGCGCAGGGGCACCGGTCGTACGGGGGGCCGCCCGGGCGGGACCGCGTCCTCGTCGCGGGCCGACCAGCCTGTGCGCAGGGGCACGAGGCCCTCGTCCACTTCCCAGACGCCGGGCCGGCGCCGGGATCCCGACAGGGCCGCGAACAGCCCGCCGCGCTCGACGGGCGCGATGCGGGTCACCACCTCGTGGGGCAGGACAGGATGGTGGGCCGGCCCGACGCCGTCGTCCGTGGAGGCGGGGGGAAGCCCCGCGGTTTCCAACCGGGTCGCGCCGTGCGCGTTCCAGGCGAGGACGGCCCACCGGCCGTGGTCGGGCACGCTCAGCAGATCGAGGCCGCATCCGTCCCGCTCGGCGGCGACGGACAGGCCCTGCACCGCGCCGTCCGCGTCGAGGCGCACGCGCAGCAGGGCCGCGAATTCCCGTTCCGCGTCGCTGCGCAGCCACAGCGTCCGCGCGTCGGGGGAAAACCGGCCGATCCACGGGTCCCCGTCGGCGACGTGCAGCGAGAAGGTGGTGCGGCCGGAGACGAGGTCGAGCACGAGGGCTTCCCGCCGGCCGCGCGGTCCGCGGCGGACGAGCGCGAAGCGGCCGTCCGCGGTGGTGTCGCACACCCGCAGGGAGGCTGCTCCCTCCTCGCCGAACAGCAGCACCGGGGCCGCGGCTCCGTCGGGGTCGAGCAGGTAGGCGGCGAGCCCCCCGCCGCCGGCCCCGCCGGGGCCGGCGGCCGGTGCGCCGCCGCCGCTCAGGGGCGGTACCGGGTACTGGGCGACCGTGACGGCGAGCGCGGTGCCGTCCCGCGTCCAGCACCCGAGGTGGGCCGAGCTGCCGGGTTCGGCGCCCGCGAGGACCTGTCGTCCGGTCCCGTCCGGGCGCACCACCAGGACCCGGGTGTGCTCGCCGCCACCGGGCGCCGAGGTGTAGGCGATCCAGCGGCCGTCCGGGGACCAGGACACCTCCGACACCGGGTCGGGTTCACCGTCCAGCACGTGGGCTTCGGTCCCGCGTGCGGGGCCGCTCCACAGCTGGGGCACCCCGGCCCGGTCGCAGATGAACGCGACGTGTTCCCCCGTCGGGTCGGCCGCCGGGTACCAGCACCCGTGGGCGGCGAGGAGGGTCGGCGGGTCGGCACCGCGGTGGCCCGGCATCCGGACGGGCACGGGGGCCGACGGGGCCGCGCCGGCGGATGCGGTGGCTCCGCGGTGCGGTCCCGACCGGTACTCCAGGGCTTTCACGCGTTCCGGGGGCATGGGCCTCCTCTCCCGGTATCTCACTTCCGGATGTCGCGCTCAGTGGATGCCGTGCGTCTGGAGCCAGATCTCCAAGGACGCCACCTGCCACAGGGTGTTGGCCCCGCGTCTGGTCCGATGGCCGTTGGGCTCTGCCAGCAGCCGGTCCACGGAGCGCCGGTCGAAGACCCCGCGGCGGCGGGCCTCCGGAGCCGTGAGGGCGGCGCGTACGCGGGTCAGGACGGGCTGGGCCATGTTCCGGACCGCCGGCACGGGGAAGTAGCCCTTCGGCCGGTCGACGACCTCCCGCGGCAGGACCGTACGTCCCACGTCCTTGAGCACGCCCTTGCCGCCCTGCGCGAGCTTCAGACCGGGCGGGCAGGCGGCGGCCAGCTCGACGAGCTCGTGGTCCAGGAACGGCACCCTCGCCTCCAGGCCCCAGGCCATCGTCATGTTGTCGACCCGTTTGACCGGGTCGTCCGGCATGAGGGCGTGGACGTCCATGCGCAGGGCCGCGTCGAGGGCGCTTTCGGCGCCCGGGGCTGCCATGTGGGCGCGGACGAAGTCCGTCGAGGCGTCGTGACGGGGAGCGAAGTCCGGATGCAGCACGGCCGTGAGCTCGGTGTGCGTGCGGTCGAAGTACGCGGCCGCGTACGCCTCGTCCGCACCGGCCCGGGTGGCCGCGGCGATCTGCGGATACCAGTGGTAGCCCGCGAACACCTCGTCCGCGCCCTGGCCGCACAGCACGACCTTGACCTTCTTGGAGACCTGCTCCGACAGCATGTGGAACGCCACGGCGTCGTGGCTGACCATCGGCTCGCTCATGGCCCCGATCGCGGATTCCAGCGCGGCGGGAAGCCGGTCGGAAGTGATCAGGAACTGGTGGTGGTCGGTCGAGTACCGGCGGGCGATCAGGTCCGAGTAGCGGAACTCGTCGCCCGCCTCGCCCTTCTCCGGCTCGAACCCCATGGCGAAGGTCGCGAGGCCCTCCTGTCCTTCTTCGGCGAGCAGCGCCACGATGAGGCTGGAGTCGAGGCCGCCCGAGAGGAGCACGCCCACGGGAACGTCGGCGACCGTGCGCCTGCGCACCGCCGTGCGCAGAGCGTCGTGCACCGCTTCCCGCCAGAGCACCGGGTCCCCGCCGAACTCGGAGCTCCGGGTGTACGAGGGCTGCCAGTAGCAGTGGTCACGGTGGGTGCCGTCCGGCTCGACCACGCGGACGGTCGCCGGCGGGAGCTTCCGGACGCCGGACAGCACGGTGCGGGGCGCCGGGACCGTACCGTGCCAGCTCAGGTACTGGTGGAGCGCCACCGGGTCGAGGGAGGTGTCCACTCCCCCGCCCGCCAGCAGGGCGGGCAGGGTGGAGGCGAAGCGCAGGCGGTCGCCGTCCCGGGAGACGTACAGGGGTTTGATGCCGAGCCGGTCCCGGCCGAGGACGACGCGGCCAGTGTGGTGCTCGACCAGGGCGAACGCGAACATGCCGACGAGGAAGTCCACACACTCCCGGCCCCACTGGGCATAGGCCTTGACGACCACCTCGGTGTCGGAGTCGGAGAAGAAGCGGTGTCCGAGCCCTTCGAGGCGGGCGCGCAGCTCCCGGTAGTTGTAGATGCAGCCGTTGAAGGCGGCGGTGAGGCCCAGCTGCGCGTCGGTCATCGGCTGCGCCCCGCGCTCGGACAGGTCGATGATCTTCAAGCGGCGGTGTCCCAGGGCCACCGCACCTTGCGACCACGCGCCTCTGCCGTCCGGTCCCCGCGGCTCCAGCACATCGGTCATCCTTTCGACCGCGGCCAGGTCGGGCCGGCCGCCGTCGAAGCGCACCTCACCACTCAGACCGCACATGGGGCACCTGCCGTCAGCACGGCACCGAACGGGGTCTTCCCGTTCCGTACCTCGCTCTCCGTAGAGCACGGGGTCACGGTCACGTACGCCATCACTGCACTCCTGTGCCGGTTCGGCCCGGCACCGGTCGGGCAGGCCCGAACGGGCGGTCGACATACAAGGCGCCTGCCCGGCCCGGCGGCCCGTAAGCGGACCCCGTGCGCCGGGCCGTCGTGCGCGTCGGGTCAGCGGCGCCCGTCCCCGTCCGGCAGGGGCGCTCCGTCCACAGCGGCCCCCGGCGGCGCCGCTGCCACAGCACGAGGACGCCGAGAGCCGCTCCTCCCCACCAAGAGCAGCAGACCGCCCGTCTCGACCAGGGTGGCGAGGGTGTTCACCCGGGTGGACTCGCGGATGCCGCGCGCGTTCAGCAGCCCCGGGAGGACCAGGAAGACGACGGCGACGAGGACCACCGGCAGCGAGACGAGGGCCGTGAGGTAGTCGCCCGCGAAACCGCGGGCGAGGGCGGCGACCGACACGAGGCTCGCCGCCAGCATGCAGAACCCCGTTAAAATCCGACGGCGGGCCCGAACCAGAGTCTGGTGCCGGGCCCGTCGTCCTCGCGGGACCAGGGTGGGAACGCGCTGGATGCCGAACGGAACGTGGGCTCTCGCCCCTGAGCCCGCCTGGCGGGCACGAGACCCGAGGCCGGCCCCCACCCTGTCCGCCTCGCTACGCGGGAGGGCGCTGCGCGCCGGGGTCGTGACGCACCTCGGCAGGGGTGTCCCGCCCTACCTGGCGGAGTTCGTCGGCCGTCTCCTGGCCTGCTTGCTGCGCATGGTCGGTCGTGGTGGCCACGGCTTCCTGAGCCGTTCCCTTCACCGTTTCCACGGCGTCCGCCACCGGCTCCTTCAGTTCTTCCCGCACCTCTTGGGCGGCATGGAGAGCGGTCTGCTTGACCGGTTCCAGCAACTCGTCGGCATGGTCACGGATGTGCTGTCCCGCATGCTCCTCGACCTCGGTGGTCGGCAGGAGAGCGGCCGCGAGCATGCCGGCGCCGAAGGCCATCAGACCGGCGGCCAGCGGGCTGCCCTGGGTCTGCCGCTTGATCTGGGCCGGGGCTTGCTGAACGGTGTCCTGCACGCTTCCAGCAACCTCCCTGGCCGTGTCCGTCACGCTGTCCGCAGCCTGGTGCAGGCTCCCGGAAGTGCCATGCGTAGCGTCCTGTGCCGTGCCCATCACGCGCTCCTTCACTCCGCTCGCCCGGTGGCGCATCGCGTCGACCTTGCGCTGGGCCACCTTGCTCGGGGTCATCCTGTCCGCCAGGAGGTCGACGTTGCGCGCCAGGTGCGCGCGCCGGTACTCCACGTCGGTCCTCAGCTCGTCGGGTGTCGTGCCCATCGCGCGTCCTCCTTCAGGGTTTCCACGGTCTGCTCGGGCTTGAGGTTGACGGCGCGCAGGCGCTTGCGGCCCGTCACGTACAGCACCCCGCCCACCACGCCCCACAGAGCGGTGACGATCAGGGCGGCCCAGGCCGCGTCCATCACATTGGCCAGGGCGAAGACGACGGTCAGACTGCCGAACAGGAGCACCAGGTGTCCGGCGTAACCCGCTCCGCCGAGCATGCCGACCGCTTTGCCGGCCTTGGCGGACTCCTGCTTGATCTCTGCTTTGGCCAGTTCGATCTCGTCACGGACCAGCTGGGACAGGTCCTGACCGATCTCCCCGATCAGGTCGCCGATGGACGGCTCCGTCGCCGCCGACGGCGGGGGCACCGGGGGCGTTGCCTGAGGCGGGGCGGGCGACGTCGGTCGTTCGTGAGAGGAAAGGGCCATGCTCAGATCCCTCCCCCGGGCTGCGAGGGGCCGCCGTACGGTGACGGGCTTGCCGGCGGATAGGCCGGCGGTGTCGGGGTGACGTGCGGCGGCTGTGACTGCCCGTACGTGTCGAGGGGGTCCTCGTAACCGGCGGGGATACCGCTCTGCTGCGGTCGGGGCCCGCCCACGGGGCTCGCCTCTGCCGAGCCCGTGGAGGGCCGGCTGACGGCGGGAGCAGGAGCGCCGGGGTCCGCGGAGGAGCCGCCCGAAGCGGGCGACGACGCGGCCGCGCTCACGCTCTTGCCCGCACGCGCGACGACGAAGCCGGCCAGCGCCGCGCCCGCGAGGAAGACACCCGGGCGGCGGCGCGCGAAACTCTGCAGGTCGCTGATCAGGCCGTCGGGGCCGCGCTTCTCCACGTGGGCGGCTACCTGATGTCCGCCGTCGGCTATCTGACGGGCCACATCCGCCATGGTCGAGTCGGGCTTGCCGTTCTCGCCCAGTTCCCGCAGCTCCTGCGAGAGCCGACGCACGTTCTCCGCCAGCCTCTGGGTCTGGGTCTCGGCCTGACCCGTCAGCTGGGTACGCAGTTCTCCGACGAGGTCCCGAGCCTGAGCTGTGGCCTCGCCGACCACGTTCGCCGCCTGTTCCTTGGCCGTACCGCCCACTTCGGCGGCCTTGCCACCGACCAGCGACGCGCTCTCACCGGCCTTGTCCTGAACTGTGTGCGTTACCGCCGCCGTCCTGCTGTCGTCCTGGCGGTTCGCATTCTGGAAGTCACTCAAGGCTCCTCCTGGTGAATGGCATTCGAACGCTTCAGGGGGCGCCTGCCCCCCTTTCGAGCACGCACCCACATGCGGCCTGCCGGAACTGCCCCGATCGGAGGACGGCCGGTCACCGGCCCGCTCTGCTTGCTCCTGACGCCGGGAACCGCCCTTCGGCCCTACCCGCCGGTTCGAAGGTCCCGTTTACGTCCGGCGCGCGTTTCAAAGCGCGAGACGGGTGAAGAAGCGACGTGACACCGACCTCGTCCCACACGGCAGGAGACACATCGTGGGCATCATCGCTTGGATCCTCATCGGGCTGCTTGCCGGCTTCATCGCGAAGGCGCTGATGCCGGGCAAGGACCCGGGCGGCATCATCATCACCATGCTGATCGGTATCGCCGGCGGCCTGCTAGGCGGCTGGCTCGGCAAGGTCATTTTCGGCGTCGACTCCATCGACGGCTTCTTCGACCTCTCCACCTGGATCGCCGCGATCATCGGCTCCGTCATCCTCCTCGTCGTCTACCGCCTCGTCACCGGCAACCGGCGCACGCACCGGCACGCCTGACCGCGGCGACGGCCCGCGAGGCTCCCCGCAGTCGTCTCTGCCCGGTCCCCCTGAGGGGCCGGGCAGACGCCGTGGCCCATGTCGTAGGACCAGCCGGCTCCGGAGTGGACGGGCACGAGCGTCCACGCCCGGACGTCAGTCGGTCACGGCGGCGCCGGTCACCAGGCCGATCAGCCCCGGCAACCCGCCCTCGGCCAGCGCACGGCGCTGCCGATCGGCGGGAGTGCCCCCCTGCAGCAGCCGGTGGACCAGTGCACTCACTTCCCGCAGGTCGCCCGCCTCCTCCAGGGCCGGGGTGATGTGCCGCAGCAGCGAGGCCACCACGTCCCCGCTGCTGTGCGGGACACCGAGGGCGTCCACCAGGGTTCCGTTCAGGCCGTACCGGGCCGCGTGCCAGGTACCGGCCTGCACCAGTTCCGGCGCGACCACCGCCAGCGGCGCTCTCGACTTCTCCTCGGCGATCGCCGTGGTGACGAGCCCGCGCACGATACCGGCGAACATGACGGCGTCGTCGGCCCGCAACTGGACGTCCAGGCAGCGCACCTCGACGGTCGGGTAGCGGTCGGACAGTCGGGCCTGCCAATACACCTGACCGCGGTCCGCGATGACCCCCGAGGCCACCAGGGCGTCCAACCGCTGTTCGTAGTCGGTGAGACCGCCGAAGTGCGGCGGCGGGCCGCTGACGGGCCAGCGGCCGAAGACGATGGTGCGCCAACTGGCGAACCCGGTGTCCCGCCCGTCCCACATGGGCGAGTTGGCGGACATGGCCAAGAGCGTGGGCAACCACCCCCGGATCCGGTTCAGCACCGCGACGCCCGTCTCCGGATCGGGGACCTCGACGTGGACGTGCATCCCGCAGATCAACTGCTCGTCGACCAGTTGCCGGGCCTCGCCCTCCATCTTCAAGTAGCGCGGTGTGGGAGTCACCGGTACGGGCAGCGCACCGCGCAGCGGCGCCGCACCCGTGGCGGCGATGCGGCAGCCGTTCGCCTCGGCCGCCGCGGCGACCGCATGACGCAGGCGCAGCAGGTGGCCGCCCGCCTCGTCAAGGCCCCAGCACACGGGAGTGGCCACCTCGATCTGCGCCTGCAACAGCTCGTCCTGCACCTCGTCGCGCTCCGCGAAGGGCCCCAGCCCCGCCGTGCGACGGACGTCCTCCACCGCTGGTGAGGGCACGGCCGTGGAGGGGTCCACCAGCAGATATTCTTCTTCCACGCCTACAGTGATCACGTCGTGCGACTACCCCGCCACACCATGATCACGCTCCGGAGCCGGCACGCACGCCCGCCCGCCCGTCTACCGGATGTTTCACCGCTCCGCGGCCCGCACGGGCAGATCACGATGGGCCCCCGCACCCTCGGCTCCCCGTGCGCGGGCATGCCGACCGGTCCCGCGTGAGATGCGGCCCGATCCGGGTACGCGCACCATGACCGTGACATCAGCGTCGATGGAGGGTTGCGTCATGCCGCGAGGATCCAGTGCCAAGCGCGAGCGCCAGTACGAGCACATCAAGGAGTCGGGCGAGAAGCGCGGCATGTCGGAGGACCGGGCGCAGGAGATGGCCTCCCGCACGGTGAACAAGGAACGCGCCCGTTCGGGCGAGAGCAAGACCGCGAGCCCCAGTTCCACCCGGGGGAAGTCCGCGTCGCAGCGCGGTGGCGAGAAGTCCCGCGGTGGCAGCCCGTCCGAACGCACCAAGGACGACCTCTACCAGGAGGCCAGGAAGCGCGGCGTCGAGGGCCGATCGACGATGACCAAGCAGCAGCTCAGGAACGCGCTCGGCCACTGAACTCCAGGGCCTCGCAGAGGCCCCGAGCTCGGTACCCCCACCGTCCCGGTCGTCAGAGGAGTTCTCGTGGCCGTCCGTCATCAGCTCATCCACCGCTCGCCCCCTGCGGTCTGGGCCGTACTGGCCGACCCGCACCGCTACGGAGAGTGGGTGGTGGGCCCGTCCGAGTCGACGCCGCTGGACCACTCCTGGCCCGGAACGGGTGCCCGGCTGCGCTACACGATCCGGCTGGGGCCGTGGTCCGCGGAGGGCACGACGACCGTCCGCCACCAGGTGACCGGCAAGGAGCTGGAGCTGGAGGCGGCATTCAAGTCCCTCGGCACGGCGAGGATCTTCCTCCAGCTCAGGCCGTGGGGCGAGGAGACCCTCGTCGTCTGCGACGAACACCCGCTGCGCGGCCTGGGAGGGACCCTGCACAACTCCGTCAGCGAGGCGGCCCTCCAGCTGAGGCACCGGGGCATGCTGGCCCGCCTGGCCAGGGTCGTCGAAGAGCAGCCCGAGCACGAGACGGTACGGCGTGCCTGACGCGGTGGTCATCGGCGCGGGTCCCAACGGCCTGGTGGCCTCGAACCTGCTGCTCGACGCCGGGTGGAGCGTGGAGGTCCTGGAAGCCCAGGACGAGCCCGGAGGCGCCGTACGAAGCGACCGCGGGGTGCATCCGGACTACGTCTCCGACGTCTTCAGCGCCTTCTACCCGCTCGCGGCCGCCTCCCCGGTGCTCTCGCGCCTCGACCTCGCCGCCGAGGGCCTGCGCTGGACCCGCGCCCCGAGCGTGCTGGCACACCCCCTGCTCGACGGCGGGTGCGCCGTTCTCGAACGCCACGTGGAGGACACCTGCGCCGGTCTCGCGACGTTCGCGGCGGCCGACGCCGAGGCCTGGCGGAGCATGTACCGGACGTGGAGCCGGGTCGGGCCGGACCTCGTACAGGCCCTGTTCACGCCCTTCCCGCCGGTCCGGTCCGGGCTCCGGCTGGCCGCGAAGCTCCGGGCCTCCGGGGGGCTGCGGCTGGCCCGGAAGCTGGCCCTGCCGGTGCGGCGCCTGGGCGAGGAGGAGTTCGCCGGGGAGGGCGGCCGTCTCCTGCTGGCCGGCAACGCCCTCCACGCCGACCTGTCCCCCGAGGCCGCGGGCAGCGGCGGCTTCGGCTGGCTCATGTCCATGCTCGGCCAGAGCCACGGCTTCCCCGTGCCCGTCGGCGGCGCCGGCGCCCTCACGGCGGCGCTCGTCAGCCGCTTCGAGCGCCGCGGCGGAGTCCTGCGGTGCGGGGAGCGCGTCGCGTCCGTCGTCGTACGCGGCGGCGCCGCCGTCGGGGTCAGGACGGCCGGCGGGGAAACCGTCGACTCCCGCCGGGCCGTACTGGCCGACACCTCCGCGCCCGCCCTGTACCGGGACCTCGTCGGCGAGGAGCACCTGCCGTCCCGCCTCGTCCGGGACCTGGAGCGCTTCCAGTGGGACTTCGCGACGTTCAAGGTCGACTGGGCCCTGACCGGCCCGGTGCCGTGGACGGCGCCCGCAGCGGCCGGGGCGGGCACCGTGCACGTCGCCGACGGCGTGGACGGTCTCACCCGCTTCGCCTCGCAGATCGCCATGGGACACGTCCCCGACGAGCCGTTCGCCCTCTTCGGCCAGATGACCACCACGGATCCCAGCCGCTCACCGGCCGGTACGGAATCGGCCTGGGCCTACACCCACCTCCCCCAGCACATCACCGCCGACGCGGGCCCGGACCGCATCACCGGCAGGTGGGACACCGGCGAGCAGGAGGCCATGGCCGACCGCGTCGAAGCACAGGTCGAACGCTTCGCACCCGGCTTCCGTACGCTGATCGCCGCACGCCGCATCCTGGCCCCCACCACCCTCCAGGCCATGGACGAGAACCTCCACAACGGGGCCATCAACAACGGCACCACCGCCCTCCACCAACAGCTGGTCTTCCGCCCCACGCCCGGCACCGGCCGCCCCGAGACCCCCGTCAAGAACCTCTACCTCGCCTCCGCGGCCGCGCATCCGGGCGGCGGGGTCCACGGCGCACCCGGCGCGAACGCCGCCCGCGCGGCCCTGCGGCCCACCGGCCTGCACACCCTGCTGCACCGCGCCCAGCGCGTCTGACCGCGCTCGTACGGGCAGGCCCTGCCGCGGGAGCACCCCGTCCGGCGCTGTCCGGGCGTCGATACCGTGCCCGTGGACACATGGAGGCCAGGCGGCGGGTGCGACGGTGGCGGCGGGTGCCGGAGTCCTCGACCCGCGGCCCCGTGCGCCGCACGGGTGGAGCGCCGCTCAGTCCGCATGTGGCTCCCTCGGGTCGGCGAGCGGGGCGAGCAGCGCGGTGCCGCCTGCTGCCCAGGCTGCGGAGATGTGGTCGGCGAGGCGGTCTTCGAGCAGGAGGGTGGCCATGCAGCCGAACGCGATGTCGGCCTCCAGTTCGGGTTCGTCGGCGAGGAGGCCGCCGATGACCTCGTGGCGCACCACTTGTTCGTGGACGGCGTCGGCCTCCACGTGCTCGGCGTAGAAGTGCTCCGCGGCCGCTCCGGCCCCGCAGCGCCGCATCGCTCTGGCGAGACGTCGGGAGCCTGGGGAGGAGGTGACCTCGACGCAGGCGAAGTGGCCGACGAGCGCGCCGCGCAGCGCCCGGTGGAGCCCGAAGAGGGACATCAGGTTGACGGTGGCGAGGAGGGGGGCGGGGGCCTGGCCGAGGTAGCGGCCGTAGGCGGGGTCGAGGCCGAGGTCGACCATGAGGTCCGCGAAGAGCTGTGCGTGCATGTTGTCGGCCCGGCCGGCCCCGAACTCGTCGTATTCGATGGCGACCATTGCGGCCTTGGCGCGGCCGGTGAGGCGGGGGATGACCCAGGCGTGCGGGTCGGCTTCCTTCAGGTGGTAGAGGGAGCGCAGCGCGGCGTATTCGCGCAGCTGCCACAGTTCTCCGTCCTTCTCCAGGTGGTGGCTGAGGCTGCCGGAGAGGTCCACGGGTTCGACGAGGAGCGGTGCGAAGGCCTTCTCGACGGTTCGGGGGGTTTCGTGCAGTTCGGTGCGAAGGGCGTTGAGGAAGCGGTCCTCCATGGCCTGGCGCAGCCGCAGCAGGTCGGGGTCCCATTCCCGGTCGTCGGCCACTTCGTCGAAGCCCCGGTAGTGCAGCTCGTAGAGGAGGTAGAGCGCGAGGTGGAGGTCCTCGCCCCACGGGTCCCCTTGCCGTACCGCTCCGGGTGGGTAGACCGGGGCGGCACCGGTTCGCAGGGCGTGGACGACGGCGCTGGAGAGCTCTCCGCGCGGATCGGCCAGGGCCGGTCCGGCTGTGGTCGCCGTCGTGCTGGTGCCGGGTGGGGTCATGAGGGAATCCTGTTCTCGCCAAATCGGGCGGGTCGTTCGCGGGGGCGGTGGCTGGTGTCGCACCACGGGTGGGTACGGCTGCGGCGCCAGGTGGTGTTCGGGGCTGTCAGAGGTACCGGGCACGGATGACCACCAGCTCCTCCAGTTCCTCGGCTTCGGCTGCCAGCCCCTGCTGCTCCAGCCACGCTCGGCGGGAGCGCAGCACGGGCCCCCAGGGCACGAGCGCGCGGGCGGTGACCTCCGCGGTCAGCCCTACGGCGGTCATCCGGTCGACGGTTTCCCGTGCTCCGCACATGGCGGAATGAACCACGAGCAGTACGCCGCCCGGACGCAGAAGGTCGGGGGCGCTGATGCAGATCCGGTCGATGACCGCCCGGCCGTCGCGGCCGGCATCCCACGCGCGTTCCGGCCCCCGTACGGGAAGCTCGGCTCCCGGGGCCGGGACGTAGGGCGGATTGGCGATGACCAGGTCGAACCGGCTGCCGGTGACCGTCGAGGCGAAGTCGCCGTGGACCAGGCGCAGCGGCAGCCGCTGCCGGACGGCGTTCAACCGGGCGGTGACCACGGCGCGCCAGGAGACGTCGACCGCCGTGACCCTGGCTCCCCGGCGTGCGGCCTGGAGGGCCAGCGCACCGGTGCCCGTTCCGATCTCCAGAACATCCGCTCCGGGTGTCAGGCCTTCTTGAGCGAGTGCTTCCGCCATGAGGCGGGTGTCGCCCTGCGGCTGGTAGACGCCCGGTAGGGCGAACAGTCCGGCGGGCAGGGTGCCCGACGTCAAAGCCGTACTGGCCACGGTGGTACCTCCGTGATGGGTGTGACCCGCTCGCGGGCCGGCGGCCGTCGGCCGCTTCGCGCCACTGCCCCCTGCCGGGCGACTCATCCGACGCTCGGGCGATCATCTGGCCGGATGCTCGGGGGCTCTGCATCCGGGCCGCATACCGAGTCGACGGTGCCACGAACCGCGGGCCGCCTCCACCCGAAGCATGATCGGGTGTCTTCCAGGAGTGCGCACGCTCCTGTACCGCGGGGCGGGAGCTCTGCGCCGGGTGCTGCGGCGGCTGCCGTACCGGAAGGGGCCGATCAGCGGTGGGACCACGACCACACCGGCGAGGACGGGGAAACGGCCGCAAGGGGGTCATGCCAGGCGTCTACCCGGAGTGAGCCCGTTCACGGGACCGGACGATGAGTGCGCCGGATGTGCGGACGGAACCGCTGAGGGCCTGCGCCGCCGTACGCGGGCGTCCTGCTGACGGAGGGCGACGGGTCTCGGAGACGGCGCGGGTGACGTGCGGCGAGCCCCGGACCGTGGTGGTCCGAGGCTCGCTGACGCCCTCCCCGAGGCCCCTGGGGGGGGGGGCATGCCGCGCGGCGGGTCAGGTTGCGGCGGGGAAGCGTGCCCAGACGCGGTGGGCTGCGAGCAGCTCCAAGAGTTGCGGCAGCCCCTGGGTACCCTCGGTGAGGGTGACGCCGGGTTCGCCGACGGAGATCCCGGCGGCCTCGAAGAGGACTTCGGCGCCGCCCCAGCCCGCGAGGGCCTTGCCGTGCTGGTAGGCCTCGGTGAGGAGAGCCAGGACACGCGGGTCGCTGACGGGCGGCTTGGGGGCTCCGGCCTTCGCGTCGCGGGCGCCGTAGGCGTCGGCGCCCAGTCCGGGCACGCCCGCGAACACCAGCGCGTCGAATTCGACCGAGCGGGCGGTGGCGAAGGTGCGCTGGACGGTGACCGGGTCACCGTCGGCGCCGAGCACGCCTCCGGCCGGGGCGATGACCAGGGGCACCATGCCCGCGTCCAGGACGGCCTGGCGGGCTTCGCGCACGCCGGTCATATCGAGGGCCTGGCCGGTGACGATGCCGATGACCCGTCCGTCCAGGGGCCAGGTGCGGCCGATCTGGGACAGGGCGGGGCTCGGGCGGGCATCTGCGAGGGGCTCGGTGGCGGCCGGCGCGGGCAGCCCGAGCCCGACCGCGACCTGGGCGCACAGCTCGGGGTCGATGTTGGCGAGTACGGCCAGGGTGCGTTCCTTGACGGCCTGCTCGTAGCACTTGGCCAGCTCGAACGTGTAGGCGGCGATGATGTGCTCGCGCTCGATCGGGCTCATGCTGAGCCAGAACAGGCGGGGCTGGGAGAAGTGGTCGCCGTAGGAGACCGGTGCCTCGCGGACCTTGCGCCCGGCCGGTACCTCGACCGGCACTTCGATGAACGCTCCGGTGTCGGCGCCGGCGAAGAAGGGGCAGCCGCCGTCGAGGCTGTTGGGCTTGTACGGGGCGACTCCCCGGTGCACGGCCGTCTGGTGCATGCCGTCGCGCTGCATGTCGTTGACGGGCGCGTGGGTGCGGTTGATCGGCAGCTGCGGGAAGTTGGGGCCGCCGAGCCGGGTGAGCTGCGTGTCCAGGTACGAGAACATCCGCCCGGCCAGCAGCGGGTCGTCGGTGGCGTCGATGCCGGGGACCAGGTGGCCGGTGTGAAAGGCGACCTGTTCCACCTCGGCGAAGAAGTTGGACGGGTTCGCGTTCAGCGTCAGCAGCCCCACCGGCTTCACCGGCGCGAGCTCCTCCGGCACGATCTTCGTGGAGTCGAGCAGGTCGATCCCCTCGAACATCTGGTCCTCGGTGTCGGGGAAGGTCTGGATGCCCAGCTCCCACTGCGGGAAGGCACCGGACTCGATGGCGTCGAAGAGGTCCCGGCGGTGGAAGTCGGGATCCACCCCGGCCAGGATCTGCGCCTCTTCCCAGACGAGCGAGTGCACGCCCAGCTTGGGCTTCCAGTGGAACTTCACCAGCGTCCTGGTGCCCTGGGCGTTGACGAGGCGGAACGTGTGGACGCCGAACCCCTCCATCATCCGGTAGGAGCGCGGGATGCCGCGGTCGGACATGTTCCAGAGGGTGTGGTGGGTGGCCTCGGTGTGCAGGGACACGAAGTCCCAGAACGTGTCGTGGGCGCTCTGCGCCTGTGGGATCTCCCGGTCCGGGTGCGGCTTGCCGGCGTGGATGACGTCGGGGAACTTGATCGCGTCCTGGATGAAGAACACCGGGATGTTGTTCCCGACCAGGTCGAACACGCCTTCCTCGGTGTAGAACTTCGTCGCGAAGCCGCGGGTGTCGCGCACGGTGTCGGCGGAGCCGCGCGATCCGAGGACGGTGGAGAAGCGGACGAACACCGGCGTCTCGACGTCCCCGGCGAGGAAGGCTGCCTTGCTGACGGCTTGCGCCGTACCGTAGGACTGGAAGACGCCGTGGGCGGCCGAGCCGCGGGCGTGGACCACGCGCTCCGGGATCCGCTCGTGGTCGAAGTGCATGATCTTCTCGCGCAGGTGGTGGTCCTGCAGCAGCACCGGCCCCCGCGGGCCCGCCTTCAGCGAGTGGTCCGTATCCGGCAGGCGGACGCCCTGCGCGGTGGTCAGGTACGCGCCGCTCTGCGCCATCCTGGCCTGTTCCGCACCGGTGGGCTGCCCGGTCGGGCTGACCGTCTCCGGGCCGCTCTGGTCCGCCTTCGGCGGCAGCGGTTCGACCGGCGTCGTGGGCTCGACGAGCTGCGGGGAAACCGGTGCCGGCTTGCCGGGGATGCCGTCCTCCGGTCCCGCGGTCGGACCGGCATGCATAACGTCGGCGATCTTTTCGGCGACCGCCTTCACCGGATTCTTCTCGGACATCACGTCTCCAGACGCAGGGGGCCCTCGGGCCCTACACCCTTGACCCGAGGGCTGTAGCCCGAAACCCCGCTGGGCTATCCGGCCCCCCCCCGTTATGTTTTTCGTGGTCCTGCAATGGGGCCGCTGGCCTCCGGGCCCGGTATGACTGTGTCCCCTCTGTCGAACGAATGACCTGGGG
>NZ_JBHXQN010000075.1:0-25142 GCF_042717785.1 Streptomyces sp. NPDC058619
CACCCGGTAACCACGGTTGACATGCACCCGACCCCGGTCGTCCGTCCACGGAACCCGGAAGACGATCTGACGCTCCGGCTCCAGGAGCCGCTCGAGGACTCCGGCCTCCGCGTACTCGGGGCGCGCGGCGAGCACGGGGGCGAGGGTGTCCAACACCTCCCGTACGGCTTGGTGGAACTCGGGCTGAGCCGGATTGCGGCCCTCGATCTCGGCCCGGAGTACGTCCAGCCTGTCCTTGGCGACGGTCACGTGTGATCCTCTCCCATGCAGCCGGCGGGCGCGCGGGCCCGGGCGGGGGAGCCTACCGTGCGCCCCGCATCCCCGGAGGGCGGCTCCAGCCCGGCTCCACCGCGGCTACGACGGGAGGGAGAGGGACCACCCGGCGACGTCCGCGAGGCGGCCGCGCCACAGCGCGTAGCGCATCGTCTGGTTGGCCGCGCCCGTGAGGAACGTGGCCCCCCGCAGGTGCACCCAGCGGGGCAGCAGAGCCTGGGTACGGGATCCGAGTTCCTCACCGACGGCCTCCCGGACGAGGCGGGGGACGCGGGCGAGCGCCTCCGATCCCGGGCCGCCGTCGCGCAGGCTCTGCTCCCACTCCTCCTCGTACGCCCTGCGGCTGATCGCCTGGCCGTAGAGGAGGCCGCCGGGGATGTTCAGCGAGACACCGAAGTGGGACTGGCCGGTCTCGTCGCCGTCCAGCATGCTGATCAGCATCTGCAGGTCGAGGTCCAGGATCGGCTCGACCACGTTCGGATGCGCGGTGTCGTCCCGCCGCTCCGGTCCCTCGGCTGTGGATTCGGACATCGAGGCTTCCCTCCCGTAGGACACGCTGACCGGGACCCCGGTGGCACCGTCGCCAGCACGAACCGTCCCCACCGTACCGGGGGCGCCGGTAGCGTGGAGCGGCCCGCACCGTTGCCCCGCAGGCCCGTCAGCTCTGGTCGCGTACGGCCCACGGCGAGCCGTACGCGGTGAGCAGGTCGAGGAAGGGCCGGGGCGCGAAGGCCTCGGGGCCGAGGACACCCGAGTCGGACCAGACGCCGGTGGCGATCAGTTCGAGCGCCACCACCGGGTTGATCGCGGTCTGCCAGACCACGGCCTGGGAGCCGTACTCCTTCATGGACCACTGGTTGTCGACGACGTGGTAGAGGTACACCTCGCGCGGCAGGCCGTCCTTGACGCCCTTGACCCAGGTCCCGGCGCAGGTCTTGCCCGTCATCCGGTCCCCCAGCGTCGCCGGGTCCGGCAGGCAGGCCGCGACCACGTCGCGGGGCGAGACCCGGACGGGTCCCGCGTCGCTGGGGACGGTCACCGGGGCCGTCGCGTCCAGGCCCAGGGCGTGCAGGGACTTGAGCTTGCCGATGAAGTCGTCGCCGAGGCCGTACTTGAAGGTGACCCGGCGGGCGTCGACCCAGCGGGGGATCAGCAGCACCTCCTCGTGCTCGACGTTCACGCACTCGACCGGGCCGATGCCCTCGGGGAAGTCGAAGACCTCCGGTTCGCTGAAGGGCTCCGTCGTGAACCAGCCGCGGTCCGCCTCGTAGACCACCGGCGGGTTGAGGCACTCCTCGATGGTGGTCCAGATGTTGAAGGACGGGGCGAAGTCGTAGCCCTCGACGGTCAGGTTCGCCCCGTCGCGCACGCCGATCTCCTCGATCTCGTCGAAGAGCTCCTCGGCGGCGTAGCGGGCGAACACGTCCGACAGGCCGGGCTCCACCCCCATGCCGACGAGCGCGAGCCGGCCGGACTGCTCCCACTCCCGGGCCCGTTCGAACTGCTCGTCGCCGAGTTTGACCCCGCACTCGCCGTACGGCCGGCTGGGGTGCGGGCGCGACAGGGACATCGCCATGTCCAGGTAGTGCGTGCCCGCGGCCAGGGCTGCCCGGAAGAGCGGCATGACGAACCGCGGGTCGGTGGCGTTCATCAGGACGTCGCACTGCCGCTCGGCGAGCAGTGCGGTCACGGCGGCCCCGTCCGAGGCGTCGACGCGGCAGGCGCTGAACCGGCCGCCCGGGTCGTCCAGCGCGGCCACGGCGGCCTCGGCCCGGGACAGGTCGTAGTCGGCGACGACGAACTGGTCGAAGAAGTCGCGGCGGGCCGCGATCCGGGTGATCGCCGTCCCGACGCCTCCGGCGCCGACGAGCAGTACACGCATGACAGGAACCCTTCATCGAAATGAGTTGAATGAGTCGAATGAGAGGTGCGCTCCCCTGGAAGGTGATGAAACCCGGGCGGCGAGATTAAGGTCAATGGTGTTGGCATAAGGCGGGCGCGTGGCCCGCAGGTGACACGGGACGGAGGGGGTACGGCCATGGCGAAGAAGGTGGTCCCCGAGGAGGCGCGGCGGCGGCGCCGTCCCACCCGGCAGGGGACGGTCCTGTCGGAGCGGCTGATCGTGGAGACGGCGCTGCGGATGCTGCGCGAACACGGCAGTGCCGGCCTGTCCGCGCGCCGGCTTGGCATGGCGCTGGGGGCGGATCCGAGCACGCTGTACCGGTACTTCTCTGGGATGGACGACCTCACGCTCGCCATCGGCGAGGAGCTCATCGGCCGGGCGCTATCGGGCTGGTCCCCGACCGGGGCGTGGCGCGGCGACCTGCGGGAACTGGGGCTGCGCATCCACGGCGCGTACCTCGCCCACCCCCAGGCGGCGGTGCTGACCGCCAGCCGTGTGACGGGGCGGCCGCGGGAGATCGCGGCGGACGAGGCGATCCTCGGGGTCCTGCGTACGGCCGGGTTCGCAGACCCCGACGCGGTACGGATCTTCCACGCCTTCGTCGACCAGAGCCTCGCGTTCGCGGCGCTGGACGCCGGCGCCCTGGCCCTGGCCGACGCCTCGCGGGAGGCCGATGAGGCCATGTGGGAGTCGACATACGCCCGGCTGCCGGAGGGGGCTTACCCGCACATCGCGGCGACGGCCGGGCTGCTGGCCGCGCGCATGACGGCCAGTGCCTATCCCACGGCGCTGGACATGCTCCTCGCGAGCGCGGCGGCGGAGCTCGCGCACGTGACGCCCGCCGCGCGGCCCGTCACGGGAGGCGGAGCCTGACGGCCGGGAAGACCGGCTGGGTGTGCGGCAACCGGGGCGTGGCGACCGCCACTTGACGCCGGCGGTCGCCCACGCCCGGGCGCGGGGCCCTACTGGCTCCGCTGGCCGAGGATGCAGAACTCGTTGCCTTCGGGGTCCTCCAGGACGACCCACGACTGCTCGCCCTGGCCGATGTCGGCGCGCCGGGCGCCGTGCGCCAGCAGGCGCGCCACCTCGGCGGCCTGGTCGTCGGGCCGGAAGTCGAGGTGCAGCCGGCTCTTGACCTTCTTGCTCTCCTCGATCCGGACGAAGTCCAGTCCCGGCAGGCGATCCGGTTCCGGGCGGATCTCGAACTCGTCGTCGGAGGAATGGACCACGACCCAGCCGAGGGCGTCGGCCCACCACTGTCCCAGGGCCGCCGGATCCACCGAGTGGACGATTACCTGTTCCCATTCCAAGGTCATCCGGTGACCCTAAACCGGCCGGGGCTCCGTTGACCAGCCATTTGGCCACCTCCCAGGTACGGAGAAGGCCGCGTTCCCCAGGAGTGCGGGACGCGGCCTCCGCCGGCGGCGTACGGGGTTCAGAACCTCGGGCGCCGGAAGTAGTCGCCGGCCTTGGCGAGGCCCACGATGACCCAGACGCCGAGGCCGAGGGAGATCAGCGCCGTCACCAGGGAGAAGATGCCGGCGCCGACCGGCGCGTGACGGTCGGAGCCGAACGCGGCCAGGTTGACGATCACGCTGAGACCGCCGAAGAAGGCCTGGAACGAGCCGTAGATGATGCCGGAGATACGCACGCCGGAGCGGCCCTTGCCCATCTTGACGGCCGTCAGGAACGGCCACAGGGCCAGGCCGATGCAGAGGATGCCCGCGATGACGAGCACGCCTCCGGCGACGGCGCCCACCTCGCCCGCCGACGAACTCGACGACCCCATGAGCGCGGAGGCGAAGAGCGCGCCGCCGAGGAGGACGACCAGGCCCAGGAGCGCCTGCAGGCTGCCCAGGATGAAGAGGATGACGCGGGCGCCCTTCGCACCGCCGGGCATCTCCATGTGTGCCCCCGGGTATCCGGCCGGTCCGCCGGGGTAGCCCTGCTGGGGCGGGTAGGCGTAGCCGCCCGGCGGGCCTTGGGGCGGATACCCGTAACCCGGCGGGGCCTGGGGCGGGTGGCCGTAGCCGGGCTGGCCCTGCGGGGCCTGGGGCTGCTCGCCGTAAGGGGTGTTCGGGCTGCCGTAGCTCATCTAGGGTGTTCCTCCGTGGAAGTGCGGGGACGCACGGCACGCACGCGGAGGAACGAGGTGTGTCTTGCGGTCCGCCCCCCGGCACTGCCCGCGGCACTCATCAGGCTGCATCGTCGTCTGACCGGTGAGGGCTTGTCCAGTTCGGCGCCGGGCGGACGGCGCCCGGCGGGTCCCGGCCGAGACCCGGCGGGCCGCCCAACAGGCCCGCGGACGCCCACGAAGAGCCGCGCGACCCGGCAAGGCCCGTTGCCGATATGGCAATCTGCTCGTATGGATGACGACATCGACCAAGCGCTCGACGCGGTCGGCCCACGACTGCGCGCCCTGCGCCGACAGCGCGAGACGACGCTGGCCGACCTGTCGGCGACGACGGGCATCTCGGTGAGCACCCTGTCCCGCCTGGAGTCCGGTACCCGCCGGCCCAACCTCGAACTGCTGCTCCCCCTGGCCCGGGCGTACGGCGTCACCCTCGACGAACTCGTCGGCGCCCCGCCCACCGGCGATCCGCGCATCCACCTGCGTCCGGTCAACCGCCACGGCATGACGATGGTGCCCCTGACCCGCCGGGCCGGCGGCATCCAGGCGTACAAGCTCGTGATCCCGGCCGGCAGCCGCCGCCGGGTGCCGGAGGCGAAGACCCACGAGGGCTACGAGTGGCTGTACGTCCTCAACGGGCGGCTGCGGCTCGTACTCGGAGACAAGGACCTCCTGCTCGCACCGGGTGAAGCAGCCGAGTTCGACACCCGGGTGCCGCACTGGTTCGGGGCCTGCGACGCCGAACCGGTCGAGTTCCTCAGCCTGTTCGGCACCCAGGGCGAACGTGCGCACCTCCGCGCCCGTCCCCGGCCGGAGCCCTCAACCGGAGGCGCCGGCTGACGGACCGGACGCGCCGGTGCGCCCACCGGTCCCGAGCGGTACCCGGCGTGTGATCACCCGGGTGCCCGGCAGCGGATGCCGGGGTCCGTCGGGACTGCTCGCATGGTCCTGACGGCCGCGGACGCGCCGCGGCACGGAGGGAGTGGCGATGGTGCACCTGGGACGACGCGCCGCGATGGCGGCGGCACTGGCCGCGGGGCTGACCGTGGGACGGGCTCCCCGGTCCGGCGCCCTCGCGGCGCCCGGGCCGGCCGCGCGCCCCGCCGGTCCGCAGCCGCCGGCGTCCCTCATGGGCGGTGAGATCCGCCGACTGCCCACGTCGCGAAGGGTGCTGGCGCTGACCTTCAACGCCGCTTGGGACGAGAGCGGGATCGACACCGTGCTGGAGGAGTTGCGGCGCCGCGGGCTCCCCGCCACGTTCTTCCCCACCGGCCTGTTCGCCGAAGCCCACCCCGGGGCGGTGCGCGCGGTCGCCGCCGCGTCGCACGGCCTCGGCAACCACTCCCACAGCCATCCCTTCTTCGACGACCTCGACACGGCGGAGCGGGCGGCCGAAGTGCGCCGCGCCGACGCGGCGATCCGGAAGGCGTCGGGGGCCGCGCCGCTGCCGTTCTTCCGTTTCCCGTACAGCTCCACCACCGAGGACTCCGTCGCGGACGTCAACGACCTCGGGTACGCGGCGATCGAGTTCACCACCGACACGAACGGCTACCTCGGCCCGAAGGGCGGTATGAGCGTCGACACGGTGGTGCAGCGGGCCGTCGACGCGTTCACCCCCGGGGCGATCCTGCAGATGCACGTCGGCAGCACCGGCGACGGCATCGTCCTCGACGCCCGGGCACTGCCCCGGATCATCGACGCCGCCGAGGCCGAGGGCTACGAGGTCGTGGACCTGCGCGGGTTCCTCGTCTGGGCCGCACGGCGGTAGTCCACCGGTCGGAGAGTCCCGGCGTTCGGGACCCGCCTCCCGGCCCGCCGCCCGGACAACCGGTCCACCGCAGGTGTACGGGCGCCCCGTCGCCTGCCCTGTCAGTGGCCTGTGAGAGGCTCCGCACCGTGTGGCCTGCTGAAAGGGCCGCACGGCACGGATCGGGTGGGGGAGCATGGGACAGAACGACGAGGGCAGACCGGGTGTCTCCGACGAGGAGTGGGCTCGGTTCAGCGCGCAGGCGGGCGAGGGCGGCGGGGACGCCCCCAGGGAACCGTCCGCGCGGGCAAGGATGGTGACGGAGCGGCTGCGGCGCGAGGAGGCGGATCGGGCACAGACCGGCCGGGGGCTCTTCCGGCGCGCGCCGAGGGCGGGCGCGGGTGATCCGCCCGGCTGGCGGACCGGGCCGGCGTGGCAGGAGAGGGAGGGCCGGGGCCGGGGCAAACGCCGGTTGAAGGCGACCGCGGCCGTCGTCGGCATCGCCGCGCTCGCACTGGTGGCGGTGCGTCCGGAGCTGCTGATCGACCGGATCACGGGCAAGGCCGAGGACCGGGAGGACCGGAAGGACGCCGCCGCGGCCGCCCCCCTGGCCGCGGAGTCCGCCCGTCCGTCCGCGCCTCCGGCGGAGCTCTACCCGGACCAGCCCACGCTGACGCACCCGTTCCGGGGCTCGCCGGCGCTCCAGTGGGCCGACGGCGCCGCGGGGATCGAGGTGCCGGAGGCCGCGGCGACCGGCGGCATGACCAAGGAGCAGGTGGCGGACGCCCTGGCCAAAACCAAGCAGTTCCTGGTCGCCGCCAATCTCGACCCGGCCACCCTGCGCGGGGAACAGCCCGCGGCGGCGCTGGCCCTGATGGATCCGAAGGACAAGACGTCCAAGGAGCACGTGGCGGCGTCCTTCGCACGACCCGGTACCGACCAGAACCCGCTGGACCTGTTCAGCCGGTACGACCCGGCCGAGCTGAAGCTCGCGGGCGACGTCGTCAAGGTCCGCGGACGCATGTGGGTCGAGCCCGGCGAGGGGCCGGGGCAGGCCCACGTGCGGGTCGACTACTCCTTCGTCTACCCGTTCACGAAGGCCCAGGGCGGGTCGGACCAGGTCGAGCGGACCATCGTGCGCCGCGAGGCGACCTTCTCGATCGCCGACCCCCGCAAGTGGACGGCGACCGCGGGGAAGCTCTGGCTCGTCGCCTACCACCGGGACATAGCGAACAGCTCCTGCGACAAGCACGACGGGTTCCTGCACCCGGGCTTCACCGAGGACCCGGCGACCGGCACCGCGCCTTCCGGAACGCCGGTGGACCCGTACGACCGGAGCAAGACCATCGAGGAGTCCTCCCAGGAGGGCTGCACGACCATTTCGCGGTCCTGAGCGACCGTCGGGAGGGAGACCGGTCTCCGCCGTACCGGCGGGGACCGGCCGGGGCCGTTCCGGAACAGAGCGGGGCAGGTGTTCCTGTGCGCGCGCACCGCGGGACGGACACCGTGACGGCCGGCCCCGAGAACGTCACGTTTCACCCGCGGCCCGGACGGCGGGCTCACGATTGAGCGGCGGGTAGTCGGGCGGTTACGGATCATCTTCGGAGAGTGGACGGCCCCCGTGCGGGTAGCCGCCCTGTGCCGACCCCGCCGGGAGACAGCACTCCCGGCGGTGCCCGAAACCGGAGGTGACCGATGTCCAGTACGGCCATGACCAGGGGAATGACGCCACAGTCGATCATCTCGCTGCCCGGTGTGTACCGCCCGCAGGCGGACACCCGGCTCCTCGCCCACGAACTGGCCCAGGAAGAGGTGGGCCCGTCGACGGAACTGCTGGAGATCAGCACCGGGACGGGCGCCCTCGCACTGAGCGCGGCCGCCCGGGGAGCCCGGGTCACGGCCGTCGACGTGTCCTGGCGGGCGGTGACCACCGCGCGTCTGAACGGGCTCCGACAGAGGCTTCCCCTCCGCGTGCTGCACGGCGACTTCGCGGACCGCACCCGGGGCCGACGCTTCGACATGCTCCTGACGAACCCCCCGTACGTCCCCTCCCCAGAGCCCGGCCTGCCCTCGCACGGCCCGCAGCGGGCCTGGGACGCGGGCTCCGACGGGCGCCACATCATCGACCGCATCTGCGCCGACGCCCCCGCCCTGCTCCGTCCGGGAGGTGTCCTTCTCATGGTGCACTCCGCAATGTGCGGGGCCGAGGAGACCGTCGGCCGACTGGAGGACGGGGGGCTGACCGCGCGGGTGACAACCCGCGCCTCCGTGCCCTGGGGGCCCGTACTGCGCTCGCGCCGGGCCTGGCTGCAGGACCGCGGCCTGGCGGACGAGGGCGCCGAGCGGGAGGAACTGGTGGTCATCCGTGCCCGGCACCTCTGACCGCGCCGCCAACCCCTCCGACGCCACCGGCCCCTCCGCGACCGGGTGCCGTGCGGCCCGCCGCGTCTCCGTGGACCCGTCGGGTCCGGTCCTGGTCGAGGGCCCCGTCGAGATCCTGCTCGACGACGGGACCCTCGCCCGCTCGGACCGGTTCACGGTCGCCGTGTGCACCTGCCGGCGCAGCCGTACGTACCCCTGGTGCGACACCAGCCACCGCCCCCGGGAGCGCGCCGCGCCTCCTGAGGGCGGGCACGCCGACGGGGGCCCCCGTTGACCCGGTGACCCGCTCCGGGCCGGCGACCAGCACCGCTGCCTCCGCCACCCGCACCGCCGGGCCCGGCCCCGTGCCCGGTCGAGGCGCGCTGCCGGATGCCGCGGTGGAGGCCCTGCGTACGGGCGGGGCGCCCGCGTACACCGACCAGCGCACTGCGCACCGCCCCGTCCGCGGTATGAGGCCCTCCCCCGGCGCTCTCCGGAGTGCCGTGGTGCCCGGAATGCACCAGGGTGGGCACGGACAGCAGGGCTACCGGCCCTGCGTACGAAGGAGGCCGCGGTGACGGACGGCAGCGATCCCCGGCCCGACCCCGGAGCCGGTGCGGCTCCCCCGGGCCGGAGCGGACCGGCCGCTCCCCCGGCCTCCCGCGTCGCCCTGAAGGTCAACGGCACGGACCACGTGCTGGAGCTGGACCACCGCGTCACCCTCCTCGACGCCCTGCGCGGACACCTGGGCCTGACCGGGGCGAAGAAGGGGTGCGACCACGGCCAGTGCGGCGCGTGCACCGTGCTGCTCGACGGCAGGCGGGTCAACAGCTGCCTCCTGCTGGCGGTCGCCCAGGACGGCGCCGACGTCACCACGGTCGAGGGGCTCGGGACCGCGGACGGCGGCCTGCACCCGCTGCAGCGGGCCTTCCTGGAGCGGGACGCCTTCCAGTGCGGTTTCTGCACGCCCGGCCAGCTCTGTTCGGCCGTCGGAGCGATCGCCGAAGCCGGTGCCGGACACCCCTCGCACGCCACCGGCGCGGACGCCCTGGCCGACCCCGGCCCCGTCACCCTGACGGCGGAGGAGATCAAGGAGCGGCTGAGCGGCAACCTCTGTCGCTGCGGCGCCTACCCGCGCATCGTCGACGCCGTGACGGACGTGATCGCGTGAAGCCGTTCGCCTACGTCCGCGCCACCGGCCTCGACGAGGCGGTCGCGGCACACGCCCGGCACCCGGGGGCCCGCTACCTCGGCGGCGGCACCAACCTCGTGGACCTGATGAAGCTGGGGGTGGAGAGCCCGACGGCCCTCATCGACATCTCCCGGCTCCCCCTCGGCGACGTGCAGGAACTGCCCTCGGGCGGGCTTCGCATCGGCTCCATGGCCCGCAACAGCGACGTCGCCGCCCACCCCGCCGTACGCGCCCGCCACCCCGTCCTGTCCCAGGCGCTGCTGGCCGGCGCCTCCGGTCAGCTGCGCAACATGGCCACCACCGGGGGAAACCTGCTCCAGCGCACCCGGTGCTCCTACTTCCAGGACGTGTCCAAGCCCTGCAACAAGCGCGAGCCGGGCACCGGCTGCGGTGCCCGCGACGGGCTGCACCGGGACCACGCCGTGCTCGGGCAGTCGCAGGGGTGCATCGCGACGCACCCCTCCGACATGGCGGTGGCACTCGCGGCGCTCGGCGCCGGGATCGAGCTGTACGGCCCGGACGGAGCCCGTACCGTGCCCGCGGCGGAATTCCACCGGCTGCCGGGGGACCGCCCCGAGCGGGACACCGTGCTGCGCGGCGGGGAGATCATCACGGCGGTCGTGCTGCCCGCCCCGGGCAGCGGGGCCGTCTCGCTGTACCGCAAGGCGCGCGACCGGGCTTCGTACGCCTTCGCCCTGGCCTCGGTCGCGGCCGTCCTGGAGCTCGACGCGGGCCGCGTCCGGCGCGTGGCGCTCGCCTTCGGGGGGCTCGCCCACCGTCCGTGGCGTGCCGCCGCGGCCGAGGCCCTGCTGGTCGGCGCCGAACCCACGCCGGCGGTGCTGCGCCGGGCGGTGGAGGCGGAGCTGGCCCCGGCCCGGCCGCTGCGCGACAACGGCTACAAGGTGGCCCTGGCCGCCAACCTCGCCGTCGACGTCCTCGGCGCGCTGGCCGTCCGCGCGGGCGGCCGTCCCCGTACCCCGTAGCCCCGAACCCGTGGCCCAGCGCCATCCGGGGCCCCCGCACGGCACCATCGTCCTGAGGAGCTCCCATGCGGCACGTCGTACTCGGCACCCCGGCCGGCCGGGCTGAGGGACCGGAGAAGGTCACGGGCTCCGCCCGGTACGCCGGCGACCACGCCCCGGCCGGCTGCGCCCACGCCTGGCCGGTGCCCGCGACGGTCGCCCGGGGCCGCGTCACCTCCGTGGACACGGCGGCCGCGCTGGCCCTGCCCGGCGTGCTGTGCGTCCTCACGCCGCACGACGCCCCGCGGCTGGGCCCGTCCGACGACCCCACCCTCCAGGTGCTCCAGGACGCCCGGGTGCCGCACCGCGGCTGGTACGTGGCGCTGGCCGTCGCCGAGACCCCGGAAGCCGCCCGGGCGGCCGCCGGGGCGGTCGTGGTCACGTACGAGGCCGAGGAGCACGACGTCGCGTTCCGTGCCGACCACCCCGGCGCGTACACGCCCGAGGAGGCCAACGGCGGGCATCCCGCGCACCGCGAGCAGGGCGACCCGGACGCGGCCCTTGCCGCCGCGGCCGTACGGGTCGACTGCTCCTACGCGGTGGGCCCGCTGCACAACCACCCCATGGAGCCGCACGCCGCCACCGCCCTCTGGGACGACGCACGCGGCCACCTGACCGTGTACGACTCGAGCCAGGGCTCGGCGCCGGTCCGCTCGGCCCTCGCCGCCCTGTTCGAGCTGCCCGAGGACCGTGTCACCGTCGTCTCCGAGCACGTGGGCGGCGGGTTCGGCTGCAAGGGCACCCCGCGCCCGCACGTGGTCCTGGCCGCCATGGCCGCCCGCCGCACCGGCCGCCCCGTCACCCTCGCCCTGCCCCGCCGCCACCTTCCCGCCGTGGTCGGGCACCGGGCTCCGACGCTGCACCGGGTGCGTCTGGGCGCCCGAACCGACGGAACGCTCACCGCGCTCTCCCACGAGGTCACCACCCACACCTCCCGCGTCCGGGAGTTCGTCGAGCAGGCCGCCGTGCCCGGGCGCGTCATGTACGCCGTGCCCGACAGCCGCACCACCCACCGGGTCGTCGCCCTGGACGTGCCCACGCCGTCGTGGATGCGTGCCCCCGGGGAGGCCCCGGGCATGTACGCGCTGGAGTCGGCCATGGACGAGCTCGCCGACGCCCTCGGCATCGACCCGGTCGAGCTGCGCGTGCGCAACGAACCGGCGACCGAGCCGGACAGCGGCCGCCCGTTCAGCAGCCGGCACCTCGTGGAATGCCTGCGGGAGGGCGCCGACCGCTTCGGCTGGGCGTCGCTGCGCTCCCCGCGCCGGGAGGGTGCGTTCCTCTGCGGCACCGGCGTGGCCGCCGCGACGTACCCCGTGCTGATCGCCCCTTCCACGGCACGGGCCCATGCCCTTCCGGGCGGGAGGTTCCTGGTCGAGGTGAACGCCACCGACATCGGGACCGGGGCCCGCACCGTCCTGGCGCAGGTGGCCGCCGACGCTCTGGAAGTCCCCCTCGACGCCGTCTCGGTGGACATCGGGCACACCGGCCTGCCGCGGGCCTCGCTCGCGGGGGGGTCCAGCGGGACCGGCTCCTGGGGGTGGGCGGTGCACGACGCGTGCGTCGCGCTGACCGACCGCATGGCGGGCCGTCACGGGCCGCTCCCCGACGGCGGCCTGTCCGCGTCGGCCGACACCGCAGGGTCGGCGGGGCAGAAGTCGCCCTACTCCCGCCACGCGTTCGGCGCGCACTTCGCGGACGTACGCGTCGACACCGTCACCGGCGAGGTGCGGGTGGCCCGCCTGCTCGGGGTCTTCGCCGCCGGGCGGATCCTGAACCCCGTCACGGCGCGGTCCCAGTTCGTCGGTGCGATGGTGATGGGCATGGGCATGGCGCTGACCGAGCACAGCGGCGTCGACCCCGTCCACGGTGACTTCGTGGAGAGCGACCTGGCCTCCTACCACGTCCCGGTGCACGCCGACGTGCCGGACATCGAGGCGCACTGGATCGACGAGCACGACAAGCACCTCAACCCGATGGGCAGCAAGGGGATCGGCGAGATCGGCATCGTCGGCACGGCGGCCGCGATCGGCAACGCCTTCTGCCACGCCACGGGACGGCGCCTGCGCAGCCTCCCGCTCACGCCGGACCGCGTCCTGGACGTACTGGCCTGAGCGACCGCCGCCACCGCCGTACGGTCCTGCGGCGAAGGGGCCGTGCGCGGCGCGGGTCCTGGCCTGAAGTAGCGTTTCGGTCATGAGCATGCCGCCGCCCCAGTCGCCCGGCCCGTACGGGCCCCCGCAGCCCCCGCATCCGTACGGCGGCCCGCAGTACCCGGCCCAGCCCGGGCAGCCCCCGTACCCGCCGCAGGCCTACCCGCAGCCGGGCTACCCGGGGCAGTTCCCCGCGCAGGGCGGCTGGGGGCAGCCGCCGGTGGGGCCGCCGCCGCGCCGCAAGCGGACCGGGCTGGTGGTCGGGATCGTCGCGGCCTCGCTGGTCGGCCTCGGCGTCATGGGCTTCGTGGTGAAGCTCCTGGGCGACGCGGGTCAGGTCGCGAGCGGCGCCGGGTTCCCCGAGGCCCAGTACCGTCTCACCGTTCCGCAGACCGTGGTGGACGGGACGTACACCCTGGCGCAGGACCTGTCGCAGACCGAGGGCAAGAAGGCGCTCTCCGGTGCCTACGACCCGAAGATCCGCGACCCGAAGCCGGCGGTCGGCCAGTACACGTCCCATACCGGAGCGGGGACCGGCGCCCTGGTCCTCTCCGGGATGTACGGCCAGTTCAAGGACCCTGCGGCGGCCCGCCGGAAGATGATGGAGGGCGCCGCGGAAGCACAGGGCGCGACCGTGGCGGTCGCGGCCAAGGACGTCACGCCGCTCGGCTCCGACATCACCCTGACGTGCCAGGTCCTCACTTCGTCGCAGGGCGGCGTCACGAGCACCCTGCCCATGTGCGCGTGGGCGGACGAGAACACCGGCGCCTCGGTGGCCGTCGTGACCCCCGAGACCGTGCGGCAGAGCCCCGGTTCCGTCGACCTGCAGAAGGTGGGCGCCACCACGCTGAAGGTCCGCGCCGAGGCCCGCACTCCGATCGGCTGAGGCCGGCCGGACGCCCCGGCCCCGGCCCCCTTGTTCGGGACCGGGGCCGGGGCCTGGACCGGGGCCGGGGCCTGGGTTCTTCGGGCGTCAGCGCTCCGACAGCTCCGACGGGGCTTCCTGGACCACCCAGCCGTTGCCGTCCGGGTCGTCGAACGTCATGAACGAGTTCCATGTCTCGCCCTTGCCGTCCTCCCAGCCCGTCGCGCCGACGTGCCGGACCGGGGAGACGTCCACGCCCCGGGCGACGAGCTCCTCGCGGGCCGCCTCGATGTCCGTGACGCAGAGCTGGAGGCCCTGCAGCCCGCCCGGCGCCATCGCCTTGGTCCCGGGCGCCGCGGGCATTCCGTGGAGCATCGCGATCGAACAGCGCGAACCGGGCGGGGTCAGCTGGATGATGCGCATTCCGGGGGCGACCTCGTCGTCGAGGTCGACCTTGAAGCCGACCTTGTCGGCGTAGAACTCCTTCGCGCGGTCCATGTCGGCGACGGGGACGGGGACGACTTCGAGCGTCCAGTTCATGGAAAGCCTCCTCAGACACACCGGCGAGCCCCGGCAGGTCCACCGTCTCCCACGACCACCGCGCCGCGCACGCCGAAACGCCAATCCGGTCCGCTTCTCGTGCCGGTGTGCGTGCGCCCGCGTCAGAGGACGAAGACGCTCCTGTTGCCTTCCGGCCGGTACGTCTCGCCGGGGTCGACGAAGTGCTCCACCCGCCCCGAGCAGTCGGGACCGGACCACACCGCGACGGCAGTGTCCGTGTAGTTGGACACCGCCGGCGGGACGAAGTCGCCGAGCGGGTAGCATCCGCCGGGATCGCGGTGGGACACCCCGTCGACGATCAGGATCCCGTGGGCCGCGTACGCGGTGCCGGGGACCGAGAGCGCGAGCGCGGCGGCCGCCGCGACCCCGGCCGCCGTCGCCATACGTCGGTTCATACGCCTACCTCTTCCATGAGCCCGCCCGTTGCGGGCGGTGCCTTTCCCGCCGGTCTACCGCGCGCTCACCCGTCAGGACAGTCGACCGGGGCCGCCGTCACCCGGCCGGGTGCACCGGTTCACCGGCGGAACGCCCGCGGCGCGGTCCGGGTTGACCGGCCCGGCCGTGCCCGGTCCGGCGGCTCCGGCCCGTCGAGGGGAGCCGGGTACGCGGCCGGGTTAGGCTCGGACCAGGCTGTGAAGGGAATGGTCCGCATGTGTCGCTGGCTCGCCTACCTGGGTTCGCCGATCCTGCTCGACTCCCTGCTCTACCGCCCGGAGCACTCGCTGATCAACCAGAGCCTGCACGCCCGGATGGGTGTCGAGTCGACCAACGGCGACGGCTTCGGCATCGGCTGGTACGGCGAGGACGGCGACGGCACCCCGGCGGTCTTCCGCGACATCGGGCCCGCCTGGAACAACCGGAACCTGCGCGAGCTCTCCGCGCACGTACGTTCCTCTCTGTTCTTCGCGCACGTCCGCGCCTCGACGGGTTCCGCGATCCAGCAGACCAACTGCCACCCGTTCCGGCACGGCCGCTGGATGTGGATGCACAACGGGGCCATCGCGGACTTCCAGCGGCTGCAACGCGACCTCTGCATGGCCGTCGATCCGGCACTGTTCCCCTCCATCGAGGGGTCGACGGACTCCGAGGTGATGTTCTACCTCGCCGTCACCTTCGGGCTCGACCAGGACGTTCCCGGCGCGGTGGCCCGGATGGCGGGCCTGGTGGAGCGGCTCGGCAAGGAGCACGGGGTTCCGGAGCCCCTCCAGATGACCGTGGCGGTGAGCGACGGAGAGCGCGTGTGGGCCTTCCGGTACTCCAGCCAGGGGAAGTCCCGATCGCTGTTCTACAGCAGCCGCGCCGAGACCGTACGCCACCTCTACCCGGAGCTGGACTACCTCAGCGAGGTCTCCGACGACACCCGGATCGTGGTCTCCGAACCCCTGGGAGACCTGCCCGGCGTGTGGAACGAGCTGCCCGAGGCCAGTTACGCGGTGCTCCCTTCCGCGCCGGACACGGACTACCTCCCGTTCATCCCCGACGTCGGCTGAGGCGGCGGCGTCATCGCCCAGCGGATCGTCCGCGTCACGGCGTGGCCGGACAGGCGTACGCAGGTCGCCCCCGGGCCGGAGACCGCGCGCAGCGCGAGCGCGGTGCGGGCCCACGGCGGGAGCAGGGCGACCGCGTTCGCGGCGATCAGGGCGTACGGCGGTCGGGCGATCGGGGGCAGGGGCGGGTGGCGCAGGATGAAGCGGGCCGCGTCGAGGGCCTCGGGGGTGGCGCGCAGCTCGGGCCGGTACGCCGTGAGCCGGGCGGTCAGCTCGGCCCGGTCGCGGGGCGGGTCCGTGATCCCGAGGGCGGTCGCCACGCGGGCGGTGTCCGCCAGGTACGCGTCGCATCCGGCGGCATCCAGGGGGTGGGCGCCGAATCGCTGGTGGGCGCGGAGGAAGCTGTCGACCTCGGCAGCGTGCACCCAGCCCAGCAGGTGCGGGTCGGCCGCGTGGTACGGCTCCCCGCGGGCGGTGGTTCCCCGTACGCGTTCGTGGACGGCGCGGACCCGGTCGACGGCGAGCTGGGCGTCGGCCGCGGTGCCGTAGGTCGTGACGGCGAGGAAGGTGCTCGTGCGCTGGAGCCGGCCCCAGGGGTCGCCGCGGAAGCCGGAGTGCGCGGCGACGGCTGCCATGGCCAGGGGGTGCAGCGACTGGAGCAGGAGGGCGCTCAGGCCCCCGATGAACATCGAGGCGTCGCCGTGGACCGTGCGGATGGGCCGCTCGGGACCGAACCACCGGGGGCCGGGCGACCCGTGGATGCGCGCCCGGTTGGCCGGTCCGCCCGGGCCCGCGACCCGGGTGAACAGGGTCGTGCCGAGTCGTTCCCGCAGGTTCCGGCCGCCACGGGCCGCGGGCTCGTCCATACTCCTGTTCTGCCCCGTGGCCTTCCGGTTCACCCGCCCCGCCGGGGCCGTCACCGCCGGGTGAGCGCGGTGGCCGGGGCGGCCGCGCGGGAATCCTCGCGGGCCACCTGGCCGGGGTGGCGCCGACGCCAGTACGGGTTGTCGTGCGGCAGGCCGCCGCTGACCCGGCCGTACATGCCGAACGTCGTGATGAGGAGGCCCATCACGAAGCTGAAGACGACGTTGGACATGCTGAAGTCAAGGATGTTGACGGCCTTGTCGATCATGAACAGGTGGACGAAGCCACTGAGTACGAAGAGGCAACCGACGGTGATGTTGACGGTGGACGCGAGGTTCCCGCCGATGGAGGCGGCGCCGACGAGCACCGCGCCGACGACCACGGAGATCAGGCTCAGGAGCCCGTTCGTGGAGAGCCCGCCGATCCTGGCCCCCTCCGTCGTGAAGAAGCCGAGCTGATCGGCGAAGCCGAGGCAGCCGAAGGCGAGCAGGATGGCGCCGCACAGTGCGGCTCCGATCCGGTAGACCAGGCTGAGCCGGTGGTCCACGGGAAGTTCGTCACGCACGTTCACGGCGACTCCTTGGGTTCTCCCCCGTTGGAGCTCCCAGTCTGCGTACCTCGTGCTGCGGCCGCAGCTTGCATCGATTGCGCAGCGAACGGAGCGCGGGCCGGCGCCCGGCCGCGGTGACGCGGGCGGGGCCGCCGCCGTCATTCGCCGACGATGCGCCGGACGTTCTCGACGCTGCCGCAGTCGGCCGACAGGTGCTTCTCCCTCTCCTTGAGGAACGCCGCGCCCAGCTCGGCCCTGCGCTCGTGGGGGACGCTCTCCCGGGCGCCGTTGAGGATCGTCCGCTCCTCCTCGTCGAGGTGGTGGGAGACGGCCTTGACGAGCTCCTCCAAGCGTGAGTCCCACTCATCGGAGCCCACCTCGGATACCTCCAAGAGGGCCAGCAGTGCCTTGTTCCCCTCGGCGTGCTCCTCGGTGCCGTGCTCCACTTCCTCGTTGTCGACGTCCTTGAACCGCTTCAGGGCGCCGTACACCTCGCTCTCCTCCGCCTCGCCGTGTGCGATGAGCAGCGCGGAGAACTTCGCGAGGGCGGCCGCCCGGTCCGACTCGACGCTCCGCATGCGGCGGAAGAGGTCCTCCATGGTGCGGTGGTCCTTCAGGATCATCGCGACGACGTCCTGGTCCTGCTGCTTGTCGGCGCTCATGCCGCAGCCTCCTCCGTCTGGTGTTCCGTCGTCTGCCGCGTGCTCGATGGCGGGCGGTTCAAACCCCGGGCCCCCGGTACGGCCGAGCCCCCGACTCCCCGTACCGGGGGCCGGTACCCCTGGGCGGGTACGGCGGCGCCGTACGGGCCGGTACGGCGGCGCCGTACGGGTTTGTCGGGGGGCGGTGGGGGCAGCCGCGTCAACGAATAGAACAGCCCCCGAATGGAGGCGCGAGATGTCATCGAACACGCTGATTGCCGTCATCGTCGTGGCGGCGGTCGTGGTGATCGCGCTCACGGCACTGCTGTGGGCGCTGGCGCGACGACGCCACCTGCGCGAACGGTTCGGGCCGGAGTACGAGCGCACGGTCGAGGAACAGGGCGGCCGGAGCGCCGCCGAGCGCGACCTGCGCGCCCGGGAGGAACGGCACGACAGCCTCGACATCAAGGAACTGTCGGCCGAGCGGCGCAACGAGTACGCGGCGGAGTGGAGCGGTGTCCAGCAGCAGTTCGTGGACCAGCCCGACGGTTCGGTGGCCCAGGCGGACGAGCTGGTGACACGCCTGATGGGTGAGCGCGGCTACCCCACCGAGGGGTACAGCGGACAGGTCCGCGACCTGTCGGTGGAGCACGGCCGCACGCTGGAGGAATACCGGGCCGCCCACGCGGTCAAGGTCCGCAGCGGGGCGGGAGAGGCGACGACTGAGGAGCTCCGAGGGGCGATGGTGCACTACCGCGCCCTGTTCGAGGAACTGCTCTCCGACCAGAGGAGCCGTTGACATGCAGCACCGCGACGAGAACACCCAGCGGGCCACCGAGCCCGTACTGACAACGGAGGACCTCGCCCGTCCGGCTCCGATCCCGGACCGGGACCCGGGCCGTGACACCGGACTCGAGACGGACCCGGACACGGACCTCGACACGGGCCGGAGCGCGGGCCTCGACACGGGCCGCGAAGCGGCCGTCTACCCGGGGGAAGCCACCGGCGACGCCCACCGTCCCGGCCCCACCGATGACGAGGAACGGAGCACGGAGGGCGACGCCTACCGCGCCGACGGGGCTCCGGCGGCCGAAGCCGAGGCCGACCGCACCGAGGAGACCGGGACCGGTGGCGCCGTCGACGGCGATGCGCCCTCGCCCTCCGGGCCGCCGGGCGACGCCGGAGCGGACGGCGTGGCCGAACCGCTCCTCGGCACCGCGGAGGCCGAGGGGTACCGCAGCACCTGGAGCGAGATCCAGGGCCGTTTCGTGGACGACCCGCGCGAAGCGGTCCGGTCGGCGGACACGCTGGTGGCCGAGGTCATGCAGGCCTTCGCGGGCACGCTGGCCGATCACCGGGGCCGGCTGGAGAAGCAGTGGGACAGCGGCGAGCAGGTGGCGACGGAGGACCTCCGGCAGGCGCTGCGGGCCTACCGCTCGCTGATCAACAGGCTGCTCGACACCTGAGGGCCCCGGCTCGGGAGTCAGGCATCTCCGGGACGCGGACGTCCAGGACGCAGATGTCGTCCCGATGGCCGGGCGCAGGGCGGGGAGGGTGCGGGCGAGCCTCTCGCCCCGTCCGCCCTCCAGGAGCCGCAGGGTGAGGATGACCAGGCGGGCGAGTACCGCTTCGATGTCCTCACCCGGCTCCTCCACGGAGGCCGTCCGCAGAGAGCAGCAGGCCTGGCCACGCCCCCAACGGCTTCGGCTTCGGCTTCGGCTCGATCCTCGTCCGGTGCTTCGACGTCTCCAGCGGCGTCACCGGCTACTACTTCGCCGTCATCGCCTTCGGCATCTTCCTCGGTTCGCTGCTCCTCGGGCGCATGTTCGACACCGTCGACTGATGGCCGATGATCTCGGGCACACCCCCCGGGTCATACTTGATCACGGCGCGGCACGGCGACTTCCCACAGACAGCAGGGTGAACATGTTCGAAGCGGTGCGGGAGAATCCCTATCCTGACAGCCACGTCCTCGGCGAGGGCCCCGAGCCGCATCCGCTGCTGGGGCCGGCCCTGCCGCTCCTCGGGCGGTGGCACGGCCGCGGTCGGGGCCAGTACCCCACCCTCTCGCAGGACTTCCGGTACGAGCAGGAGATCACCTTCAGCCACGACGGCCGCCCGTTCCTCCGCTACGAGGCACGCGCGTGGCTCGTCGACGCGGCCGGGGACCCGGTGCGCCCCGCGGGGCGTGAGAGCGGGTGGTGGCGGGTGACCCCGGACGCGGCTCTCGAGGTCGTACTGGCCCACCCGACGGGCATCGTGGAGACCTACGTCGGCCGGGTGTCCGGCACCGTGTTCGAGATCGAGACCGGGACCGTGGGGCTGACCCCGCTGGCCAAGGAGGTCACCGGGACCCGGCGCCGCTACACGCTCGACGCCGGGGAGCTGACGGTGGTCCACGACATGGCGGCGGTGGGCGAGCCCCTGACCCACCACCTCACTACACGCCTGCGCAAGCGCGCGTCCTGAGGCGCGCGGACGTCGGTGGCGGGCGGACGTCGGTGGCGCGCAGGCGTCGGTCGCGCGCAGACGTCCCGGTCCGCGGGCCTCAGCCGAGGGCATCGAGCAGCTCGCGCTCGCGGCCCGGGCTCAGGCCCGCGCGCCGCGGACGGTCCAGGCCCTGCTCGCATTCCCAGCGCAGCGTGTCGGCCAGCAGCTCGGCGCGGGGGCGGTGGCGCAGGCCGGCCGCCCGGGCGGCGGCGCCGGTGCGGGCCGACCAGCCTTCCCAGCCCGGTTCGGCCAGCCACATCGGCATCGACTCGGGGCCCATGAACCCGGCCACGCCGTGCGCGAGCAGCCACTCGGGGGCGGCGGCGGCCACCGGGCCCGTGTGTCCGCCGATGGAGCGGGAGAGCCCGATCCACTCCCCCAACGGCACCACCGGACCCACCGCGTCGTACGTCCCGGTGGTCCCCGCCTCCGCCGCGTCGAGCAGCCAGGCTGCGAGGTCCCGTACGTCGACCACCTGGGTCGGCGCGGCCTGCGAGTCCGGCACGAGCATCCGGCCGCGGGGCTCGCGGGCGGCCCGCGCCACCCAGTAGCCGGACCTGTCGCTGTGGTCGCCGGGCCCGCCGATGAGGCCGGCCCGCGCGATGACGAGCCGGTCGCCGACGTTCCGCGCGGACGCCTCCTCGCAGGCGGACTTGGCCTCGCCGTACACCGCGCGGTCGGCCTCGCCGCGGTCGGTCGGGGGCAACAGCGCCGTGGACTCGTCCGCGCCCGGCACGGCGTGCGAGGCGTAGGCGCTGACGGAGGAGACGTACGTCCAGTGCTTCGCCCTGCCGGCCAGCGCGGCGAGCGCCTCGCGCACGAATCCGGGCTGCCACGACACCTCCAGGACCGCGTCCCAGTCCCGGTCGAGCAGCGGATCGTACGCCGAGGGGTCGCGCCGGTCGGCCGCGACCAGCGCCGCACCGTCCGCCACTCCCCCGCTCTCACCGCGGGCGAGGCACGTCACCCGGTGCCCGCGCCCGACCGCCTGCCGCGCCAGCTCGCGGCCCACCCATGCCGTCCCGCCCAGTACGAGGATCTCCATCCCGGTACTCAACCACTGCCAGTGGCCCCGGGCCCGCGGAGTTCACCGTGGGCGAAGGCGGGCGCGGCGGCCGTGGTCAGCGGCCCGCGCCGCGTGGCGTAGGGTGAGGTCTACCGACGCGGGGTGGAGCAGCTCGGTAGCTCGCTGGGCTCATAACCCAGAGGTCGCAGGTTCAAATCCTGTCCCCGCTACTGCACGTGTGGCCCGGGTCCTCGGACTCGGGCCACACCTGTTTCCCGGGCCGGGCCGTGCTTGCCCCGTCCGAGTGGACGTCCTTCCCCCGGTCGGACCCCTTTCGGCCGTCAGGGCTGGTCAGATGGGGTGAAAGGGCGGATCCGGTCGTTTCCTGCCCCCTACTGGCCGCCGTTGACCGGGATGTGACCACCTCAAGCGCCACCCCGATACTGTCCGGAGCTCCCTCGACACCACCCCGCCCCACGCCCCGGGAACCGGGCGCGGCGACCGCGCCCAGCGGCATAGTCGCCCGCGCCCTGACCGCCCGTGCCGCCGCCCGCCGTTCCCCGGCCACCCGTTCCCGGATCGGCCGGGCGGCGTCGAAGCCGGCGGTGACGTCATGACGTTCACGCTGCTGACCTGCGCGCCGATGCTCGCGGCTGTTCTCCTGCTGTACTGGAAGCCGCGCGAGCCACGACACCGCCGCCCCGCCCGCACACCGCGGCCTCCCGCACGCCGCCGGACCCTGATCCGCTGTCACCTGTCACCGCCGCTGCTGAACGCACTGACCTAGAAGGCGTCTCTTCGGTGGGTTGGCCAACTGGTCATATGTGTTTGTCCGATTGGTGATCACCCGAAGCGAGGTGGGACCGGATCGAGCCGCTGATGCCGGCCGATCCGGTCCGCGGCGCCGGTGGGCTGACACCGCCGCCCACGTGACGCCATCGCGTGGAAGTACCCAACCAGCTGACCGGGTCCGACCCGTGGCTCCCAGCGGTTCCGGTAGTGGTTCACTTGCCGGACAGCTGGGGGCGTCCGGGGAGGGCGTGTGGAAGAGCCGGGCCACTCCGGGCAAACGTACGGTCAGGTCTGGGGGACAACCCCTGAGACCTGAACGAGGGGGTGGGGCCCGGCGGGTCCCGGCCCCTCGGTCGGTGGGTCAGCGCCGGCTGGGTGTGTGGTGCAGGAACTCCAGCCGCTGTCGGGCCAGGCTCAGGTGCCGGGGGTCGAGGGAGGGCAGGCGGTCGAGCAGGAGGATCAGCTCGGTGCCGGCGTCCAGGGCCGCGGCTGGGTCCTTGAGCTGGGTCCAGCAGTAGAGGGCTCCCGCCGCAGCGGCCTTGACCTCGGGGGCGTCCACGTCCTGGCGGGCCAGGCGGGCGCGCCCGGCGCTGGTCCACAGTTGCGTCGCGAGCCGGAAGTTGCCCGCCATCCGGGCGAGGTCGGCCCGGATCTCCTCCCACTCCGTCGCCTCCTGCGAGGCGTACCCGAAGGTCTGCAGGACGTACTGCTCCCAGGCCTGCGCGAGCGTGGCCGCCTCGAGGTGCCGGCCGGCGGTGGCCAGGGAGTGGATGTGGGGCCGCGGGTCCCGGCCGGGGGCGGCGCCCGGCGCGTGGACCGGTACGGCGGGAACCGGGTGGGGTTCGCCGGCCGGCTTCTGCCGCCGGACCGGCAGCGTCCGGGTGCTGAGGTCGTCCTCGGCGTCGCCGGGCGGCGCGGCGGACTCCGGTGCCCCCTGTCGGCCGGGCCCGACGTCCGCGGGCGGCCGGGAGCCGTCGCGTGCGGGAGCGGGCGAGACGCCCCCGCCCGGCGTGGGAGCCGCCGCGGCGGCGAGTTCCCTGGCGGTGGGCAGGACGAGCGCACCGGGGGGCAGGGCCGCCGATCCCACGGTGAGCGCGTGCAGTTGCAGGTTCGCCGGGCGCCGGGCGCTGCGCCGCAGCTGCTCGATCCAGTGCCGGGTGTAGCTGCTCACGGTGTTGCCGCCACCGGTGAACCCCGGTGGCGAGACCACCCCGTACACCTCGGCGGACGGGGAAGCGGGCAGGCTGTCGTACTCCCGCAGCAGCGGCCACGCGGCCTTGTCCGCCGCGAGGTCGAGCAGCACGGTGGTCAACCCGGGCGGGCGGGTGCGCAGTTCGAGTCCGAGCCACTCCCAGGGCAGGCCCGTGTAGCGGACGGTGCCGGCCGTGGTTCCGGCGAGGGCGAGGTGCAGGCGGCTGCCCCGGCGGTCCACCGTGAGCCGTCCGGACAGGTAGACGAGCAGGGGGCCGGGTGTGGCCGCCGCCGTGCGCAGGCGCATCAGCACGGTGTTGGGGTCCCGCACGCCGTCGAGGTACGTGGTGTCGCTGGGGATGTCGCTGTTGAGCAGCATCGAGGCGGGTACCACCCCGAGCGCGGCCAGGTTCGCGCTCGGCGCGACCTGCACGGTGCGGCGACGGACGGCGGCGTCCCCCGCTATCAGGAGTACGTGCCCCCGCTGGTGCTGCTCCGGACCTCTGTTGTGCATGAGCAGACCGTACCCACTCCGCGTGCCCGCCGACTGCCCCGGTGGACGCGGGAATTCCGCCGCGGCGGGCCCGACGGCCGCGGTCGCCCCGTACGAAGCGCTCCGGACCGGGCCGGATTCCGCGCGCCGCCGACCTGCGGAAACGATTGCTCTGGAGCCCTGATGGCCTACCGTTTCCCCCTGAGGACCGCTCGACCGGCCGTACCGTTGTCGTCCCGGTGGATGAGCCGCGCGCGGCGGACGGACGGCCCGGGACGTGCGGGACGTGCAGGACATGAAGGACCACCGGACCCCGTGGGGATGACCGTGCGCCACAAGACAGCCTTACTCGCCGTTTCCATGCTCGCCTTGGCGGCGGCCGCCGTCGGCTTCCGTTTCCAGGATCCGGCCGAGCCCGCGGAGCCGATCCGCCGCGCCGACGGGGCGCGCTCCGGGACGGTCGCCGGGCACCCGCGGCCGCAGCCGTACACGTCCCCGGTCCCCTACCCGGGGGAACGCTGGACGCGGGCGGTGGCCGACCTGCTCGGCCCCTGACCGGCGTCGCTCGGAGCCTCCCCGCCGACAGCGCGGCACCGTGCGGTCAGCGCGGCGCCGCGCCGTCGGCGGGGAACGCCGCGCCCGGGCCGCCGCGGGGTTCGACCTGTGGAGACCACCGGCCTGCCGGTCGAGGAGGTGGCCCGCACGGTCGGCTTCGGGAGCGCCGCCGTCCTGCGCGCGCAGTTCGTACGGCGCCGGGGGTTCCGCCCCGCTCGTACCGGCGCGCGTTCGGCCGTACGCGGTAGCGCTCGGGCCGGGACGGGCACTGTCCGGCGGGGTTGGGTCCGGCCGGTGGACGCACGGGCGCCCCGCGGCCCGGCAGGGGCTACGGGGCGCCGCAACGGTCAGGGCAGCAGGTCGGGTTCGACCGGCGCCGTGCCGTCGGTCAGCGGCGGCTGGGTCTTCGTCGGCTCCTTGGGCTTCGCCTCAGGCTGCGGCTTCGGCTTCGGCTGGGGCTGGGGCTTCGCCGGTTCGATGGCGAACGCCTCGGTCACGGCCGTGGCGGTGCCCGTCGTGTCCGTCCCGCCCAAGACGTACACGCAGCTGCCGCGCAGGCCGGTGCCCTCGGTGCAGGGTGCGGTGGCGGCCGCCGCGCCAGTGCGGGCGGTCGTCACGAAGGACAGGCTGATCCAGGCGTTGGTCTCGACGCTGTACGCCTCGACCACCGCGCTGCCCGTGACCCCGCCGGTGGTGCCGCCGATGGCGTACACGCACGCGCCCCGGTGTCCGGGCGGACACGGGGCCGTCGTCACGGCGGGGTTGGTGCGGGGGGGTGTCTCTATGTCCTTCGTCAAGGACGTGGTGCCGGGTATGAGGTTGTTTGGGGTGGTCATGCGGCGAGGGTGATGGTGGGGGTTCTGGA
>NZ_JBHXQN010000076.1:0-23765 GCF_042717785.1 Streptomyces sp. NPDC058619
CTCCGGGATCCCGGTCACCATCACCAACCCCGCCTCCGACCGCCCCAAGCGCAGCACCGCCTCCACCCGCGGACGCCGCAGCCGCCCCGCACAGGGGCAGCGGCGTACCGGTCAGCGGCAGTCCTCCTTCGACGCGGCGGCCTGAACGGTCCTGTGAACCGGAGCCGACCCATCTCTGCAGGAGGCCTTGTGACGCCGGTCCAGGAACAGCCCCGCGCGGCGCACGCCGACCCCGTGCGCAGGACGGTGGCCGAGGTCATGGAGGCCGCCGGACCGCAGGTCTGCGACGACATGACCGTCGAGGTGGCCCTGTCCGTGATGAACTGCGCCCGCGCCGGTCACCTGGTCGTCTGCGACGAGTTCGGCGAGTGCACCGGACTGGTCACCCGGGCCCGGCTCACGGCCCTGCGCGACGTCGCCGCCTCCACGGACCGGATCCGGCTGCGCGACATCGCGGGCGCCCCGGGGCCCTTCACCTCGCCCCGCACCACCATGGCCGAGGCCGAACACGCCATGCGCTACCGGCGGTTGCGGGCGCTGCCCGTGGTCGACGAACACGGCAGCGCCCTGGGCGTCCTCGCGCTCTCCCGCTGAACCGCCTCATCCGGCCGGACCGTCCTCCCCTTCTCCCTGTGAGGCCTCATGCGCTGTGTCATCGCCCGTTTCCCGTTCGACCTGACGAAGAGCGGCGTGCTGGAATCGATGAAGGGCATCAAGCCCGAGCCGGTCACCGCCGAGTCGGTGATCATCGGCCGCCGCCAGTACCCGGTCAAGCAGGTGGGCGAGGTCATCACCCGGCAGGACCGGCGCGACTTCAGCGCCGGTGAGGTGTTCCGGGCCATGACGCAGCTCGGCTTCACCTGCCGCACCGTCGCCAAGGCCGTGCCGACTCCGGTCGTCGCCCCGATCATGGGACGGTCGGCGATGATCGGCGCTCCCGTGGCCGTCTGACCGGAGTACGGCCGGGAGCCGGCACTTGAACACATCGTGATGAGGGCCCGACCGGCACGCCGGTCGGGCCCTCATCACGTGATCCGTCGCCCCGTCGGTCGGCCCGCGCTACTACCGGGTCAGGAGGGCGCTCACGGTCTTGCCCCCGTCGGTCCGCGGGGTGACCGCGGTCGCGCGGGCGAGGTGGTTGACCATCGGCCAGCCGAAGCCCCCGCCACCGCCGTGCAGGTCGGGGACGCGCATGCGCGGTGCGTGGGGACTGGTGTCGTGGACGGCGACCTCGATGCTGTCGGCGTGCGCGGTCAGGTCGAGGGTGCAGGTGCCGCCGCCGTGGCGCAAGGCGTTCGTGACGAGTTCGGACACGACCAAGACGACGGTATCGGCGGCGTCCTGGGCCACAGTGGGCCGGCCCAGCCCGTCGAGGAACACCCTGACGGAGTCACGGGCGCCGGCGACGGCTGTCGTGGAGCGGATGATCGTGGCGTTCGTGATCGTCGTGTTCATCGGGCTCACCTGCTCTCTGGATCGTCCGTGCCCGGATCCATCTCAGTGGTGCGGTCCGCATCGGAACGGACGGGGCGGGGCGGATTCCGACGCCCTGCCACCGGCGCCCTTGACCCGGCCACCGCCGGGACCGGCGTCATCGCCGGGCCGAGCGTGCTTCAAGTCCCGCCCCTCGCGTACCCCGAGCCGTGGGAGCCATGTGTCCGGGATACCCGAAGTCGGGTGCGACGGGGCGTTTCCGTCAGCCTGCGGTGCGGCGGTAGGGACCGGAGCGCGGTTCGGGCACCGTCCGCAGCCGCCGCCGGGGGAGGCGCGGGCCGCCCGCGCTCCGGTGCCGTCCGGCGTGCTGCTCCGGACGGAGGTTCCGCCCGCCCGGCCGTGCGCCCGCCCGGGGCGGCGTCACCGGCGGAGCGAGTACGAGAGCCGCGATGATCGCCGCCACCGTACCCAGGATGATCACGGTACCCACGGACATGTGTCCCGCCTCCCTGCCTGTCGACTGCACTACTTCCTCACCCAGTGTTACCACTCGTGACCTTCTGAAACACCCTGCGTGATCTCCGGGGGCATACGAGAGTGATTGGCTCCCCATCGAATACGCGGAAATCTGTGATGGCGGGAATAGACATTGCGCGGTCGCCTGGTTATGGTTTCTCATGTAGCCAACGTGGAACGGTAAGGGAAGGGTGGAGGGGTCGGGCAGCACCATCAGGATCGCCCGGGTGTGCGACTGGGCCCGGGTACCGCACGACGCCGGAACGGAAGGTAGTCCACGGTCACGCATACGCGATCCCCGCATTCCCGCCCCTCTCCAGGGCGAGACCGCGGAAACAGGAGGTCGGCGCAGTACTAGGGCCGATGGATGGTGTTGAATTTCCCTTCGGGGCTCCGGTGCCGCACGGCACCAGGGCCCCTCTACGCGTTCCCCGAGTCCTTCCGCGATTTTCGACAGAGGTGCAGATGACAGCAGAGAACCCCACAGGCCCGCTCGGCGGTCACCTGGACGACGACGACTACCCGGCCTACACCATGGGCCGGGCCGCCGAGATGCTCGGAACCACCGCAGGCTTCCTGCGCGCACTCGGAGAGGCCCGCTTGATCACCCCGCTCCGCTCCGAGGGCGGCCACCGGCGCTACTCCCGGTACCAGCTGCGGATCGCGGCGCGCGCGCGGGAACTCGTCGACCAGGGCACCCCGGTCGAAGCGGCCTGTCGCATCGTCATCCTGGAGGACCAGCTCGAGGAGGCGCAGCGCATCAACGCCGAGTACCGCCGCGCGGCGGGTTCCCCGCAGGCATGACCGCAGAGCGGCGCGAGCGGCGAACTGATGTTGAGGGGTCGCTTCCTCTGGTGACGGTGCGTGCCGTCCGTGTAGCGTGCCGGTAGCTGTCGTGGTTCGAAGTGCCTTCTGCCCGCATCTCCTTGGTGTGGGCAGTTCTGCTGAGTTGTGCCTGGACCAGGGCGATCACCTCCGTTTCCCGCAATGGTGGGCGACGATCACCGACTGGAAGGCATTGCTATGGCTACGGGCACTGTGAAGTGGTTCAACGCGGAGAAGGGCTTCGGCTTCATCGCCCAGGACGGCGGCGGCCCCGACGTCTTCGCCCACTACTCGGCGATCAACGCGTCCGGGTACCGCGAGCTCCAGGAGGGTCAGGCCGTGACCTTCGACATCACGCAGGGCCAGAAGGGCCCGCAGGCGGAGAACATCACCCCCGCCTGATCACCGGGACCCGCCTGGTCCTTTGGGACTCCGTGGGTACACACCTCGGGGCCGCGCAGCACCAGCTGCGCGGCCCCGAGGCCGTTTCGGGGGCCGCGGACGCCCGCCGGGGCGGTTCGGTTCCCGGCGAGCACGAGGACCCGGTCGGCCCCGGTGAAGCGGACCCGCCCGCGCTTGTCGGGGTTGTGCCGCACGCCGTGGGCGGGGCTGGGCGCCGGCACGGGAACGTGGCCATCTCGCCTATGACGATCACGTTGTCGTACGACGGCACGTCCAGCTTGGCCAGCACCGCGGGGTCGGTGGTGCTGCTGTTGCGGCAGATGATCCGCCGGTCGTTGCCGGTGGTGATCAGGCTGACCAGCGTCGACACGAACAGCAGGGCGACCAGTGCGAGCGAGGCGGACGCCAGAACGAAGAGGGGGAGCCGACCGCGCCCCCGATCTTGAGCGTCTGGCCGACGCTGACCCACACGGCCGTGAGCCGGCCCGAGGCGGTCGGCGGGACCCGCCGGTCGGCCCATACGAGCACCAGGCTCATCGGGACCACGAAAGCGAGGCAGGCCAGGGCCAGCCAGCTGATCAGCACGGCGGTTCCCCGTGCCACCAGGTTGTCGCACCGGTAGCGCAGTCGCACCCGGACCGACCGCGTGTACTGCTGCGCCGCGCAAAGCTCCCCGGCATGAGACGACACGCCATCAGGGCGGCTGCCCGCCAACCCCGTGGTCCACGGTAGGCAAGACCGGCCGGCATGCCGTCCCCGGGAACCCGCCCTCACCCGGAGGTATGAACGGTTCCGCGAAACACCGGATCGGCCCGGGGCCGCAGTGGACCCCGTCCTCCGGTCGTACGGGGGCGTGGTCCGCCGCCGCGGCCGAACGGGACCCGGCGGCGGCGTACTTCGCCGGTACCGGGGCAGCCGACCCCGCGGGCGGCGCGACGCCGCCCCGCCCGGAGCTCCCCGCCCGAACCGACGAAAGGCACCCCCGCCCCATGCATGCGCGCCGCGCCCTGCCCGCCGCCGTCCTGGCCCTGGCCGCCCTCACCGCCCTGGCGGGCTGCGGCGGTTCCCCCGCGGCCGCGCCGGCCCCCGGCGGGAGCGGGCCCGGCGCCGTGGCACAGGGAGGACGCGCCACCGAGATACCCGGACTCGGGCCGCTGACCGTGGCGGGCGTCCCCGTCGAAGCGCGGCAAGCCGTGGTGGTCACCGGCCGGGGCCGGGACTCCAGCAGTTCCACAGTGATCCTCTACGAGCGCGACGACACCGGGAGCTGGTCCCCGGCGCCGCTCGCCGGCTCCGGCTGGCCCGCGCACAACGGCCGGCGGGGCTGGACCGACCACCACACCCTGGGGGACCTGCGCTCGCCCGTCGGGGTCTACGGGCTGACCGGCGCGGGCGGGCTGCTCGACGATCCGGGTACCCGCCTCCCGTACGACCGGGGGCCCGCCTTCACCATCGGCGGTACCGGATCCCTGGGCGAGCCCCTCGCCGGCTCCTTCGACTACGTCGTCGCGATCGACTACAACCGGGAGCCGGGCACCTCACCGCTGGACCGGACCCGTCCCCTCGGCGAGGAGCGGGGCGGCGGGATCTGGCTGCACGTCGACCACAACGGCCCGACCGAGGGCTGCGTCTCCCTGGCGAAGCCGCAGATGAGCGAACTGCTGCGCTGGCTCGACCCGGAGCGGCGCCCCGTCGTCGTCATGGGCGACGCGGACTCCCTCCGCCGCTGAACGCGGCGTGGGGGACGCGGTCAGGGGGACGCGGTGGGCGGCCGGGTGGCGTGCGGCGCCGGGCCGGGCCACGCGCCGACGGCCGCGGTGCGTGCGGCCCCGCGCCGGCTCGATGCGATGGACGGTGCGCGGACCGGCGGGTTCCGTGGTCCGGGTGGTACATCACGGGGCGCCATCGGGCCCGGTGCAGTGATCACCGCGGGGCCGAGGCGGCCGGTGCCGTGATTGAGTCAGGCGAGAGGGTCATCGGACCGCCGCAACCGTTCCGGGGCCGCCGCAACCGTTGCGGGGCCGTCAGCGCAAGGGGGCGCCCGCGCCGTCGAGTTGCATCTGCGGCCGCCCGCTGACCAGGAGCCAGGCCGGGAGCAGCGCCACGCACAGCAGCGGCAGCAGGCCCGGGTCCGGGGCGAGGATCGCGGCGGTGAACAGACTGACCCAGCCCTGCCGGGTGACGGCCAGCAGGACCCCGAGGACCCCGCAGGTCACGCCGACCGCCGGGTGCACCGCGGGCACCAGGGCATGCGCGGCGAGACCCAGCGCGACCCCCACGAAGACGGACGGGAAGATCCGGCCGCCGCGGAACCCGGAGCCGCAGGCCACGAGGACGGCGGCCAGCTTGACCACGGTCATCAGGAGGAGGGAACCCGCCGAGTACGCACCCGGGTCGGAGGACAGGACGCCGATCTCCTCCAGCCCCTTGAAGAGGGTGAGCTTGCCGCCGAGCGCCCCGAGGAGTCCCAGCACCAGGCCGCCCAGGGTCAGCGCGAGCACCGGGTGCGGCAGCAGGTGGAAGAGCCGGTGGACGTGGGGGAAGGCGTAGACGGCGATCAGGGCCAGGGCCGCCCCGGCCGAGGAGATCACGAGCGCGGCGATCAGGTCGGGCCAGTGCGGGCCGTCGAACGCGGGCAGCGGGAGGTGGAAAGTGGGAGCGGCGAGCATCACGCTCGTCACTCCGCCCGCTCCCGCGGCGATCAGCGGGGCGAAGAGCTGGTCCCACAGGGTGGGTACGCGCTCGCCGGGTGTCGTCGGGGTCGCCGGGCGGGGCGCGGACACCATCGACTCCGTGAGGATCAGCACGGCAGCGACCGGGGTGCCGAACAGCGCGCCGACCGTGCCCGCCGCGCCCAGCGCCACCCACACCTGCGCCGGACTGCCGGGCGCGAGGCGTCGCCCGAGCCAGTACGCGAGGGCGATGTTCGCGGCGGTGATCGGGTTCTCCGGGCCCAGGCTGACCCCGCCGGCCAAGGCCAGTCCGGTCACCACGAGCAGCCCGGGGACCACTCCCAGCGGCAGCGGGGCGTCCACCAGCCCCGTGGTCGCGGGGTCGGGCCCGGCGTGCCCGTGCACCTTCCACACCACGAGCCCGACCGCGAGACCGGTCGCCGTCAGGACGGCCAGGATCCACACGAGCGACCAGGGCCCGACGCCGATCGCGTCGGGCAGGGTCTTCCACAGCACGCCCTTGAGCAGATCGGCCACCTCGCTCACGCCGATCAGCAGCAGGCTGGAGCCCACCCCGATCACGAGGGCGGGCAGGATCAGCGGGAGCAGGGCCCTGGCGGGGGAGGCCGGAGGGGGCGCGGCGGGCTGTGCGGGGGCGGTCACCGGATCAACGTAGCGGTGAATCACCTGAAATCATGTCAAATAGCAACGCGTGCGCGTGACAGAGGGGGTGCTCTTCGCGGCGGCGGTCCCGGGCCGGCCGGAGGGTCACGGCCGGTCCGGCATGCGCAGCCGCAGGCTGTCGTACACGGGGACGCTGCCCATCCGGTCGGCGGTCAGGGTCGCGGCGAAGCAGGCGGTCAGCAGCGGGACCAGCAGGGACGTGGCCCCCGTCATCTCGACGACGAGCGCGATGCCCGTCACGGGCGCCCGGACGACCGCGGTACGGGCACCACCGGCACGTCGCCGGCCAGCAGCCGCCCGCTCAACTGGTCCCCGCCGCCGGCCAGCAGCGGATCGATGCCGAGCAGGAGTCCGACCACGGCCCCGATCAGGGCGGCCCGGGCGACCGGACCCACCCGGGTGGTGCGGTCGCAGAAGGCCAGGGCCCCGATGACGAGGCGGTTGTACCCCGCCCCCAGGGCGCCCGTGGTGACGCCGAGCAGCAGGAAGACGGGCAGCAGGACGAGCGGCGGGGCGGCCGTGTCCGGCACGCGGAATACGGGCCGGTCGCCCACGACGAGCTGGGAGCACCCGACAGCGGTCGCGGTGCCGATGAGCGTGAGCAGCACCAGGCGCGGCCGGACCCGCCTGGTCGCTTCCTCGCAGACGAACAGCACCCCGCTCAGGGGCGCGGTGAACGCCACCGCCAGGCCCGCTCCGGCGAGGGAGGTGTGCAGCAGGGTGACGTCGCCCGGGCCCATCCCGGTACGGCGCCCCGCCTCGGCACCGATCGCCGCGCCCATGTGCACCGTCGGGCCCTCCCGCCCGAGGACCAGGCCCGAGCCCATGGCGACCAGCCCGCCCGCGAACTTGGCCGGCAGGAGCCACAGCGGCCGCGGTTCGCGCTCCCCGCGCCACACGGCCTCGACGTCCTGGACGCCGCTGCCGGCGGCGAGCGGGACCCGCCGGGCGATCGCGCACGCGACGGCGGCGCCCACCGCGGTGAGGGCGACCGGGACCAGCCAGCCCGGACCGCCCAGCCGCTCCGACGCCACCAGCAGGGAGCCGCGCAGTTCGTCGGCCCGCACCAGGCACCAGCGGAAGCTCCCGCCGACCAGCCCCACGAGGCAGCCCGCCACCGCCGCGACGAGGTACACGACCGGCCCGCGGTCGCCCCGCTGACCGGCCGTCACCCGGCGCACCCCCGGCCGGGGAGCGGCGGGCGGGGGTGGGGAGCGCCCGGCGCGGGCGGCGGACGGCCGCCGGGGGCGCCGGGCATGTACTGACCTCCGCCGAGCCGTGGTTCGCGTCCGTCAGAGCCTGTCCCGCCGCCCGCGCGGCGCCCCGGACATCGGGGCGGCCGCGCCCAAACCGCCCCCGACTGGGTCAACGCCGCCCGGGCGGTGGCGGCGTACGGTCCGCGACATCCGCATACCGCCGCCTCCAAGGGGCCGTTTTCGGGTGGAAAGCGTGATAAGCCGATACGCGTACCGAAATGCTCCTTTTCGGTCTTCGTGGAAGGGGACTTCGTTGTCGCACGATCCGCCGGCCGGCCCTCGTTCCCGAACGGACAAGGTGGTCTTCGGCGTCACGGCGGGCCTGACCCTGGCCTTCGTGCTGTGGGGCGCCCTCGCCACCGACTCGCTCGAAAGCGTGTCGAGCCGACTGCTGAAGGGGCTCATCCACAACGGTGGCTGGGCCTTCATGCTCGCCGCCACCGGCTTCGTCGTCTTCGCGTTCTGGCTCGCCATCAGCCGCTACGGCCGCATCCGCCTCGGGCGCGAGGGCGAATCGCCCGAGTTCCGCACCGTCTCGTGGGTCGCGATGATGTTCAGCGCGGGCATGGGGATCGGGCTCATGTTCTACGGCGTGAGCGAGCCGCTGTCGCACTACGGCACGCCCCCGCCCGGCACCCACCCCGTCGACTCCGCAGAGCGCATGCAGACGGCGATGGCCACCACGCTGTTCCACTGGACGCTCCACCCGTGGGCCATCTACGCGGTCGTCGGGCTCGCCATCGCCTACAGCACCTTCCGGCGCGGCCGGCGCCAGACGATCAGCGCGGTGTTCGAGCCGCTCATCGGCGCCCGGCACGCCCACGGCGCCGCGGGCCGCGTCATCGACATCGTCGCCATCTTCGCCACCCTCTTCGGCTCCGCCGCCTCCCTGGGCCTGGGCGCCCTGCAGATCGGCAGCGGGTTCCGGGAGCTGGGGTGGATGGACACCGTCAGCACCGGCCTGCTCGTCGCGATCATCGCCGTGCTGACCGTCGCGTTCGTCGCCTCCGCGGTCTCCGGCGTGGAGCGCGGCATCCAGTGGCTGTCGAACATCAACATGGTGCTCGCGCTCGTCCTCGCCGTGTTCGTGTTCATCGCCGGGCCGACCGTCATCGTGCTCGACCTGCTCCCCACCTCCGTGGGCGCCTACATCGGCGACCTGCCCCAGCTCATCGGCCGTACGGAGGCCACGGGCGCGGGTGACGTCGCCGACTGGCTCGGCAGCTGGACGGTCTTCTACTGGGCCTGGTGGATCTCCTGGACGCCGTTCGTCGGCATGTTCATCGCCCGGATCAGCCGCGGTCGTACGATCCGCCAGTTCATCGGCGGCGTCATCCTCGTGCCGAGCTCGGTCAGCCTGGTGTGGTTCGCCGTCTTCGGCGGTACGGCGATGAAGCTCCGGGAGAGCGGCGAACTCGGCCGCGAGACGACACCGGAGGGGCAGCTCTTCGGAGTGCTCCAGCAGTTCCCCGTCCCCACCGTGATGAGCCTGCTGGTGATGGTCCTCGTCGGCATCTTCTTCGTGTCGGGCGCGGACGCCGCGTCCATCGTGATGGGCACCCTCTCCCAGAAGGGCGTCTTCGAACCGGCCCGGCTGGTCGTCGTCTTCTGGGGCGTGGTCACCGGAGCCGTCGCCGCGATCATGCTGCTCATCGGCAACGGCAAGGGCGACGCGCTCGCCGGCCTGCAGAACCTGACGATCCTGGTGGCGGCGCCGTTCACCCTGGTCATGATCGGCATGTGCGTGGCCCTCATGCGCGACCTGCGCCGGGACCCGCTGATCGTCCGCGGCGAGAGGGGCGCGGAGGCCGTCGCCCAGGCCGTGGTGGCGGGCCACGAGGAGTACGACGGGGACTTCGAGATCCGCATCGGGCCCGGCACCGGCCCGGAACCGGACGCGAAGCGGCCCTCGCCGATCGACGGGCAGCGCTGACGGCCGCGCGCCCCCGGCCGGCCGCGGCCACGGCGTGCGGCCCACGGCGTACGGCCCGCGGCGGTGCGGTGTACGGGCCCCTCAGGGGGGCCGTACCCGCCGCGGCGCGGTGAGGCGGCGCGTACGGACTCCACCACGGCCTCGCGGTGGCGGGCGAGGAGCCCGGGCGGCCGGTCGGCGCCCGGATCGCCCGCCGCTGGGCCGCCGACCGCACCGAACCAGGCCTGGGACAGGCCCATCACCAGGGTGAGGACGTCGACGGCGTCCAGCGCGGAGTCGACGGCGCCGGCCTGCTGGGCCCGCTCCACCACCGCGATCTTGCCGCGGTAGGACTCCGCCTCGGCGGGCGTGGAACCCGGCCGCTCCAGCTGCTTCCGCAGGACGAGCCGCATCAGCGCCGGCCGCGCGACGCGGGTGACCGGAACGACGCCATGTCGTTGAGTGTTCATCTATGTGTGCGCCGAGAAGCCCTTGCCGCGAGGCGACGGCCCGCCGCCACACCCCTGGCCGCCCCGGCCGGTCACCCCCCTGATCGGCCGGGGCTTCCCCGTGCCGCGGCGGCCGGACCGGCCCCCGCACCGGCTCCGGCATGCCCGCCGGGCCGGGCGGACCTACGGTGGATCAGTGCGCTACCGCCTCGCGGTCGTCGCCCTGACCGCCGCTCTCTGCGTGTCCGTGCCGTCCTGCGACGTGCAGCAGGCTCCCGCGCCGCGGCTGCGGGCCCTGCCCGCGGAATCGGTGCCGGGACTGTCGGCCCGCGTAACGGCCGTTCCGGCCGAGAAGCTGGGCGCCTCCCACCGGGCCGGCTGCCCCGTACCGCCCGGGGACTTGCGGCTGATCCGGATGAACCACTGGGGTTTCGACGGCACGGTCCACGCGGGCGAGCTGATCGTCCACCGCGAGGCCGTCGCCCCGCTGCTCCACGTGTTCGGCACGGCCTACGCCGCCCGGTTCCCGATCCGCCGCATGCGGGTCATGGCCGCGTACGGGGGCAGCGACGCCCGGGCCATGGCCGACGACAACACCTCGGCCTTCAACTGCCGCCCGGTCACCGGCGACCCGCGCAAGCTCTCCCGGCACGCCTGGGGCGACGCCGTGGACATCAACCCGGTGGAGAACCCGTACGTCGACCTCCACGGCACCAGCCACCCGCCGAACGGGCGGGACCACCTCGACCGCGACCGCGCCCGGCCCGGCATGATCCGTCCGGGCGACCCCGTGGCCCGGGCCTTCGAGGAGGTCGGCTGGTCCTGGGGCGACCGCTGGCCCAACCCCGACTACCAGCACTTCTCCGCCAACGGCGACTGACCCCGCCGCAGCCCCCGCGGCGAGGCGCAGGGGTGCGGTCCCGGGCCGCAGGGCCGCACCCGCTCCGGCCCGGACGCGCACGCTCAGAACGACTTGCGGAGCCGGAGCCGCAGCGGCCTGCCGTCCGGGTCCACGAGCAGCCGGTAGAACGGCATGGACACCGTCCTGGCCAGCGAGGACAGGTCCGGCGGCCGGTAGGCCCGGAGCCGGCCCGGCGGGCGCGGCCCCCGGCGGCCGCCCGCGTGCCAGGCGTCCAGTGCCGAGGCGGACGCCGCGAACGCGTCGAAGGCGCGCACCGGGTCGCACAGCGGGTCCGGGGCCCCCGGGTCGGGCTCGGCCTCGTCGAGGTGCTCGCGCGCGAGGCGCAGCCGCAGCTCCCTGGCGAAGACGCGCGCGCCGTCCCCGAGGCCGGCCGGGTCGCGCGGCGTCCGCGGGTCGGCGTCTGCGTCCAGGACGACGCAGCCGAGTTCCGAGTCGTGGCTCCAGGAGCGGAGGTTGATGTTGTCCGAACCGACCGCCGCCCACACGTCGTCGATCACGCACGCCTTCGCGTGGACGTACACGGGTGTTCCGGCGTGGTTCTCCAGCCCGTACACCGCGACCCGGTCGCCGCCCGCCTTGCGCAGCCGGTCCAGTGCCGAGATCCGTCCGACCAGGTTCATCGGCAGCGTGAGCCGGCCGTCCTGCTCCGGGACGGTGGGGATGACCGCGACCAGGTGGAGTCCGGGGTGGGCCGCCAGGGCCTGCGCGAAGCTCTCCACCACGCTCGGGGACCACAGGTACTGGTCCTCCAGGTAGATGAGCGAGCGGGCCCGTCCCACGGCCCGGAGGTAACCGCGCGCGATGCTGCGCTCGCCGTCGGGAGCGAAGGGATAGCCGCGGAACAGCCGGTTCGGGTACGTGCGCAGCACCTGGACGGTGTGGCTGCCGCACGGCTCCGGATCGGGCAGCTGCGGCGGCAGGGGATCGGCCTCGGTGTCCTCGTGGTGGAAGATCTCCCGCATCCGCGTGAGGGGGCTGCGGCTGAGCGGCGACGGATCCTCCCACCGCTCGCGGAAGCCGGCCTCGAGGTCGCCGACGGCCGGCCCGCACACCGCCAGCTGGACGTCGTGCCACGGCGGTCGCTCACCGTACGCCTCGGCGAAGGGGATGGCCTGCGGGTCGCCGTGGTGGGAGGCGTCGTCGTTGCGGCCGTGGCACAGGTCGATGCCGCCGACGTACGCGACGTCGGCCTCGGGACGGTCCGGGTGGCGCAGGACGACGAGCTTCTGGTGGTGCGAGCCGCCGGGGCGCACCCGCATGTCCAGCAGACATTCGCCGCCGGCCGCCGCGATCTCCTCGCCGAGGTGGCGGTTCTCCGTCTGGCTGAACTGGAGTCCGTCCAGGTGCGAGCGCCAGATCAGCCCCTTGACGATCACGCCGCGCTCGGCAGCGGCGGCCAGCACCGCACCGATTTCGGTGCCCTCGCCGTCCAGCCGCTCGTCGGGGTCGCCGCGCCAGTCCGTGAACATGAGGAGGTCGCCCGGGCCCTGCGAGCGGATCGCGGCGAGCAGCTCCGTGAAGTAGGTCCTGCCGTGGACCAGTGGCCGTACGTGATTGCCGTGTGACCAGGCCGCGCCGTCGGGGCGACGGCGATCCAGGCGCGTCGCCGTATTGCCGCGTTCGCCCGCGGTCAGTAGCCAGTCGGAGAGTTTCACTGCACGCCCTTCCCTCCGTACGGCGGCTACCCCGTCCGCGCCGACCCATGCCGGGGCGACGGGTCCGGAATCCGGTCGGCGGGCCCCGGCGGCCGCGTACACAGGAGGGGCTGCCGGGGCCCGCGTTGTCCGTGGTCGCACCCAAATTCAGTTCGTGTCCCGCCGACGGGGCGTGGACGCCTCCCGGTGCAGAGGAGATGGCGCGTTGTCAGATCGGAAGAGGTCGAGCACGGTACGGGTGATCGCACCCGCACGGCCGCGCAAGCTCGTCGTCGAGCTGGCCGGCGGACGCCTGCAGGGCGTGGTGTCGAGCGGCTCCGGCATCGAGCGGGTCTCCGTCTCGTCCGTCGCGGCCGGTACGTACGCGTTCGCCTGCAGCACCGACAACAACCGGCCCTGCGGCGGCGCGAGGGGCTCGTTCTGCAACCACATCCGGGCCGGACCCGGTCCTCCTGCCGTGGCTGCCGACCCCGATCACCACCCTCCGCTCGGGCGGCGCCGAGCTCGCCCCGCTGGACGGGTGGGCGCCGCCGTGCCGCGCGCGGACCGGCACCTGCCGGTGCTTCGAGACCCTGAGCTCCGCCGGAGCACCGGGCGTGCCGCGGCGGCTACTGCTTCGGGTCGGTGATCTCGACCCGGGACGCCCAGCGTCCGCTGACCGTGTGGTGCACGACGTACGGCCCACCGGAGACGGCCGTACCGCGGGCGAGTTCGCCGAGGATGTGCACGTCGACGGCGACGCCGTTGATGTGGCCGATCTCCTCCGCGAGCACGTCCCTGACGTACGCGTCCGGGTCGGCGCGCATCGCGGCCCGGTCCGCCTCGTCCAGTTCCAGTTCGAAGACCTCGATCTCCCGCGTCTCGACATCGCCGATGCGCCGCACGTTCGCCATGGCCGGGTCCTTCCGGTGAGGTGAGTGGTCCACCAGTGTTCAGCGACCGGCGGCGGCATCGGCGCAACCCGGTCGTCCGCACCGGGGACGAGCCCCCGTTCGGCGCACGCCCGGCGCCAGGCGGCGGTCCCGGACGCCGGTCCCGGACGCCGGTCCCGGGCGCCGGTCCCGGGCGGAGCGCCGGTCAGGCCAGGGCCACGGCCAGCAGGGCGGCGGTCCGGGCGACCAGCGGATGGTCCGCGGCCGCCTTAGGCTCGTGCTTGGTCGTCAGGACGGCCATGACGACCGGCGCCGCCCCGCGCGGGGGCCAGGCGATGCCCACGTCGTTGTTCGTGCCGTACGCGCCGACGCCCGTCTTGTCCCCCAGGACCCAGTCCGCCGGCAGGCCCGCCCGGAACCGCTCCGTACTGGTCGTGTTGGCCAGCAGCCAGCCCGTGAGCCGCTCCCGGTCCGGCGGCGCGAGCGCGTCGCCCAGGGCGAGCCGCTCGTACGTCCGGCCGACGGCGCGGGGGCTGGTGGTGTCCGTCAGGCGGCCGGGCTCCGCCGAGTTCAGCTCCGGCTCCCATCGGTCGAGCCGGGTGACGCCGTCGCCCGCCGAACGGCAGAAGCGGGTGACGGCGCGCGGACCGCCGAGCTCGCGCAGCAGCAGGTTGGCGGCGGCGTTGTCGCTCTGACAGATCGCGGCCGCGCACAACTGCTCCACGGTCATGCCGTCGGCCAGGTTCTCCTCCCGCCCGGTGACGGGGCCGAACCCGGAGCGGCGTACGTCCTGCGCGGTGTACCGGATGCGCCGGGCGAGGAACTCCCCGTCGCGGTCCAGATCGCGCAGGACCGCGGCGACGGCGAGCGTCTTGAACACCGAGCACATGGGGAAGGTCTCGTCCGCGCGGTACAGGACCGTACGCCCGGTGCCGGTGTTCCGCGCGAACACCCCCAGCCGGGCGGAGTGTTCGCGCTCCAGCGCCCGCAGCTCGTCCAGGACGCCCTCCCCGCCTGACGGCGCGGCGAAGGCCGTGCCGCCCGAGGCCAGGACGGCCGCCAGGGTGCCCGCGCCGGCGGCCAGGACCGCGCGGCGGGACGGGTGTGTTCCTGCTGCTTCCACGATGCGTCCTCCTCTGCGGCCGCTTCCGACCGCCTCGGTCGTCTCCCGTACGTATGACCACGTATGGGGTACAAGACGCACGGACCGTCCCGGCGGTTCACTCCGGCACCGTCCGCCTCACCCGCCCCGCCCGGGCCCGCCGTTCACACGGCGGCACCGATCCGGGCAGCCGCGGCCTCCGCCTCGCGCACCACGCGGCCGGGCTCGACGTCGACGAGGCGGCCGTCGAGATTGAGGGGCGGCCGCCGACGAAGACGGCGGGCGCCGAGGCGCACGAAGCGGTTCCGGTGCCCCTCCGTGGCACGCCACCCGGTGCCCGGTCCGGAGGTCCCGCCGCGGCCGGCCCGCCGGCTCAGCCCGGGGTGTGCGGGCGCAGGTGGCCCGAGTCGGTCGGGTCGCTGTCGCGGTGCGGATCCGGCCGACCGGGCGGGTGGAAACAGGCGGTGATGGTCTTGCCGCCGTGGAAGGCGTGGGCGTCCCAGCGGTCGGCGAGGGCGTCGACGATCGCGAGGCCCCGGCCGGAGACGGCTCCCTCCGACGCCTCGCCCGGGGCCGGGAGACCGGGGTCGGAGTCGGCCACGCTCACGTGCAGGCACTCTCCGTCCCAGGTCAGGACGAGTTGGGCGCTGCTCTGCGCGTGGACGTGCGCGTTGGTGACCAGTTCGGACACCGTCAGCAGGACGGAATGGACGACGTCGGGGGCGCCCTCGGTCCAGTTCAGGGCCTGCAGGTGCTCCATGCTCCACCGACGGGCCGATCCCGGCCCTCGGTAGATGGGGAACGACCTGGCCCAGCCCACCGCACGGAGCGACAACGCACCCACCTCACTTTCCTGGTTCCGGCCTTTTCGGCACGCGTTCCTCAGATCCGCCCGGCCCGGTGGCGGGCGTGTTGACCGCCCCGGCGCTTGACGAGCAGGAGCGCCAGCAGCATCGGCGCGATCAGCAGGATCATCGTTGCCATGGTGGAGTCCTTCCTCGCGGACCGTTACCTCTGCGCGTGTGACCGCCGGACCGCGGTCGAAACCCCCTCGGGCGTGCGGCGGCGCGGCGGGGCGGGGCGTCGCGTGCTGCGGCGGCCGAATTCCGTGGTGCGGGGGAGCGATTGAGTCAGCGCTCTTGTGGTGCGGGTCCCCGTCCGGGCAGGCTCGGGTCATGAACACTGCCAGGCACGCCAGTGAACAGCTCATGAGCTGGCCTGCACTCAGCGAAGGCCGCACTCCTTGCGGCACTGGACTCGGCCTCAACGCCGGTTCACAGGAGATCGTCCACTTCCACGGCGATCACGAGGCTGACGTCCATCTCACCCGCGCGATGATCGCGAAGCTGGAGCCGGCCCTCGCCGGTTCCACCGCGGTCCATCTGCGTACCGGGTCGGAGTGGGTGACGGTACGTCTGGACATCGACTCCGACATCGACCTGCTGGCCACCCTCGTCAGCGCCGCGCTCCAGGCCGCCACCCGGGCCGAGGCGGAGCCGGACGTACGGGGACCGCGCCGGGCACCCTGTACGCGGCAGGGGAGCCCCGAGCCCGTCATCATCCGGCACCAGGACGCCCGGGGCGTCCAAGACGTTCGGGACGTCCCGGGCGGCGGGCCGGGCGCGCGGGGCTGCTACAGGTAGCGGCGGATGGGGAGGACCGCGGTCTCCCGGGCGCGCTGGAGAACCGAGCGGCGCTTCCAGCGTCCCGGGCTGATCAGGTCGCTCGCCTCGAGGTCCTCGTCGTAGTGCGCGTCGAGGGTCGCGGTGAACTCGGCGTCCATCACGGCGAGCATCACCTCTTCGTCGTGGTCCAGCGACCGGCGGTTGAAGTTCGTCGAGCCGATCAGGGACACCACGCCGTCCATGGTCACGATCTTGGCGTGCATCATGGTCGGCTGGTACTGGTGGATCTTCACGCCGCAGGCGGTCAGCGCCTCGTAGTGGTGCTGACCGGCCAGCTGGCACACGCGCTTGTCGGTGTGCGGTCCGGGCAGCAGGATCTCGACCTCGACGCCGCGGCGGGCCGTGGCGCAGAGCAGGTCGATGAAGTAGGTGTCGGGGGCGAAGTAGGCGGTCGCCAGACGCACCCGTTCCTCGGCCGATTCCAGGACCACCCGCATCAGCGTCTGCATGTCCTGCCACCCGAAACTGGCCGAACCGCGGACCACCTGCACGATGGCGCCGCCGCTCGGTTCGTGGGTGACGAACCGGTCGCGGTCGTCGAACAGCTCGCTGTGGCATTCCGCCCAGTTCTGGGCGAAGGCCGCGGCGATGCCGTCGACGGCCGGGCCGCGCACCTCGACGTGCGTGTCCCGCCACTCTCCGGGGTTGCGCGCATTGCCGCACCACTCCTCGGCGATGCCGACGCCACCGGTGAAGGCGGTCCGCTCGTCGACCACCAGGACCTTGCGGTGACAGCGGTGGTTCTGCTTGAGCGGCGAGAGGTAGAGGGGCTTGCGGAACCACGCGACCTCGACGCCCGCGTCCTTCATCCCGTCCAGCAGGGTCTGCTCTATGAGACGGCTGCCGAAACCGTCCAGCAGCAGCCGCACCCTGACACCGGCGCGGGCCCGGTCGGTCAGGGCCTCGGCGAACTGCCGGGCTATGTCGCCCCTCCAGTACACGAACGTCATCATGTCGACCGTGTGGCGGGCCGACCCGATCGCGTCCAGCATCGCCGCGAAGATCTCGTCCCCGTTGCGGAGCGGCAGTACGGTGTTCCCCTCCGTCGCGGCGATGCCGATCAGCCGCTCCAGACGCCGACGGATCCGCCGGATCCGCTCGTCCGCCGTGCGGCTGCCCCCGGGTGGGTTCAGTACGCCGCTGAGCTGCTGCTCTTCGTCGATCATGCCGCGCGCTCCTCGGTTCGGGTCTGTTACCGCCCAGGACCCTATCCGACGCCGACGGCGACGGTCCCGGCCCTTTCCCCGGGTGCGCGGGGGCGGTCCGGGACATGCCGCCGTCCGGTCAGGCGGCGGCCGTACCGGCCTGCGCGCCCGCCGGCGTACCGGCGGCCGGGGCACAGGGCGCGGCCGCCAGCATGTCGTCGGCGGCCGCCAGGGCGTCCTTGATGTTCCGGGTCGCGGTTGCCACGCAGAGCGTGAACGAAACACTTTCCAACTCGAGGCGTACCTCGGGGGAGTCCTCGAGGGCCTGCGTGATCCGTGCGTCGGCGTATCGGGACAGCAGGCCACGAAGGACGGCGGGGGCGGGCTTCAGCACGAGACTGCCTTTCTGCGGAGTGTGATACGCAGTTGCCCCGTTACCCCGTCCGCATGCGCGCAGGACCGCGACCGGTCCGCGGCGGCGCCGGGATCCGCGCCCCGCGGGCTCCCGCCCCCCGCCCGGCACGCGGCCCGGGACCCCGCGGGCGTACGGGACTTCGGGCCCCGCCGGCGCACGGGACTTCGGCCCGGCGCGTACGGGACTTCGGGCCCGGCCGGTACGGGCGAGAGCCTCTGGGCCGCCCCCGCCTCCCTGCGCTTCAGTGGACGGTCGTGCCCCCGACCGGACGGACGGACAGCCCGATGCCCTCCCTGCCCGCAGCCCACCCGCAGACCGCAGCCCACCCGCAGACCGCCCGGCTCCTGGTCGACCTCTCCCACGGGGTGGACGAGGGGGGCGTGATCCTGGATGCCGACGCGCGGGTGTGCGCCCTGCTGGGCATCGAGGCCGACGCGCTGCTGTCCGGCACCTTCGCCGACCTCGCCGCCGCCGGACACGCCGGCTCCGCCGTCCGCCTCCTGACGGACGCCGCCGAGGCGGCCTCGGTGGGGCACGGCCCCGTTCCGCCCGTCACGAGGAGACCGCTCGTCCTGCGGGGGCAGCGGGAGCCGGTCCTGTGCGTGGCCTCGGCCCGCCCGGCCGTGGACGCGACCGGCCGGTCCACAGCCACCGTCGACCTGGCCGAACCCCCCGGCCCGGGCTGGGAGAACTGGGCCGTGCTGCACGCGGCGGCCACGCTGCGCGGGCAGTCGGTGTGGGCGTACGACGAAACGCACGACCGGTTCCGCTGGATCGACAACGCGCTGTCCCACAGCCGCCACCAGACCTCCGGCGCCCTCCCCCTCCAGGCGGTCCTGGACCAGCTGCACCCCGACGACGTGGACGAGGTCACCCGGGCGTTCCGGGCGCTGAGGCGCGGTGAGACCGACGTGACGCACATCAGCTTCCGCCACCCCGACGGCAAGGGCGGCTACCGCTGGCTGACCTCCATGGCCGGCATCCTGCGCCTGGGGTTCGACGGGCCGCGCCAGATCGTGGGCTCCACCTCCGACACCACCCTCGCGGCGGAACGCCGCCAGTCACTGGCCCGGGAGCACTCCCGGCAGAGCAGGCTCGTGCGGGAACTCGCCGCCGCGTTCGTCTCCGCCAAGACCGAGGAGGAGCTGACCGACGCGATCCTGCACAAGGTGGCGCCCGCCTTCTCCGGTACGGGCACGCTGCTCGCGTTCGTCGAGAACGAACGGCTGCGCGTCACCTTCGGCGACGGCATCGACCCCGCCATGGCCCGCTCCCTGCACGGCATGCCGCTGGACGCCCCGAAGCCGCTGGCCCAGGCCATCCGTACCGGCCGCATGGAGGCCATCGAATCGCGCGAGGCCTACCGCGCCACCTGGCCGCGCGCCCACCACCTCCTCGACGCGACGACCGCGCAGTCCTTCCTGATGGTGCCGTTCGCCGCCGATCCGGACAGGCCGCTGGGCGGCTGGGTCATCACCTACGACCGCCCCCACCCCGTCACGGAACCGGATCGCACGCTCCTCGGGGTGACGGCGGAACTCGCCGGCCAGGCCTGGGCGCGGATCCGGCTCAGCACCGCCCGCCTGGAACTGGCCGGCGCGCTGCAGCGCGACATGCTCCCCGCCGCGCTGCCCCCGATCGACGGCCTGGAGATCGCGGCCCGCTACCTGCCGGCGCACGAGGGGCTGGACGTGGGCGGGGACTGGTACGACGTCATCACCTTCCCCGACGGCTCGGTCGCCTGCATCATCGGCGACGTCCAGGGCCACAACATCCAGGCCGCCGCCCTCATGGGACGTGCGGACGGCCATGCACGCGTACGCCTGGCAGGACTCCTCCCCGGACCGCGTCCTGCGGCGCACCAACGAGCTGATGCTGCAGATGGGCGCCCCCGGCTTCGCCACCTGCCTCTACACCCTCCTCGACCCGCGGGGCCGGGTCCTGTCCGCGCGCGCCGGACACGTGCCGCCCGTCCAGTGCGGGCCGGCCGGGGCCCGGGCCGGGGAGACCCCGGGCGGCCTCCCGCTGGGGGTCCTGCACGGCACGCGGTACCCGCTTTCCCGGGGCACCCTCCCGGAGGGCGACACGATGGCCCTGTTCACCGACGGGCTCGTGGAGGGCCCCGGCCTGAGCCTCGACGACGGCACGGCTCTGGTCTGCCGGACGCTGGAGGCGGCGCGCCACGGTTCGGTGGACGAGATCGCGGACGCGCTGATGGGCTGCGCCCGCGCCACCCGCCACCAGGACGACCGAGCGGTCCTCATAGTCCGCCGCCCCCACCCTCGGGGGGACACCTGACGCAACCGGGGCCCGTCCGGCCGGGGCGCCCCACCCCGTGCGCCCGGCATGGCGCACCCCGCGGCCGCCTACCGGACGCACGGACGCCCCGGCCGCCCGGAGGCGGTCGGGGCATCGGTGTGCCGCAGTCCGTGGAGGGTCAGGCGCTTTCGGCCGTGAACATCCAGGCATGCTTCTCGAGGTCGCCCGTCAGGCCGATCAGGATGTCCTGGGTGATCGGGTCCGGGTCGCCGGTGGACTGGATGCGCTCACGCATGCGGGTGATCACCGCGCCCAGGGCGTCCACCAGGATGCGCACGGCGTCGGCGTCCTTGATCAGGCCCTCGGGCACGCCGGCGATGGCGCTCGTCGACGCGACAGTGGCCGCCCGCCCGTCCGGGGTCACGCCGAGGGCGGACGCGCGCTCGGCCACCACGTCGGAGTGGGTACGGGCCGAGGCGACGACCTCGTCGAGCTGGAGGTGGACGGACCGGAAGCGGGGGCCGACGACGTTCCAGTGGACCTGCTTGGCCGCGAGGGCGAGGTCGACGAGATCCACCAGCGCGCCCTGCAGCGCTTCGCCGACGGTCTTCAGGTCGGCATCCGACAGGGCACTCTTCACGACGGACACGAGGTTCTCCAATGTGCGGTGCCCCCGGCGGCGCGGTCCGGCGCTGCGGCCGGGCCGTTCCACTGAGGAACAGGATTTCCAAGACGAAACATCGCTTACCCGGATCGCTCGGGTCAAAACGGATGCGGGCGAGGTTGGGGCGAGACGAGGAGAGCCGCGGGGTACGGGCGCGCCCCCGGCTGGCGCCCCCGGCTGCCGCCCCCGGGTCAGCCCGGCCAGGTACCCGTCAGGCGGCGGACGCCCGTGGCTCCCGCGCGGTCGACGGCCGCCTTCACGACGGCGAAGACCGCGCCCTGGAGGGCGGCCGCGAGCAGGATCTCCCGCCAGGTACGGTCCTCGTCGGTCGCGTCCGGGGCGTCGTCGTCGTTGCCGACGACCTTCCAGATCTGCCGGACGGCCGCACCGGCCGCCATGCCGCTCGCGATGCCGACCAGGAGGCCGACCGGCCGATAGGCGACCTTTGACTTGTTCATCGGTTCCTCCTCCGGGCCCGGCGCAGCACGGCGAGCGTGGCCACCACGCCCACCGTTATCAGCGCGGTGCGGTGGCGGCGCGCCACCGTCGCGACGATCCGGGCCTTCTCGCGGGCCTGCGCGGGCATGTTCTCCCGGACCTTCGCCGCCACCGCCGAGGCGGATGCGGCGAGCTGGTCCCTGGTCTGCGTCGCCGTGTCCCGTACGGTCCCCGGCGTCTTGTCGTTTGCCGCTTCCGCCACGTGGGCGGCCGCGTCGTGCACCTGGGACTTCACCTGCGCGGTCCGGACCCGGATCTGGGACTTCACCTCGGCGGCCTTCGCCCTGGCCTGCGCCTTGACGTCCGCCTTCGCGGCCAGGGCCTCCACCGTGTGGCCCAACTCCTCGCGGGTTTCCCGTACCTGTTCGCGCAGCTCCGCGGGGGTGGGTGCGGTGTGCTTCCGGTCGGCGTGGTCCTCACTCATCGGTGTGCCCTCTCCTTGATCTCGGCCACGTCGGCCTTCACACTCCGGATGGTCTGTTCGGGGGCCGCCGGGCCGGCCCGGCCGATCTGCTTCTTCCCCATCGACGCGAGCACCGCCGCCACGACGGTCAGCACCCCCGCCGCGATCAGTGCCGAGGCCCACAGGGGCAGGACCAGGGCCAGGGCCGCGATCGCCGCGGCCAGCAGGGCCTGCAGGGCGAGGACGCCGACGACGCCCGCGCCGCCGAACAGGCCGCCGCCGAGGCCGGCCCGCTTGCCCTTCTCCCGCATCTCCGCTTGCGCCAGACTCATCTCCTGGCGCACGAGCCGGGTCAGCTGCTCGGCGGCCTGCTCGACCAGTGCGCCGGTCGACTCGCGGTCGTGCTGCTGTACGGGGCCGTGCATGGACGGGTTCGCCATGAGATTGCCTTCCGGTGCTGTCGTTATGCCGCGCCTACCCCCGCCGCCGCGGGTCAGTCGCCGCAGGTCCCCGCTTTGTGCCCCGCGTCGTGCCCCGCACCGGCCGCCGCCGCTCGCCGGGTCACCCGTACAGCGGCGGACGGTAGCCTTCCGGGGGTCCGCGTCGGGCAGGCAGGCGGGCGGGCGGGACCTCAGGACCTCAGGACCTGTGACGGCTGCGGAAGAACAGAGGCGGGATTGGCATGACCGAGGTGGGTAACCCCGGCGCGCGGGCCGAGCAGGGCTCCGCCAGGGGGCCGGGCGGAGCGGTCGGAGAGGCCGAGCTGCGCCAGCTGCTGACCGGGCTGACGGCCGTACGCGACGGTGACTTCGGGACGCGGCTGCCGTACGAGGACGACGACCTCCTCGGGGAGATCGCCACGGTCTTCAACGGCATGGTCGACCAGCTGTCCCGCTTCACCTCGGAGGTGACCCGTGTCGCCCGGGAGGTGGGCACGGAGGGCACGCTCGGCGGCCAGGCGGTCGTCCCCGGGGTGTCGGGTACGTGGGCCGACCTCACCGAGTCCGTCAACGCGATGGCGGGCAATCTGACGACGCAGGTCCGCGACATCGCCCAGGTGGCGACGGCCGTGGCCCGCGGCGACCTGTCGCAGAAGATCGACGTGGACGCGCGCGGCGAGATCCTGGAGCTGAAGAACACCATCAACACGATGGTCGACCAGCTCTCCTCCTTCGCCGACGAGGTCACCCGCATGGCCCGGGAGGTCGGCACCGAGGGCATCCTCGGCGGTCAGGCCGACGTCAAGGGCGTCTCGGGCACCTGGCGCGACCTCACGGACTCCGTGAACTCCATGGCCGGGAACCTGACGGCCCAGGTCCGCTCCATCGCCCAGGTCGCCACGGCCGTGGCCGAGGGCGACCTGTCGCAGAAGATCGGCGTGGACGCGCGCGGCGAGATCCTGGAGCTCAAGGACACCATCAACACGATGGTGGACCAGCTCTCCTCCTTCGCCGGGGAGGTCACCCGCGTGGCCCGCGAGGTCGGTACCGAAGGCCGCCTCGGCGGTCAGGCCGACGTCAAGGGGGTCTCCGGCACCTGGAAGGACCTGACGGAGTCGGTCAACGTCATGGCCGACAACCTGACGGCCCAGGTCCGCTCGATCGCGGAGGTCACCACCGCGGTGGCGCAGGGCGACCTGTCGCAGAAGATCCGGGTCGACGCGCGCGGCGAGATCCTGGAGCTGAAGGACACCATCAACACGATGGTGGACCAGCTCTCTGCCTTCGCGGGCGAGGTCACCCGGGTGTCCCGGGAGGTGGGTACGGAGGGCAACCTCGGGGGCCAGGCCAACCTGCGCGGGGTCTCCGGCATCTGGAAGGACCTCACGGACAACGTCAACGTCATGGCGTCCAATCTGACCGGACAGGTGCGGTCCATCACCCAGGTGGCCACGGCGGTCGCCCGCGGCGACCTCTCGCAGAAGATCATGGTGGAGGCGAAGGGCGAGGTCGCGGCGCTGGCCGGGGTGATCAACACGATGGTCGACACGCTGTC
>NZ_JBHXQN010000077.1:0-23615 GCF_042717785.1 Streptomyces sp. NPDC058619
CGGCGGACAGCACGACTTCGACAGCACGAGGACCCCGAGACGACATACAAACAGCCTACCAACTTAGAGTCGCCATTTCCGGCGCAGGACACTAGCGTGTAGACCGCCACCGGGACCAAGACGGCGGGCAGGTGCCGCTTGGCCAGCCAGACGCGGTTGCGCCCGGTGTTGCGGTAGTAGACCGTGTGGCGGGCTGCCTCGGTGCGGGGGTGGGTCAGGACCAGGTCCGCCCGGTAGTCGATCCCCCAGCCGGTATCGAGCGCACGCGAGGCGAAGTCTGTTTCCTCGTGGGCGTAGAAGAACTGCGTGGGGAAGTCTCCGACTTCGTCGATCACCTGCATCCGGATGGCGTGGGCGCCGCCCAGGAAGGTGGTGACCGGGCCGGAGACGAGCGCGGCCCCGCCGAGGTGCGGCACGTGCCTGCGCTGGGAAATCCCGTCCTCGTCCGCGATGCGGAAGCCCACGATGCCCAGGCGGGGGGTCGCGGTGAATGCCTCCCTCAGCAGTCGCAGCGTGTCGGTCTGAGGCAGCAGGCCGTCGTCATCCAGGATCAGCACGACGTCGACGCCCCCGTGCTCGCGCAGCCACCGCACCCCGGCGTTCCGGCCCCCGGGGATACCCAGGTTCTCGGGCAGTTCGACGCCCACTCCCCCGTTGCGGAGATGCGGCAGTGTTACTCCCTGTGCGAGTACGACGACCGTTGCGGGGTCTCCTTCCTGAGCCGCCACCGAATCGAGCAGGTCCTGGAGTTCCTTCTCCCGGTCTCCCATGGTGAGGATCACGATGCCGACCGTGGGCGTGTCCGTAGATGTGCCGTTCACGTTTGGGCCCGGAGGAGCTCGGCGGTGCGCTGGTTGAGGGCTTCAGCTCCGGGAACCCTGCGCCTTCGGTAGCCGGCCGTCGCGGACTGGATCGACCTCATTTCCTTCCGGTTCCGGTCGGAGGTCGCCCCGTCCATGAAGTCGAGGGAGCGGGTCCACAGGGCCACGGCCTCTGCGTGCCGGTGCTGGGCCGCGACTGACCTGCCGAGGTTGACCATGGTGAGCCCGTGCACGCGCGGTAGGTGCCCGGTACCCGCCCCCTGAGAGCCGTGCGGTAGTGCTTTTCAGCTGCCCGGTGGTTTTTCATCTCCGTCAGGGTCTTGCCGGTGTGCGAAGCGACCGTGGCCTAGACCGGCCCGGAAGCCGCGGCGTACGAGGGAACCTGGTCTTCTCCACCCGACATCGCGTCTTCGGCAGACAGCAGTGAAGCCGCCGCCCTCTGCCCGTCTCCGGCCGCCCCGTACGCCCTGGCGCACGTGACCAGCAGGAGCGCCTCGGTCTGCCGGTCCACCTTGCCCGACGCGCGCCGCAGCGCCTCCTCAGCTAGGCCGATGCACGAACTCGGGTGGCCGAGATCCAGCGCCTGGTGGGTCAGGGCCCGCATCATCCACGCGGCGTGCCCGGCCGGGTCGGACTTGCAAGCCAGCTGGAAACCGAGCAGGTAGTACCGCTGGGCCGCGCCTTCGCGGCCCAGGTCATGGTGCTTCCAGCCGACCAGGCAGGCCAGTGTGGCCGCCGCCCCGAAAGCACTTCGCCGTACCGCTTCGGAGGGAAACCGCCCCTCCAGTATGGGCACCACCGTGTCCGTGAGGTAGGCGGTCACCGTGGTCAGCCCGATGAGCGGGCGCACAACGCGGGCCGCGCCCGGGTTCACTGATACCGCCCACATCATCCTGGCCCGCTGCACCCAGGGCCTCTACCCGGTGGGAAGCATGCTGGCGCGCGCCGCTGACCGCGCCGTCGAGCTGCGCGTTCCGAAGGTGGCTGTCAATTCGGCGCTGAGCAGTATGGCCGGGTCCGGGGTCCTGGAGCGCACGCCCACGCACCGATATCGGGTGGCCGAGCAGCAGCTCTGGAGGATTCACCTCCCGCGGCCGAGCCTGAGCGCGAGGATCGCGGCGGAGCAGATCAAACGGGAAATCCTGGACGGCTGGCACCCGACGGGGCGGGACCTGCCGTCGCTGTCAGCCATCTCCAGCGCGATGCGAATGAGCGCGGACGACGTCAAGCGTGCCCTACGCGACCTGGCCGCTGAAGGGCTGATCGCGCTGCCCCAACCGGGGCGCCCCGCGCTGGTCCTCTACGAGGCGCCCGAGGATGACGCTCCTTGCACTCCACACCGGGCGTACCCCGCGCCTGGTGCCCGCTTCGACGCCTCGAGCTGTCCGGAGCGTGGACGGTGAGCAGCCGGCTCTCATCGGTAGGTCCAGTTCTGCCCCGTACCGCGATACTCCTCGACGGGGATCGGCTGGGTGCCCGGATCCATGCGGGAGCGGTAGAGCTTGCCGTCGAGGTGGTCGACCTCGTGCAGGACCAGACGGGCCAAGCCGTGTTCGAACCTGGTGAGCCTGGGCGTCCCGTCGATGTCCGTGTGGGCGATGACGATGTGGAGCGGCCTGGGAACGAGGCCACGCACATCGAAGAACGACAGGCACCCTTCGTACTGCCGGTCGGCCTCCGCCGAGGACTCCGCGACGGTGGGGTTGAGCAGCATGATCGGGGTGGAGCCGTCGCCGGGTGGGACGACGACGGCGGCAGCGCGGCCGATACCGATTTGCGGGGCGGCGATACCCATTCCCTTCCCGAAATCGTGGAGCTCTTTGACGCGTGCGATCGCGTCGTCGAGTTCGCGGATGAGGCGGCGGGCTTCGTCAGCTTCGGCGGGGAGGTCGAAGGGCTGCGCGACGGTCTGGAGGAGCAGGTCGCCTTCCTGGATGATGCCGGCGGCGGCCATGAGGGCGCTGGGGGTGGGGGTGTTCACGGTCTCGCTTTCTGGAAGGTGTGCGGTCTTCAGCCGCCACTCCAGCCGGTACCGGGCGTGGAGGGGCGGGTCCAGGGTCGTCCAGGTGTAGACCGTGTGGTCTGCATCGGCGGCCTGGGTGGGGGGTGTGCGCAAGGGCGCGAAGTTCGCGCTGAGGGAGGTCTCGGTGCCCCAGACGGTGGGCTGCATAGCGGTGGGGAAGGCGAGGCTCACGGTGAGTTCGCGGGTGGGCAGGCGTACGGCCCGCTGGAACCAGGGGCCCCATTTGTCGGCGCTGACCGAGTAGCTGTAGGTGATCTCGGCTTCCTGGCCTGGGTAGAGGGGGAAGCGGGTGCGCGCATTCGCGAACTCGAGCCAGACCTCTTTGAACGCGTCGCGGTCGTGTTTGACGACGCGCCCCATCTGTTCGTCGCCGCAGTGAGCTTCCAGCTGGAGTTCTTCCCAGGTCAGAGGACGGGCCCGGTACAGGGCGTTGGAGCGTTCAGGTTCGCCCGGGTAGCGGTCGACGGCGATCCGGACGAGGTAGCGGGTGATCGGGTCCGCGCCGGTGTTCCGCAGCCGTCGATGCATCGTCAGGTGGTAGACCGAGCCGTCGTAGCGCAGGGCCGCGGTGTCTTCGAGGACGAGGATGCCCGCGGACGGAGGAGCATCGGCTACTTCCGGGGCCGGCTGCGTGCCACCGTCGTCGTCTTGCCACGCTTTCCAGAGTTTGCCTCCCGCGTCGAGCTCCTTGTCGAGGCGGCGGGCAAGATCCGAGGAACCGCGTTCGCGTCCGGACTCGAGGTGGCTTACGTACGACGGCGAGATGTGCAGGCGTCGGGCCAGGTCCGCCTTGGACAGGCCTCGGATCTCGCGGGAGTGCGTCAGTTCGGCGGCGAACGACGGTTCCCCATGGCCTGGCATGTGGCGCCCCCTGTACGTGAGTTCGCGGACTACGTGAGTGAGCGCGGCTCACCGATGCCTCATCCTGCCCGCTTCGGGCTCACTGTTACCAGGCGGTGGCGGAAGTAGTCCGACCCCGCTCGCGTAGCTGGCGGATTCCTTCCCCGGCAAGCAAGCCCCAGGTCCAGAAAATCCACTGCCCCGGCCACGGCCCGGGGGACCTCGGAAGGGCACACCCATGCCTCGAACTGCCGTACCGCGTCACGCGGTACTCATCTTCTCCGGCGGCTTGGACAGCGCCGTCACGGCTTACAAGCTCCGCGACGAGGGCGTCAGCGTGAGTCTGATCTCGTTCAACTACGGACAGCGCCACGTGAAGGAACTGGCTCACGCCTCGGCTCTGGCCGATCAGCTCGGTGTGGCCCACGACATCGTCGATCTGACCTCGCTGGGGCGAATCCTCACGGGATCCGCGCTGACCGACCCGGCCGTGCCGATGCCGCACGGGCACTACCGCGCCGAGAGCATGCGCAGCACGGTGGTTCCGAACCGGAACGCGATCATTCTGGAGATCGCGGCCGGCGCGGCGATTGCCGCCAGGGCCGACGCTGTCGCGTTCGGCGCGCACTCCGGGGATCACGCGATCTACCCGGACTGCCGGCCGGAGTTCTTCACCTGCATTGAGGCATCCATCAAGGCCGGCAACGAGGGTTACATCGTCCCCAACTTCCAGCTGGTCGCCCCGTTCCTGGAGCTCACCAAAGTCGACATCGTGCGCGAGGGCTCCCGCCTGGGTGTGCCGTTCGAGCTGACCTGGTCGTGCTACGAGGGCGGCGAGATGCACTGCGGTGCCTGCGGGACCTGCGTGGAGCGCCGGGAGGCGTTCGACGAGGCCGGGGTGGCCGACCCCACCCTCTACGTGCCGGCGCAGAAGGGCGCCGTCCGATGAGCAGCACGCCGCCCCTCTTCCGGATCGGGAAGAACTTCCGCTTCGAGGCCACGCGACGGCTCGACGACGGAGGCTACGACGGCCACTCGTTCACCGCGGAAGCCGTGCTGTCCTCCCCGGTGCTCAGCCCGGAGGGTTTCGTCGCCGACTTCGGCGACCTGGCGCCCCTCAAGCGGTACATCGACAGCGCTCTGGACCACCAGATCCTCAACGACTGCGTCAAGGACGTTTCCAACGAGGGGATCGCCAGCCACCTCCTCGGGTGGGCGCGCGAGAACCTACCGCCCGACATCGCGTCCGTGCTGGAAGAGGTCCGCGTCCGGACCGGGAGGCCGCAGCCTCCCCCGGCGGCCGCGTTCGTCGCCTTCGAGGCATCACACCAGCTGCGCGGACTGCGCGACGGTCATCCGTGCGGGCGTCTGCACGGCCACTCCTACATGCTCAGCGTGCCCGTCTCCGGCGTCCCCCGGATCGGGGACGTCCCCGTGCTGCTGCGCAATCACCTGCGCAACGCCGTGCACGGCAAGGTCCTGAACGAGGTGATTCCCGGGTTGAACCCGACCTCGGAGAACCTCGCCCGGCACTTCTCACAGTGGGTGGCGGACCGGGCCATGGGAGGCACCGGCTGGGGTGGCACGTGTGTGCGGGTCTCGGAGACGGAGACCAGCTGGGCCGAGTACCTGGGAGGCACGGCGTGAGCACGCTGCAGCACGCCGGGTTACAGATCCGGGTCTCGGAGAAGTTCGGCAGTACGGTCCAGGGCGAGGGCCCCAGCACCGGGGTGCCCGCGTGCTTCATCCGTCTCGCCCTGTGCAACCTCGTCTGCTCGCCGTGCGACACCCCCTACAGCTGGGACACCACCCGGTACGACCTGCGCGAAGAGGCCCACTACGAGAGCGTCGAGGAGCTGCTGGCGTGGGCTCTGGACCAGCCCGAGGACCTCATGGTCATCACCGGCGGAGAGCCGCTGATCCAGATGGCTGGCCTGACCGAGCTGGTCAAAGAGCTGCGGGCGGCTGGCCGGACGGTGGAGATCGAGACCAACGGCACCATCGCCCCGGCCGAGGCCCTGATACAGGCGGGACCGTACTTCAACGTGTCCCCGAAGCTGTCCCGCTTCGGAGCGGCCATGCCGGAGTCGCGACGGCTCGTCCCCGATGTCCTGCGGGCCTTCGTCGCCACCGGCCGGGCCCGCTTCAAGTTCGTCGTCTCCGAGCCCGCCGAGGTGGCCGAGATCGCCGCGTTGGAGGCGGCCTACGCCCTGACCGACATCTCGGTGATGCCGGAGGGCACGGACCCGGAGGTGATCCTCGCGGGGATGCGCACCCTGGAAGGCCCGGTACGCGAGCGGGGCTACCGGCTCGGCACCCGCCTGCACGTGCTGCTGTGGGGCGACGAACGTGGCCGCTGAACACGCCGTCCCTGACGGGCTGGTAGTAGTGGCGTGCTGCAAGGAGAAACGGGTGACCGCCGCTCCCTTGCCTGCGCTCGACCTGTATGAGGGGTGGGTCGTCCCGCTCATCCGCGACAGGGTCACCGAGCGCAGAGGGCTGCGCAGCCGGGTCCTGGTGCTGTCGGCCCTGTACGGGCTGGTGACCGCCGACGCGCCCGTCACCACGTACGAGCAGCCCATGACCGAGGAGAGGGCGCGCGTCCTGGCCGGGACGGCGCCCCGGATCCTGCGCCGGCATCTGGCCCGGTTCCCCTCCTGCGAGGCCCTGCTGCTGATGGAACCCCCCTACGCCCAGGTGCTGGGCCCGGTCCCGGTGACGAGGACACACCTGATCACCGACCCAATGGACCGCCACGCCGACATCCACGCCGTCCTCGACTCCTGGAGCTGGCCGTGACCACCCGTGTCTTTGAGAACCGCCGCGTCTGGCAGCTCACCTGCGACGACTTCCTCGCCGCGGCATGCCTGATCGCGGACCAGGAAGCCGAGCGCGCACCGGCAGCCGTCCTCGGAATCGCCCGCGGAGGTGTCCGCCTCGCCGAGATCGTCGCCGAGCAGCTCGGCGTCCCGGCCGTCGTCGTCCGGGCCCGCCACAACGCGCCCGAGGGCATCCAGCAGGCCGCCACCGGCCGGGTCCTCCTCGACCACGAGCACAACGAGGACGCGCTCGCCACACTGCCCGCCGCATCCCCCCTGCTGGTCGTCGACGACATCTGCGGCTCGGGAGCGACCCTGCACACCGTCGTAGACATGCTCACCACCACGGTGAGCCCGGCCGGTGTTCGTACGGCCGTGCTCTGCCGCAACGAAGGCTCGGACTACCCGCTCGACAGCTGGGGCTGGGACGTCGCCGACTGGGTGCACTTCCCGTGGGAGCCCGAGCCGCAATCCGGCCGAGTGGAACCTCTTCCCCCGCTCACCAGTCTGCGAAGCCATCCCAGGGCGCCGCGGACCCGTGCCTGACCGGCACCCCCTACGCCCGTTCCCCTTCCACGGATCAAGAGGAGGCAGGCCCATGTTCGGCCTGAAACCCGGCGACCGCGTTCTGGCCGTCGCACCGCACCCCGACGACGAGACCCTCGGTGCCGGGGGCACCATCGCCCGCCTCACCGCCGCCGGGATCGCTGTACACGTTCTGGCCGTGGCGTGTCTGACCCAGCCCCGATGGGGAACTCCCACCGACCTCCGGCTGCGGCACGAGGAGTTCAACGCGGCCTGTGACGTTCTCGGCGTCAGCGGCCGGCACATCGTCTGGAGCGACGACAGCCCGGCCGGCGACCTCGCCGGTCACGTTGCGGAACTGGTCCGCCTCATCGAGACCGGCCCGGACCTGTCCTTGGCCGCGCTGGAACCGGCTGCGCTCCTCATTCCGGCGGCGGGGGCCGTCCACCAGGACCACCAGGTCGTCCATCAGGCCGCCTACGCGGCGGCGCGGCCCAGCGGAGCGTTACGCCACTGGCCCCGGATGGTCCTCGGCTTCCACGGCCCCGAGGACCACGCCTGGAGCCTGGAGCTCCCGCGCCCCACCGTGTGGGTCGACGTCACCAGTACCGCCGCTGTGAAGGACAAGGCGCTGGAGTGCTACGCCCGCGAGCTGCGCGGTGGCGACCACCCGCGGTCCCTGGAGCGGATCCGGGCGATCGACGCCGTGACCGGGGCGGCGTGCGGCGCCGAGCGGGCGGAGGCGTTCGTGGCCTACCGGATGGCCTGCTGATGGGCGGGAACGTGCTGGTCGCGCATCAGCCGGCCTACCTGCCCTGGCCCGGCTACTTCTCGCGGCTGGCCGGCGCGGACGAACTGGTACTGCTGGACCACGTGCAGTTCACCGAGCGAGGCTGGCAGAACCGCAACTACATCCGCGGCACCGCAGGGCCGGTCAGGCTCACCGTGCCGGTGCGGCGCAGCTTCGGCCAGAGCATCACCGACACCCGGATCGCCGACGGCGTCTGGGCCCGGCGGCACTGGCGCAGCCTCGCCCAGACGTACGGGCACGCCCCGTACTGGCCCGCGCACCGCGAGGCCCTCGAAGCCATCTACCGCACGCCCTGGACCCACCTCACGGACCTGAACGAGGCGCTGTTGCGGCTGCTGCTCGACGCGTTCGGCCTGCCCCTGCCGATGGTCCGCACCAGCGACCGGCCTCCGGCCGGACGGCAGACCGGCATGCTCATCGACCTCTGCCGGCAGCGGGGCGCGACGCGCCTGCGGCTGGGGACGGGTGCGCTGGCTTACCTCGACCACGGCCTGCTGGCCGAGCACGCCATTACGGTCGAGGTCGCCACGTACTCCCATCCACGCTACGGCCGGGCGCTGGGCTGGAGTCCGGGCCTGAGCGCCGTGGACCTGCTGCTGCACGAGGGCCCGAACGCCCTTTCCGTTCTCCGTGCCGGTGCGCGGACCGAGACGAAGGCCTGCGCCTGATGACGAGCCTGGACAACTCCGTGCCGCGCCCGCGCGTGGATGTCGCGCGGGTCGCCGACCTGTACCGGCAGCTGCTGGAGGCGGTGGGCGAGAACCCCGAGCGTGAGGGACTGCGCGGCACCCCGGAGCGGGTCGCCCGCTGGTGGACGGAATTCCTCGACCACGACGCGGGTCGCACGGACACCGTCTTCGAGGAAGACCTGCCCGCCGGTACCGACCGGCTGGTCATCGTGCGGGGCATCGTCGCTTGGAGCCTGTGTGAGCATCATCTGCTGCCCATGAGGCTGGAGTTGACGATCGGGTACCGGCCTTGCGGGAGCGTTCTGGGTCTGTCGAAGTTCGCCCGGATCGTCTCCGCCCACGCGCATCGTCTCCAGCTCCAGGAGCGGATCGTCGACGGCGTCGCCGCGGATGTGGCCAAGGCGACCGGTTCGGCCGACGTCGGGGTGGTCGCCGAGGGCGCGCACCTGTGCATGAGCATGCGGGGTGTCCGCCAGGACCCGGCCCGCACCCTGAACCACAGCCTCAGCGGCGCGGTCGCCGACGGGGACACCCTGGGAAGCCAGCTCCTCGCGGCGGCCGGGGTGGCGGGGCGGCGGTGAGCGGGGGTGCGCCCGGACAGGGCCGTCTTTCGCCGGAGGCAAGCCCGCGTGTGCTGGTGAGCGGACCGGTTCTTCCTCCGGGGAACGTGCCTGCTGCCCGGGACTCCTCCACGGTAGCGGCTGGCGTCGATCCGGTGGAGTGGATCCGCATAGCCGGCGGCCCCGTTCCGGCCGGGGAGTGGCATCCGGCCCAGGAGACGGCCGCACTGTGGTGGGCGTCGACGCCGCTGGCCGTGGGTGGGATTCCGGTCACCGGCCTGACGCTGCCCCAAGCCGCCCAGCTCGCGCACCGGCTCGGGGCCAGAATCCCGACGTCCGCCGAATGGGAGTGGATGGCCTCGGGCACAGTGCGTCGCTTCCCCTGGGGCGACCAGGTCCCCGGGCTCGGGCACGCCAATCTGCGCGGCCTCGGCCCTGGCCGTCCCATACCGGTTCGGTCCCACGCGGCCGGCCGCACCCCGGACGGTCTCTGGGACGTGGGCGGCAACGTGTGGGAGTGGACGACGGCGCCGTGGCGCCGCGACCGCGTCACCTTGCTGCGGGGCGGCTCCTACAACTCCCGTTCCCAGTACGCCGAGTGCGCTCACGCCAACGACGTCCCGCCCGGCATCTCCTCTCCGGGCATCGGGCTGCGGCCCGTCCGTGACACCGCCCCCACCCCGCCGACCAGTGGAGCCACCGAGTGAACATCGCCTTCGTCCTGCTCACCCACAACCCCGACGAGCCCGCCGGGATCGAGCGCAGCATCGCCGCCCTCGCCGTCGGCCTGCGTGAACTCGGCCACCATGCCCTGATCATCGCGGCCGGACCGGCCACCCCCGACGACGGTCAGGACCTTCTCCGCCTGGACAGCCTGACCCTGCCGCGCCCCGCGCTGGAGGAGCACCTCACCGCCCTTCTGGCCGATCCGGCCCCCGTGGAGCAGGAGGTCCGCCGCCTCCTGGCCGGGAACGAGGCGGATCTCGTGTGCTGGGTGGACGCCGTGTGGGGGCTGGGTTACCTCAGCCCGGCCCCAGCGCACATGGCCACCGCGCTGATGGTGCACGTACCGCGCACCGACACCCCTCTCTACCGCAGCCTGGAACACCGCCCGGGCCGGGTCCTGACGGTCAGCGACTTCATGGTCGAGGAACTGGCCCGCGAAGGCGTGGACACCGGCGACTGGGCTGTGGTCCCCAACGCCCTCATGCACACCATCACGCCGCCGACGTCGGACGAGCGGGAGGCACTGCGTGAGCGCGGTCCGCTGCGGATCGTGGTCCGGGCCGAGCCGCACAAGGGCATCGCCGAACTGCTGAAGGCGTACCCGGGCGGGCTGGGCAGGCCGCTGCAGATCGTGCTGGCCGAGGCCGGATTCGAGTACTGGCCGGGCATGCAGAACGAGGTGGTCACCGAGTGCCGCGCCCTGGCCGCCGCCCTGCCCGACGTCGAGATCCTCCCGGCCATGCCCTGGCAGAAGGTTCCCGGCTTCCTCGCGGGAGCGGCCGCCACGGTCATCTCCTCGACCAGCCCGGAGACGTTCGGGAACGTCGCCGCAGAGGCCCTGTCCGTGGGCACGCCGGTAATCGGCTACGGGCTCGGGCACCTGCCTGCCCTCACCGGACCGGCCGGGCGGATGACCGCTCTGAACGACGGGCCCGAAGCCCTGTGGAAGGCTCTCACGACCCTGCTCGGCGACCAGGCCGCCTACCACGCGGCCTCCCAGCACGGGCCGCGCCAGGTCGCCGCCCACACGCCGGCCGCTGTCGCCCAGGCGTTCCTGGCCGCCACCGGGATGATCAGGTGACCAGGCGTACGGCGGCGCACTCGCTGATGCGGCAGGCCGTCAGCGAGCGGGCCCTGAAGCGGGCCGCCCGCCAGTGCATGGGCCGCACCGGCTCCCCCGGCGCGGACGGCATGACCTGGAAAGCCTTCCGCCAGGACATGCCCACCCGCATCACCGGATTGTCCGCGGCGCTGTCGGCCGGCACGTGGCGGCCCGGCCCGTTGCGCACCGAGGAGTTCGACGCCTGGGGCAAACGGCACACCATCACCATCCCCACGGTCACCGACCGGATCGTCCACCGGGCGCTGCGCAACGCCGTCGAGCCCGTCCTGGAGCGGGACGCCTACCCGGAGTGGATGTTCGGCTGGCACCGGCGGGCGGGACGGCCCCTCGCGGTCGCGGCCGCCGCCCGGCACCTGAGCGCGGGTCTCACCTGGGTCGCCGACATCGACGTCGCCGCCGCCAGCCGCGGCGTCGCACTGGAGGACGCGATCAGCTCCGTCGCCCGCTTCGTCCACGACGGGAGCATGCTCGCCCTGCTGCGCCGCATCCTGACCGCGCTGCCCGACCCGCTCGCGCCAGGCAGCGGCCTGAGCCCGATGCTGACGAACCTGAGGATGACCCCCGTCGACCAGCAGCTGACCGGATGGACCGCCGTGCGGATGACGGACAACTACACCCTGTTCGCCGCCACCGAGCCCGAGGCGGAACTCGCCTACCGGCACCTGACCGGCCTGCTCGCCACGCACGGAATGAAACCGGCCGCGGCGAAGTCGAAGATCTGGCGCCCGAACCCGGAAGACCTCTACGCCGCCGGCTGACCTGGAAGGAGACACCCCGTTGTCCACGTCCACGACCAAGGCGCTGCTGTACTGCGCCGTGAACGGCATCGCGAACAACACCAACGGCATCGGCCGCCAAACCAAGACGTTCCTGGCCACCCTCGCCCGTCATCACCACCGCCTGAGCGCGCACGCGGGCGCCTTCACCCCGTACCTCGCCGTCCCTGAGCCCGGCCCGACCACCTGGGGCTACAACGAGGACGACCTCCGCTACGCCCGCCGTGTCATCGAAGGTCTCGGCGGCGAGGTGATCACCCTGCCCTACGACACCCTCCGCCCCTTCTGGCACCCGGACACCTGGCGGCACCTGTCCGGCGAAGCCGCCCACGCCGCCGGGCACCTGGCCGACCGGCACGAGAAGGTACTGGCCATCGGCGTCGACACCCCCTTCGCCGGTCTCGCCCACCACACCCACCCGGGTGTGGAGGTGCTGCTGGCCCTGTTCTCCACCGCCCGCATCACCGAACGCCCCCACCCCGACCCGGGCCGCATCGCCTGGGAGGAAGAGGCCATCGCCGCCGCCTGCCTCCACCCCCGCGCCTGGGTCGCGGACATCGGCGACTTCCTCACCCGCCACCTCCAAGACCAATACGGACTCGATCCGGGCACGCTCCGGGCCTGGCCGTCCGGGCTCGACCTCACCGCCGCCGACCTCACCCCGCCGACCGGAACCGAAGCCGAACGCATCGTGCGCGCCCTCGGCATCCCCGCGGGCCGCCCGGTCATCGCCGCGATCGGCCGCACCGACCACACCAAGGGCCTCGACCGGCTCATCGAGGAACTCGCCCCCCTGCGCGAGACCGTCCACGCCGCGATGGTCGCCGTCCCCACCGATGACGACCGCGCCGCCCTGCTCGACTCCTACCGCGAGCGCAGCGCCGAGCTCGGGCTCAGCGCCACCATCATCGGCCACTACGACCGCGACATCCCCCGCGCGCTGGCCGCCTGGCCCAACACCTTCGCCATGGCCGTACCCAGCCGCGGCGAGACCCTGGCCAACATCGTCTTCGAAACCGCCCTGTGGGCCCAGCACCCGGGAGCCGTCATCCTGGCCCCGAACATCGACGGCTTCCCCGAACAGATCACCGACGGCCACAACGGCCTGCTCTACAACCCCGCCCCCGGCGCCCTGACCGCAGGCCTTCGCCGCGCACTCGCCCTGACCAGCGACGAACGTGCCCGGCTACGCGCCGCCGCCCACCGCAAGGTCCTCAACCAACGCAACGCCGCCGAACACCTCGCGACGCTGCTGGCCACGTTCTGGCGGCCCCGTGCCACCCCGGTGGCTACACTCCTTGGTCATCCGGCAACGGATGCCCGTACGCCACGGTCAAAGGCACCCACCAGCACGCACCATCCCCTGGAGGCCACGCCATGACCGCGCCCCTGCTGCTCGTCGACGGCCACTACCTCCTGCACCGCGCCTGGTTCGGGTTCGCCGCCCGCATCACCAGCCGCGACAAGACCATCGACCGCACCGGTGTCTTCGGCTTCGCCGCGCTCCTGCGCAAAGCCCAGGTCCAGCACGCCGACGGCTTCGAGATCTTCGTGGTCTTCGACTCCGAGGACGGCTCCCAGGCCCGCGCCGGACAGGACAGCGACTACAAGGCCCAGCGCCCCGCACCTGAGCCCGGTCTGATCGAGTCCCTCTCCCTGATCAAGAACGCCCTCGACCACAGCGGCGTCCGGTGGATCGAACAGGACGGCTGCGAGGCGGACGACGTCATCGCCACCCTGGCCACCGCCGCCCGCACCGACGGCCGCGCGGTCGACATCATGACCACCGACAAGGACTACATCCAGCTCCTGGCCGACCCCAGCGTGCGCCTGCTGAACACCGGTCTCGCCATGGAGCGCCGCTACACCGCCGGCGAGCACATCCTGCCCCGCTACGGCGTCCTCGCCGACCAGTGGCCCGACTTCCGCGCCCTGATGGGCGACCCCGCCGACAACATCCCCGGCATCCGCGGCATCGGCGCCAAGACCGCCGCCCGGCTCCTAACCGACGCACGCCGCCTCGAGAACATCCCCGCCGACGAACTGCGCCCCACCTGGACCGAGCAGTGGCCGCAGGCCCTGCGCTGGCGCGAAATGATCAAACTCGATACGAAGGCGGACCTCCCCGACGACCTCCTCACCGCTGCCCCTGCCGCGCCGCTGCCCAAGGCCGCGCACGTCCTGGAAGCGCTCGGCCTGTGGTGACGCCGCCTAAGACCGCGATATGGGACTTCGACGGAACGCTCGGCCACCGCCGGTACGGAACCTGGGCCGAGTGCCTCCTGGAGGTCCTGGACGTCCAAGAGCCCGGCCATCGCTGGGCCTTCCCCGAGATGTTCGAGGCTCTCGCCACCGGCTTCCCCTGGCACGCCGCGCAGGAGCCCCACCCGCACCTGAGCGTCCCCGACGCCTGGTGGGATCACATCACCAGCGTCGTCGCCGAGGCCCTCACCCGCCTCGGGATCTCCCGGCCGCAGGCCGCGGCTGCCGCGACCCGCGCCGCCTACACCGACCCCGCCGCGTGGAGCCTCTACCCGCAGACGCTGCGCGTCCTCGACCGGCTCACCGCGCACGGCTGGACGCACGTCCTCCTCTCCAATCACGTCCCCGAACTCCCCGAACTCCTGTCCGCGCTCGGCATCGACACCCGGTTCCAGGCAGTGATCAACTCCGCGACCAGCGGCTACGAGAAACCCCACCCTCAGGCGTTCCGTCTCGCGCGGGCGGCCGCGGGCCCCGCACACCGGCTCGTCATGATCGGCGACAACCCCCAGGCCGACGCCGCCGGGGCCCGCCGTGCGGGCATCGACGCCATCTGGGTGCGGCGTGACCAGCACACCGACACACCCGACCTGGATACCGCCGCCCGCATCCTGCTGATCCCCGAGCCCGTGACGAACGGGCGGCGTCCGGCTCTGTACGAGGTCCCCCCGTTGCAGCCAACTGCTCCCGAGGCGCTCCCCATCCGGTAACCTCGCCGACGTCCGCACCGCGGAAGCCCGGCAGCGCCCCGGCCCATGGCGCACCGGAGCCACCGTGCACGACACCATCCCGGCCCCCGCGCAGGCCGACTGCCTCACCGCTTTCGGAGCCCTTCGCGACGGCGCCGACCCGGACGCCGAGACGACCATCGAGCTCGGGGAGGGCTGCAACCGCTTCCCGCCCTCCCCGGACCTCGCCCGCTACCTCTCCACCCTGCTCGACCGCTTCATCCGCGACGGAACCCTCTCCGCGTACGCCGGCCGGAGCCAGGCGGGCGCCCGGGCGGCGATGGCCGAACTCCTCGGCAGCCACCTGAACATGAGGCTGGGCCCGTCCGACATCTTCTTCACGCGCGGCGGCACGGAGGCCATCAGCCTGACCATCGCGCATCTCGCCGAGACCGGCCACGGTCTCGTCCTGCCGCTGCCGAACTACTACGCCTTCGACCAGTGCGCTGTGCGCTGGGGAGCCCCGGTGACCGGCTACTACCGGCACGACGGCACCCTCCATCCCACCGGCACATCCCCGGCCCCGCGCACCTGCCTCGTCGAAGTCCTCCCCAACGGAGTCACCGGCGCCCGCCACACCCTGCCTGACCGGTCCGAACCGGATTTCACGCTCATCGACGTCCCCTTCCAGATCGGGGCCGAAGGCCCGCAGCCTGCCGCGATACTCCGCGACCGCGTCCACGGCATCGACCTGACCAGGGCCGCCCTGATCCTCACCGCTTCCAAGGACCTCTCCCTGCCCGGGCTACGTGCGGCAGTCGTCGTCACCCGGAACAATGCGCTGCTGCAGCATCTTGCCCGCGACCGGTTCGAGCGGATGGCCATGAGCGGGGACCCCGTCGGCGAGGTCGTCATGCTCTTCTACGCCTCCCTCCTCACCGTGGTGGAGGCACCCGTCGAGCAGACGGCCAAGCTCGTCCAGATCGCCCAGGACAGCGTCCGCCGAGCAGGTGTGCCGGCACTCCCCGAGGAGGAGACCTACCGCCGCGTCCGCGACCACCTGACCGTCATGGCCGAACGCTTCCGCCGCAACGCTCAAGCACTCGACGACCCGGGATCTCCCTTGCGACGCATCCCGGGCATGGAGCCGGCCGCGGGCTACTCCGCGTTCGCCGAACTCCGCACCTCGCAGCAGGGATTTCTGCCCTGGGTGGCGCAGTGCGGGCGAGCGGGGCTGCGGCTCAACCCGACCGTCGTCCACGGCGGGACCTCCGCCGCCTGGGACGCGCTGTATCCGGACGGCCAACTTCTGCGGCTCAACCTCTCGGAGACCCCGGTCACCTTCCAGCAGGGCCTGGACATGATCCGTCACCACACACGCCGTCCCACTCCTGCCCCGGGTCTGCGGACGAACGGCGCAAGCCCCTGATCGGGTGCCGCACGTCGCCAACCACTCGAACGTGTGAGTTCAAAAGTGACCAGGCAGGCGGCTCTTGCTTCAGAGCCGTGTCCGTATTCACGTTCGAGATATTCGCCCGTCCGGGGCCGTTACGGCCCCGGATTCGGCGCGTTCTTAGAGCACCAGTACCAACCGACCGACCGACCAGACGGAGGACACCATGAACACTGAGCCCGCTCCCACTCAACGCCCCGGATTCGAACAGCGGCGGCAGTCCCCGCTCGCTTCCCCGACCTGCGGACCGCAGCAGTCCGACACCTACGTGCGCCGCTCAGCACGACTGGATACGAGGTGGGGGGCATGAGCGCCGGCGGTGATGCAGACGGCGTCCGCCAGGGTGCGGTGCCCGGCCCGCGTGGTGCGGAACTTCCGCTGCCGCCCGCCGCCGTGCCGGGCGGGCCGCACGACGGTGACATCGCCGACGGCCTGGAGGAGGCGTACTGGTCCGTGTACGACGGTGCCGCGTCCCAGGCCACGGTGGGGCAGATCCTCGCGCGCCTGCCGCGGATCGTGCGCCAGATCGGCCGGCTGGCCTGGAATGCGGACCGGAGTGCGACCGTCGCGGTCGCGGTCCTGCAGCTGGCGTCGGCCGCGATGACGGCTTTCGGGCTCATGGCCTCGGTGGCGGTGCTGCGGGAGCTGTTCGCCGAGGGGCCAACCCCGAACCGGGTGCGCGCGGCCATCCCCCAACTCCTCGTCGTGGTCGGGTTTCTGGCCGCCCGGTCGCTTCTTGAGGCGGGCGTCGCGGTCGCGCAGGCCAGAGTGACTCCGAAGATCCGCACCGCTCTTGAGACGGAGTTCCTCACCCTGACCGCCCATGTGCGGCTGGAAGTCGTCGACGACGCGGACTGGCACGACGAGGCCTACCGGGCCAACGACCGCGGGCTGTTCTACGCCCGGCAGATCGTCGGCCAGGTCGTCTCCCTGGCCGCGGCTCTGCTCGGGCTCGTGGGCACCGCCGGCGTGCTGGGCATCCTTCACCCGGCCTTGCTGCCGCTGCTCCTGTTGTCCGTGCTGCCGGTCGGCGCGGCCGCCGTACGCACCGCCCGGGCCCGCTTCCACTCCTTCAAGCGGTGGAACACCCTGCAGCGCAGGGTGCGGGTCTTCTCCTGGCTGCTGCTGGAGAGGGATGCGGCCGCCGAGCTCCGCTCGGACACCGCCCAGGGCGCGCTGCTGGAGGAGCACTACCGGCTGACGACGCGGATCGCAGAGGAGGACACTCGCCTGGGCGTGAGCTCGGCCCGACTGACCCTGGCGGGCCGGGCGGTCGGCGGGATCGGCACCGGCATCACCTACACGGCACTCGGCGCCATGCTGATCGCGGGCTGGCTGCCCCTGGCCGCCGGCGCGGGCGCTGTGCTCGCCATCCAGGCCGCCCAGTCCTCGCTGACCCGGCTCGTCGACGTCTCCCACCTGGTCTACGAGCACGCCATGTGGGTGGACGACCTGCTGGCCTTCCAGGAACGCTGCCGCACCCTCCAGCCACGCCGCAGTGGGCAGCCCGCCCCCGAGACGGTGAAGACCATCACGCTGGACGACGTGTCCTTCACCTACCCGGGCAAGGACACCCCGGCGCTCAACGGCATCTCCATGACACTGCACGCCGGTCAGACGATCGCGTTCGTCGGCGTCAACGGCTCCGGCAAGTCCACCTGCGCGCGGCTCCTCGCCGGTCTGTACGAGCCCCAGGACGGGGGCACGGTCTGCTGGGACGGCGTGAACGTACTGGACATGGACGCCGAGTCGTTGCAGGCCCGGGTGGGCTGCGTGCTCCAGGACCCGGTCCGGTTTCCGTTCAGCGCGCTGGCCAACTTGACGGTCTCCCGGGGCACCCTCACCGAGGCCGACCCGCAGCGGGCCCTGGACGCCGCACGGGCCTCCGGCGCCGAGCAGGTCATCGCCGGACTGCCCGGCCGGTGGGAGGCGCTGCTGTCCAAGCGGTTCCGCGGCGGCCAAGAGCTGTCCGCCGGCCAGTGGGCGAAGGTCGCCGTCGCCCGTGGTCTGTACAAGAACGCCCCCGTCCTGCTGCTGGACGAACCGACCGCCAGCATGGACCCCCGCGCCGAGCACGCCGTGTACGAGGCGGTACTGCGGGACAACCCGCGTCCCGATCAGATCACGGTGCTGATCTCCCACCGCCTGGCCAGCGTCGTCGCCTGCGACCGCATCTTCGTCTTCGACGGCGGCCGCGTCACCGAGAGCGGCACCCACCAGGAGCTGATGGCTCTCGGCGGCGAGTACGCCGCCATGTTCACCCTCCAGGCCGCCGGCTACCGCGCCGAGGCCGGGGAGGCGGCGTGATGCCCGACCACGCGCAGCCCCGTCCCGCACCCACGCCGTCCGGCGCCTGGCCGGAGAACTTCACCGAGCACCGCTACGGCACCGACTGCCCGATGTGCGTTAACGACTTCGCCGCCGACGACATCGGCTGGGGCCTCCTTGTCCGGCGCGGGGAGGTCAGCAACGCCTACCTGTGGCGCAGCGGTCAGGTCCGCGGGTACAGCGTGGTGATCTACACCGGACGCCATGTCGCCGAACCCACCGAACTCGACGAGCGGGATGCGGCTGCGTTCTGGCGCGACGTTCTCGCTCTGGGCCGCGGGCTCGAGGCGCTCTACGAGCTGCTGAAGATGAACTACTTGCTGCTGGGGAACCAGATCCCGCACGCCCACTGGCACTGCGTTCCGCGGCGCGAAGCCGGAACGGACCCGGCTCCGGGCGGGCCGCTGCCCTTCGGGCCGCGCACCCCCGGGTACCGATCGTGCTGCTGTTGATCGCGGCGGCGGCCGGTGGGTTGTGGCTGCACCGGCGCCGGGAGACCGCCCGCTGGAACCTGGTGCGGGAGCGGGGACTGCGCTATGCGCTGCCGCAGATCGACGCCCTGCACCACCGAGGAAGCCGTACGGGATCTGATGCGCCGTGACGGCTGCCCTGGGGCGATCCGGGTCGGTGGGGCCGGTGACAACGGCGCCGATGTGAAGGCCACTGATCCCTTCGGCCGCCTGCGGGTGATCCAATGTAAGCATCGGCGGGCCGGACTGGCCGGCTCTGCGGTCGGGACCCCGGACCTGCACGTACTCAACGGCACCGGCAGGCCCGTCCACAAGGGCGATGTCGTCGTGCTGTTCACCAACGGCCGCTTCACGGACAAAGCCGTCGCCTTCGCCCGCTCCCAGCGACTCCACTTGGTCGACCGCCACCTGCTCGCCCAGTGGGCCGCCGGCTCCACTCCGCTATGGGAACTCCTGGGCGCGGTTCCCTCCCCCCGCCGTCCCGCCTCCAGGTCCTGATCCCTGCTGAGCACGGCGGCATCAGGTGGCCGCACTGCTGCCGTGCGGAGCGGGGGCCTGGCTTGGGGTTCGGTCAGGGAGTTGGGAGAGCGGGGCGGAGCCGGAAGGCCGGCGCTGTTCAGGGTCCAGTACGCGATCTGCCAGTGGGCCTGGGGCCACAGCACGATCTGGTGACCGAGACCGCTGGAGTTCGGCTTCCACAGCTTCCACGCGATGTCGGGCGCAGCAAGAGCCAGGACCTGGACACCTTCGGTGAGTGGCTCGAGGAGCTGGCGGTGGTGGGCGTCGACGCGCAGGTAAACGTCCGTGTGTGCGAGGACTCCTGGCAGGCCGGTGGGGATGCGTGTCGCGATACGGGCCGAGGCGTTGCTGCCGGTGGTTCCAGTTGCAGTGACCTCGCCGAGTACGGCGACGGGATGGCGGATCGTGCCTGCGGCCAGCTAATGATAGAGGCGAGTCAGGTGGTCCGCATCGGGGCCGTAGCAGAAGTCGGACCAGGGCACCGGGGTGCGGAGGCCGGGGGCTTGACCGTGAGCGGGCGACGTCGTCCGGGTCGTTGCCGTACAGGGCCAGTTCTCCGAACTAAACGATCTCTCTGTAGGTCCGTCATCCGGCGCATGCTAAGGCCTCGAGGCGGACCAGCAAGCGGAGAAAGACGAGGAGCCCTGTCGACCAATTCCATGTGATCTACAGGGCCCCGTTCCCTGAAAAGGTGCGGCCGAGTCGCCTGTGACCCAGCGGGGAGGGGCCGCAGGGCAAGGCGGGTGAACATTGGAGATTCGGCGTCCCGCCGGGGCGTGGTCGGGGGATAACGGCGAGGAGGATCGGCAGTCGGCAGGGCTGCCTCCGCGAGCGACGAGGGTGGGACATGGCGGTCATCGGCACCTGGAATCTGGAGAACCTCTACCGGCCCGGTGGCCGCTTCGGGCCGAAGGACGAGGCCTCGTACGCGGCAAAGCTCAAGGCCCTGGCTGGCACGATCACCCTGCTCGCCCCCGACTTGCTCGGGATGCAGGAAGTCGGCGATCCGCTGGCGCTGGCCGACCTAGTCGACATCCTCGACGGCTCCTGGCACACCGCCTTGTCCGCGCATCCTGACGGGCGTGGGATCCGGGTGGGCTTCCTCAGCCGCCTGCCGCTGACCCCGCTGGCGGACGTCACCGACTTCCCCGATCTGCTGGCTCCGGTCCAGGCCGACGACCACAACGACCCGACCAGCCGCGTGGGACGCGGCGCCCTCGCGGTACGCCTCGAACCCGCCCCCGGTCACCCCCTGGACGTCGTCGTGTGCCATCTGAAATCCAAGCTGCTGTCCTTCCCCGACGGCCGCTTCAGCCCTCGCGACGAGGGAGAACGCGCCCGCTACGCCGCCTACGCCATGTTCCGGCGCGGCGCCGAGGCCGTCACGGTACGGGCCTTGGCCGACGAGCTCCTGGCCGATGACGGCAAGGCCCGCGATGTCGCCGTGCTCGGCGACCTCAACGACGAGCCTGCCGCGGCCACCACCCAGATCCTCCTCGGCCCGCCCGGCTCCCAGATCGGCACCTCCGGCTTCGAGCGCCCCGACCAGGGCGACCAATCCCGACTGTGGAACCTCGCCCCACGCATCCCCGAAGACCAGCGCCACTCCCGCATCCATGCCGGCCAACCAGAACTCATCGACCACATTCTGGTCAGCCACGCCTTGCTGGCCCGCGTCGAGCACGCCTCCACTGGGGCCCAACACCCCCTGCCCTCCGTCAGCGGCGACCCCACCGCACGCCGGGACAAACCCGCTTCCGACCACGCCCCCGTCCTCGCCACCCTCCGCTACTCCTGAAACACCCCGCCGTAACTGGCGGACCTGCCAAGAGTCGGAGGCCTCATGGCCGTCCCCGTTCCACGACGGCTGCTGGCCCGGCCACTGCCTACCCCTGTCCAGCGCGGGACTTGCGCCGGTCTACCGACCTGAGCGGTCGCTGCTCCGCTACCGCGGCGGGCACATCCCGGACCAAGCCCGTCCTATCGACACGGCCACACCCCAGCTGTGCCGCTCCCACCGCATCCAGAGGATGACCCATGCCGCTGCAAAAATACGGTGTCCTGGCCGCCCGCGCCGTCGACCGGCGCCGGGAGGGATCCAGCGATACCCCGCACTACCAGATCCACCTCACCGACAATGCCGGCACCCACTACCGGGCCGCCGTCAACGTCGAGTCACAGCAAGCCCCCTCGGAGCTGCTGTACCTGGCCGACGACGACTTCCGCCACCCCGTGACCGAGCTACTCCCGCCAGCCGGCAGCGGATGGACGGCCCTGGCGTCGCAACCGGGGAAGGCCAGCCTGGACTTCATCCGCGGCAACCTGTTCGACCCCGCCTCGATGCGACTGCTCCCACCCGATCTCGAGGGCGCCGACAACGACCTGGCCGACCTGCTCGACCACTACGTGCAGCGGGCCATCGCCGACCCCACCGCCGCCCTCTACGTCTTCGGGCAACGGTTCGGCCCCGAGGCGAACACCGCCGACAAGGTGTTCGGGTTCCGGCCCGGCAACGGCGTCCACGACATCCACATGAACCAGGGCAACAGCGGGCGCTTCCGCTCCGACAACGGCGTCTGGCAGGACGGCGCCCTGCTCGTGCACCTACCCGCCGAAAACCGCTGGGTCGCGGTCTTTCTTGCCTTCCAGTCCCAGGCCTGGCACACCGACGACACCACCGGCCACCCCATCGACACCGCACCACCCCGCCCCGTCGACCGCGAGGAACCCCTGCGGATCATGGCTGCACTGGTCAACCCCACCGGCCCAGCGCCCGAAGCCGAAACCGTCACCGTACTCAACGCCTCCCCCGCGCCGGTCAACCTCCAGGGCTGGCGCCTGGCCGACCGCAACCAGCAGACCCTCCCGCTCCCCGCCGGCCCGCTCCAGCCCGGCACCACCCTCACCGTCCCGGGCGGCAACGGATTCCAGCTCGGCAATCAAGGCGGCACGATCACCCTCCTCAACCCGGACGGCCTTAAAGTCCACGGCGTCGCCTACACCGCGCGACAAGCCGGACGCGAGGGACAGACCATCACCTTCTGAACACCACCAGCCCACAAGCCCCACCAGCGCCCTCGCCCGCCGACCAAAGCGACATGATCGGCGGGCGAGGCGGTCTTCGCGCGGCTGTTCCGGAAACCGCGTCGGTCCCGGAGCGCGCCTTCACCCGCGTCGGCGAACCGGGGCGGCCTGCGTCGCTGGCCTGTCGGCTGTACCGGGCCGGGGACCGCATGATCGCGGTGCTGGATCTGGCCGCGCTGCGTTGGGCACACAAGCGGGCCGCCGACGTCGACGCCCGGCCCGGACACGCCGCTGAGCCACTTGGGGAAGGTGAGCGCCATCGAGCACACGTGACGGCCTGGGTAATTGTGAGGCCGGCCATACGAATGTTGCTGAGATTCTCAGCAACATTCACAACGCGGCGCTGCGGGTCTGACCCCTCTGGCTTGACGCTGTTCCCGCCGCCCCCAAGGTTCCACGCACAAAGGAATGGGCATAGAAGCCGACGAAGATCGCAGCCACGCCCAGCAGAACCAGAAGTCCGATCTTGATCCAGAGGTTCGTCGCTGAAGAGAGGGTCAGGGCGCCCACCGTTGAAAGCTGCCCAAATACACCGGCCAGGGTGACAAGCGCAGCAAACACGAGCCCCCAGCCCTTACCTTCTGCCGTCAACACGTCCTGACCCTTGTCGTTCTTCTTCAACTCCCATTTGCAGGAAGCAGAGTAGATGACCGGTGCAAAAAGGACCATGGCACTGAACAGAAGGTTTAGCCCGAGCAGGGTCCCAAGAGTGACTCCTGGGAGCCAGTCCTGGACGAAACCCGTGGTAGTCAACACTGTGCCGAGGATTGCTCCGAGCGTGGAGATGTTGGTGAGCCAGTTGTCATCGACCTTCCACGGCTTATCGATCGGAAGACCTTGGGTCCACTTCGCCTTGGCCTCCTTGGCCATCAACCGGGCAAGGACGGCTGTGCCCAGAACTGCTGCCAGGACGGCCCAGCGATAGCCAGGTTCATGGTGCGCCTCTCGGGGGACAATGAAGCGGACCTCGGCCGGAGCCCCCGTGCCGCCGGACAGGATGAGGGACCCGCCCCTGTTCGCGCACTTGACTCTGTCGGGGATCTTGGAACTGTCGAGATCAGGTGCCCAGGGTGCGCCATGACTTCGGCCGGGGCATCTCGCGCTGGTCGAGGTAGTTC
>NZ_JBHXQN010000078.1:0-23116 GCF_042717785.1 Streptomyces sp. NPDC058619
TGACGACTGAGCGTAGAGAACTCAATGAGCACGCGGACCCATGCCCGCTGGTGCCCGCCCCACCTCTCGGACGCCTAATGCCGGTCGGTCTTAGCCGTCCATTGCGTCGGGCCGCGACTGCGCCGCACGTCACGGGGGCAGGGCGCCCTTCAGTGCACCGACTCGCCCAGGGGCCACACGTACGGGCCTCCGGGGTCGTCGAGCCAGGACCACTGGCCCTCGGCGGTGACCGTGACGCCGAAGCGTTCGCGGGCCGGGCGGTCCTCGCGGCGCCACAGGTCCAGGGCCTCGCGGGGGTGCAGCACGCCCGCCGTCAGCACCAGCAGGAACTGGAACCGCTCGTTGTCCACGAGGTCGTACGGGTCCCCGTACGAGGTCCCGGCCCGCCCGGCCGGCGCCGCCGTGGCGCCGCGCAGCGGGACGAAGTAGGCCGCGGTCCGCAGGAAGCCGCCCTCGGCGAAGTCCGCGTCGCGGACCGTGAGCGCGATCAGGCCGGTCGACAGCGGAGCCAGGATCCGCGCCCCCGGCCGGCACTGGCCGAGCCAGGCGTACGGGACCAGCGGGAGCGTGCAGGTGGCCATGATCCGGTCGAACGGGGCCCGGGAGGGGCATCCGCGGGCCCCGTCGCCGGTGACGACGGCGGGCCGGTAGCCGAGCCGGGCCAGGTGGGCGCGCGCGGACTCGGTGATCTCCTCGTCGAGGTCCACGGTGGTCACGAGGTCCTGGCCGAGCCGGTGGCAGAGCAGGGCGGCGTTGTAGCCGGTGCCCGCGCCGATCTCCAGCACGTGGTCGCCGTCGCGCACCCCGAGGGCCTCCAGCATCCTCGCCATCAGGGAGGGCTGGCTGCTGGAGGAGAGCAGCTCGCCGTCGCGCAGCCGGGTCGCCAGCGGGGCGTCGGCGTAGACCCCGCGCAGCCAGCGGGCCCGGCGCTCGGGGTCGGGGTCCTCGGACCAGAGGCGTTCGTGGCCCGCGCCGCGGCCGGTCCAGAAGTAGGGGACGAACACGTGCCGGGGCACCGCGGTGAACGCCGCCCGCCAGTGCGGATCGTCCAGCGCCCCGGCGGCGGCCAGCTCGCGGACCTGGGCGGCGTGCGCGGCTTCCCGCAGATCGCGGGCCCCGGTGCCTGCGGTGTGTGCGGCCATGCCTCCACTGTCCTGCGCGGGGCGCCGGCGTGCGACCGCTCGCAGGCTCCTCGGGTTCCCGTCGGAAGGTCCTGGGACCCGGGTCCTCCGTCCGGGCGTCTGAGACGATGGTCGGGTGAATGAGATTCCGCGGGGCACGCTTCAGGAGCAGACCTTTTACGAGCAGGTCGGCGGCGAGGAGACCTTCCGCCGTCTCGTCCGGCGCTTCTACCAGGGGGTCGCGGAGGACCCGCTGCTGCGCCCGATGTACCCGGAGGAGGACCTGGGGCCCGCCGAGGAGCGGTTCGCCCTGTTCCTGATGCAGTACTGGGGCGGTCCGACCACCTACAGCCAGCACCGGGGGCACCCGCGCCTGCGGATGCGGCACGCGCCGTTCCAGGTGGACGCGGCGGCGCACGACGCCTGGCTGAAGCACATGCGGGTCGCGCTGGACGAGCTGGGGCTGGCGCCGGAACACGAGGCGCAGCTGTGGAAGTACCTGACCTACGCGGCCGCGTCGATGATCAACACCGCCGACTGAGGCACTCCGTACGGGAGCCCGGGGACCGGCTAGACCGGCCGTACCCCGAGCGCGCCGAGGCCGCCCGTGACGCCGGGGCGGCGCAGGGCGACGGAGCCGTACGGAGTCCGCAGCCGCAGCCAGTTCCCCGCGGCGAGCAGCGCCACCGGGGCGGGCGGGGGCACGTACCCGGGCACGGCGGCCGGACCGGACGCGGGGGCGGGCACCGGAACCCGTACCGCCCGCAGGAAGCCCAGCGCCTGCGCGGCGTGCGCGGCGCGCATCGGGAGCTCGGTGTCGCCCAGCGGGCGGGACCAGATCTCGCGGCCGATGCGGTCGCGCTCGGACCGGGTCCGGTGCTGCGGGGGCAGCGCCGCGTCCCGGGTGCGGAACTCGGCGACGGCGGCCGCCACGGCCGCCCGTACGGCCTCGGGGCCGGGCAGCCCGTCCAGCCGCCGCCAGCCGCCGCGGGGCGGGAGCACCCCGGTCCAGGGCGGTCCGGTGACCGGCCCGGGCACCGCGGCCGAGGCGGAGGCCTCGTCCACGTACTCCAGCAGCTCGCCGGCGGACACGGTCACGTCCAGCGTCGTGGCGACGGGCCCGGCGAGCCGGACCGTGCGGACGGCCAGCACCTCGAAGGAGGGCGGCCGCCCGAAGACGGCGACCGCGCCGCCGCCCGCCTGGAGGCGGACCGCGGCGGCGCGGTCGTAGTGCACCAGCCGGCCCAGGAAGGCGGCGAGGTCCGCCGCCTCCCCGGGATCGGCGAAGCGCAGCTGCTCGCTCATGCCGCGAGGCGCCCTTCGGAACGCTTCGGCGCCTCGGGCTGGTCGAGGTACTCCTCCAGGAAGAGCTTCTCCTCGGCCGTGATGCGGCGGGGCCGCCCCTCGGCGAGGTTGTACGGCACGACCACGGTCTCGGCGCGCACGTAGACCGTCTCGGGCCGCTCGTCGGTCGCCTCGTCCTTGACCTCGTAGCGGATGGTCAGGGACGCGGCGCCAATCCGGGTCACCCAGGACTCGATGAGCACCGGCTCGTGGCGGTGCACGAGGGGGAGCTTGTAGTCGATCTCGTGACGGGCCACGACGGAGCCGCCCGTGAAGGACTCACTGCCCTCCCCCGGCGCCAGGCGGAACATGAAGTCGATGCGCGCCTCCTCCAGGTAGCGGAGGAAGACGACGTTGTTGACGTGCCCGAAGGCATCCATGTCCGCCCAGCGGAGGGGGCACCGGTAGTGGTGTCTGGCCATGGTCTTCGACCTCAGCCTCGGGTCAGCTTCTTGTAGGTGGCGCGGTGCGGGCGGGTCGCGTCCGCACCGAGGCGCTCGACCTTGTTCTTCTCGTACGACTCGAAGTTGCCCTCGAACCAGTACCACTTGGACTCGCCCTCGTACGCCAGGATGTGCGTGGCGACCCGGTCGAGGAACCAGCGGTCATGGGAGATGACCACGGCCGCACCGGGGAATTCGAGGAGCGCGTTCTCGAGCGAGGACAGGGTCTCGACGTCGAGGTCGTTGGTGGGCTCGTCGAGGAGCAGCAGGTTGCCGCCCTCCTTGAGCGTCAGCGCCAGGTTGAGGCGGTTGCGCTCACCACCGGACAGGATGCCGGCGGCCTTCTGCTGGTCCGGGCCCTTGAAGCCGAAGGCGCTGACGTACGCGCGCGAAGGCATCTCGACCTGGCCGACGTTGATGTAGTCCAGCTCGTCCGACACGACGGCCCACAGGGACTTCTTGGGGTCGATGTTGGCGCGGCTCTGGTCGACGTAGGAGATCTTGACGGTCTCGCCGACCTTGACGGAGCCGGCGTCCGGCTCCTCCAGGCCCAGGAGCATCTTGAAGAGCGTGGTCTTGCCGGCGCCGTTCGGGCCGATGATGCCCACGATGCCGTTGCGCGGCAGCGTGAAGGACAGGTCGTCGACCAGGACCTTGTCACCGAACGCCTTGGAGAGGTTGTTGACCTCGACCACGATCGAGCCCAGACGCGGGCCCGGCGGGATCTGGATCTCCTCGAAGTCCAGCTTCCGCATCTTGTCCGCCTCGGCGGCCATCTCCTCGTAGCGGGCGAGGCGTGCCTTGGACTTGGTCTGGCGGCCCTTTGCGTTGGAGCGGACCCACTCCAGCTCTTCCTTGAGGCGCTTCTGGCGCTTCTCGTCCTTGCGGCCTTCGACCTTCAGACGGGTGGCCTTCTTCTCCAGGTAGGTGGAGTAGTTGCCCTCGTAGGGGTGCGCGCGGCCGCGGTCGAGCTCGAGGATCCACTCGGCGACGTTGTTCAGGAAGTACCGGTCGTGGGTGACGGCCACGACGGCGCCCTTGTACTGCGAGAGGTGCTGCTCCAGCCAGTTCACCGACTCGGCGTCGAGGTGGTTGGTGGGCTCGTCGAGGAGGAGCAGGTCCGGGGCCTCGATCAGCAGCTTGCAGAGCGCGACGCGGCGCTTCTCGCCACCGGAGAGGTTGGTGACGGGCCAGTCGCCGGGCGGGCAGCCCAGGGCGTCCATGGCCTGCTCCAGCTGGGCGTCGAGGTCCCAGGCGTTGGAGTGGTCCAGGTCTTCCTGGAGCTTGCCCATCTCGTCGAGGAGGGCGTCCGTGTAGTCGGTCGCCATCAGCTCGGCGACCTCGTTGAAGCGGTGCAGCTTCTTCATGGTGTCGGCGGCGCCGTCCTGGACGTTCTCCAGGACGGTCTTCGACTCGTCGAGCTTGGGCTCCTGCATGAGGATGCCGACGGTGAAGCCGGGCGAGAGGTACGCCTCGCCGTTGGACGGCTGCTCCAGGCCCGCCATGATCTTAAGAACGGTGGACTTACCGGCACCGTTCGGGCCGACCACACCGATCTTCGCGCCGGGCAGGAAGTTCAGGGTGACGTCATCAAGAATCACCTTGTCGCCGTGCGCCTTGCGCGTCTTGCGCATGGTGTAGATGAACTCAGCCAAGAGAAACCGTCCGGCAGATCGATGGTGGGCAGATACACCCCATCTTGCCTGACGTCCATCCCCCGGGGGAAACGCGTATGGTCCCGGCGCCCTGACCTGGGCACCGGCCGGAGGGGACCTGACGGTCGTGGCCGTCGTTGGTCGTCGTTGGCCATCCCTGGGCCCCCTCTGACGGCCCAGGGACGGCCCGGCGGTAGTCGCTGTGGGGGCCGCTCTCGCAGGTGAAAGGCCCTAAGGCTCGTCCCGGCGGATCAGGGCCGGGTCACCCGGGTCATGCCGGCCCCGGTCGCCCCCGTTGACCCGGTCGCCCGGGCCGGCGCAGGCCGGGGGCAGGTAGGCGTGCAGGGAGCGGGTTCCCGGGAGCGGGCTCAGGCCGTGGGGACGCCATGCGCGGGCGAACGCCGGAGGCGGTGCGCCGCCGGACATCAGCAGCACCACCGGCCGGCCGCAGGCCATCGCCCGGAGCCCGTCGGTGTCGATGCTCCCGTCGTGGCCGCCGACCTGCCGCGAGGAGCAGCCCAGCGCGTAGGCCACGCGGACCGCCTCGTGGCCGCTGACCGTGCAGGGCGGGCGTACGCCGTGCCGGTGCAGCTCCGCGGCGGTGCGGGCGTACGCCGTGCGCACGTCCCGGTAGCGGTCCGCCGCCCGGTGGAGCACCGCGTACTGGACGGCGAGGTGCCCGGCCAGGGCGACGGCGAGGGTGGCCGCGGCGGGCCGGGGCCAGGTCCGGGCGGCGTGCACGAGGGCCTGCGCCGCGGGCAGGGCGAGCAGCGCGTACGCCGGCAGCAGGAAGCGGGGCGCCGCGTACCCGATGAGGAACAGGTACGGCACCGATACGGAGACGGCCGCCGCGGTGGCCAGCACCAGCGGCCGGCGGCGGCCGCGAGCGACGGCGATCCCGGCCGCGACGGCCACCGGCAGCGCGAACCACCACAGGGCGAGCTCGGGACGGCCCCACGCCACGTCGCTGCACGGGCGGCACAGCGTACGGCCGGACATGGCCCGCAGCTGGGCGCCGAAGGCGAACTGCCCGCTGAAACCGCCCTGGATCTCCCCCGCCCGGTACAGTCGGGCCGCGAGCCCGCCGTAGCGCAGGTACGCCTCCACCACCCACGGCAGCGCGCCCAGCCCGACCCCGGCGGCGAGCGGGAGCAGCCGGACCGGTGTGCGGGCGGCGAGCGCGGCCGCCGCAAGGGGCAGGGCCAGCCAGAGCGCGTCGGAGGGGCGCATGAGCGCGACCAGGGCCAGGGCGGCGGCGAGGCCCGTGTGCGTGCGGCGCGAGGGCGGCAGCAGGAAGCAGGCGACCGCCACGACGGCCCCGTAGGCCACCCACAGGTTGGGCATGGCCTGCGGGCCGTAGAGCAGGGTGATCCACAGGCTCGCGAACAGCCCGGCCGCCGTCACCACGACCGCGGGCCGCAGGATCGTCAGCCAGACCCGGAACGACCCGAAGAGCGCGCCCCCGGAGAGCAGCGCGAACCACACCCGCAGGGCGATCGGGTCCTGGCTGAGCGCGGCGGCGGGGGCGGCCAGGAAGGTGATCCCGCGGGCACGCGGGGCGCTGAAGAAGGCGGCCGGTACGTACGGGCTGACCTGGCTGGCGTAGACCGCCTCGTCCCACCCGATACCGGACCCGGGGACCACGAGCAGGAGCTGCACCGCCGTGAAGAGGCAGGCCACCACGGCGAGAGGACGCGTTCCGGAAGCCATGCGCCCACGCTGCCCCATCCGGCCCCCGCCGGCCCGCCGACGGTCCGGCGACGGGGCGCCACGTCCCGCGCGCGGAGCAACGGGGCACGGGACCGGGCAGCGCTGGCCCGGCAGGATCCGAAAGACACGCCCTGGCCTTGGCGGTCCGACGGCCCCCGTCTTGCCGACCGTCCATAGCTACGGGGGAACGGGTAGGTCAGACCCCCTGAGCTGGGGCGAGACCGGCCCCGAGTCTCACCCCCTGGTCACCGCCGACCGTCGTCCGGACCGTCCGTACGCCCGCCGGATGCCCTCGGAGGGCCCCCGGACGGCCCGCGGGCCGCCTCCTGACCGCCGTACCGCGCCCGGGCCGCGGCCACGATGTCGTGATGTCCGGTCGCTCCCGGTCGGGCGGCGACCGTCCACGACCCGCTGTCGAACGCCTCCAGCAGCACGAGACATCGGGAGTAGTCCTCCGCCCGGAGTTCGGCGCCGACCAGGTCGTCGGCCGAGCGCACCGCGACGACGGTGAGCCAGTGGTTCTGTTCGAGGTCCGCGGCGAAGGCCCGCAGCTCGGACCAGCCGAGGACGAAACCGGTCGGGCTCGCCTGCACCAGGTCCTCGAACGCCTCGGCGCTCAGGTCGCCTGGTATGCCGCTCGTTCGGTCCCCGGCGGGGACGCTCCAGATCCCGTCGACTTCCAGGACGCTCCAGATCCAGTCGTTGTCGGGGATCAGCGGCAGCAGGTCCGCCATGCGGACGTAGTGGTCCGGGCCCTGCAGTCGAAATTCCGTCGAGTCCATCTCCGGGTGACCGTTCTTCTCGCGCCGACGGGTGGACAGGGGCGGCAGGGGGACCCGCGGTGTCGCTGGGGCCCTCTCGCCGGGGGCCGTACGGGCGGACGTGCCCGTGGGGGCGCTGCCGGTGGGCGGCGGCGCCACGGCGCGGAGTGCGGGGTGCGTCAGGCGCCGGAACCCTGGCGACGCAGGCGGGTGGCGAGCACGAGGCCCGCGCCGGCCACGAGTGCGGTACCCGCGCCGGTGGCGGCCCAGGTGGTCGTGGCGTCGGCGCCGGTGGAGGCCAGGGAGCTGCCCCGGCCGCCCAGGGCGGTCACGCTGCCGTTGCCGGTGGTGATGGCCGTGGTGCTGACGGTGCCGGAGCCGGTGCCGGAGCTGACGACCTGCTGCGTGCCGGTGCCGGTGCCAGTGCCGGTGCCAGTGCCAGTGCCGGAGCCGGTGGTCCCCGTCGTGGTCGTGCCGGTGGGGAACCGGCGCATCTCGGCGGGGGAGGCGCTGCGGAACAGCAGTGCCTCCCCCGCGTCGCCCACGGCCCAGCCCTGCTCGCCCTCGGCGATCCGGGCGAGCAGGACGCTGTCGTCGGAGGCGCGGGCCACGTGCTGGCCGGTCTCCAGGAAGGGGCGCGTCGCGGCCGGGCCGCCGTCGATGGCCTTGCCGGCCTCCCGGACGAGCGATCCCGGTTCGGCGGCCGCCATGAGCCGCAGGATGGCCATGCGGTCCGCCACCATCGGATCGTCCTCGCGGCCGGACGCGTCACCGGGCTTGTCACCCGGCTTGCCCTCGGGCTCGTCACCAGGCTCGTCACCGGACTTGGCGCCGGACTTCTCGGCGGGCGTGTCGCCGGACGTGTCACCAGGCCTGTCGTCGAACTGCTCGCCCGACTGCTCCGCGGCCTCAGCGGCTTCCGCGGCCGGCTTCTCCACCGGGGCGCCCTCGGCAGCTCCGGCCGGAGCCTGGGCAGGAGCGGACGGCGACGACGGCGCCCCCGCTCCCGCTCCCGAGAAGGAGGCGGCGTCAGCGGCGGAGGCCGGCGACGCGAGCAGTACGGCCGGAGCAACGGCGGCAGCGACGACCACTGCCGCGATCCGGGACAGCTTCACCGACAGACCCCTGCATTTCGGCATGACAAGCTCTGAAGATCTTGATTTCGGGGTCACTGTAGACGCTTTGCCACCCGGAATCGAACAGGTTCAAACAGAGGAGTCACGTCCGCGGCCGGTACACCGTGAGCGCGTCCGGGAGCTCCTCCAGCACCATCGCGGCGGGCGCCTCCGCGTACTCCCCGTCGTACGCCAGCGGGGTGCCGGAGGGGATGTCCCCGATGCGCAGGCTGCGCAGCCGGGTCGCCGTGTGGACGGGAGATCGGCTCAGCGGGCCCGCGAACGCCGCGGCCAGCAGGCGCGGCCCGGGCCGGCCGCCGCCGTACACGAGGCGGAGGTCGAGGAGGCCCTCGCCGAGGTTGTCGCGGCGGCGCGGCGTGGGACCGGTGCCGTGGTAGGTGCCGTTGCCGGCGAAGAGCAGCCACACGCTCCGGGGCCGTCCGGCCAGCCGCAGCCGTACGGGCCGCTGGGAGCGCAGCACCTTCCAGGCCGCCAGCAGCGCGGCCGGGCCGCCGCCGATCCGCGGACCCCACCGGAGGCGGTGGCCGAGCAGTTCGGGGTACGCGCCGATGCTGAAGTTGTTCAGGAAGTAGCCGGACTCGCCGCCCCCGGGCCCCGGGGTGAACCGGCCCACCCCGATGTGCACGGCCTCGCCCGCAGCGACCGCGCGGCAGGTGTCCGCGGCTCCGGCGAGGCCGAGGTCGAGCGCGAAGTGGTTGAGGGTGCCGCCCGGGAACACCGCCAGCGGTACCCCGGCCCGCAGGGCGGCGGAGGCGGCGGCGTTGATGGTGCCGTCGCCACCGCAGACCCCGAGCACGGTGGCCCGGGAGGCCGCCGCGGCCAGCTCGGCGGCCAGCTCGGCGCCGCCGCACTCCACCAGCTCGGCCTTGGGGAGCCGGGAGCGCAGCACGTCGAGCCCCGCGCCGGCGGCCGTGCCCGAACCGGTGTTGACCACCACCGTGAGCCCCTCCCCGTCGGGCAGGGCCGGCGCCCCGGCGGCGGTCCGTTCCTCACCCGGCACGACCCGGGCCTCCTGCGCGTCCCGCGCGAGCCGCCGTACGACGAACCCCGCGGCCACTCCCAGCGCCGCGCCCGCGACGACGTCGGAGGGGTAGTGCACCCCCGTGTACACCCGGGAGAACGCCACCGAAGCCGCGACCGGGGCCACCACCGCGCCCCAGCCGGGGGACTCCAGGGCCAGCCCGGCGGCGAAGGCGAAGGCGGACGCCGAGTGCCCGGAGGGGAACGATGTCGTCTGCGGCTGCGTCGACAGCTGCCGTACGACGGGCACGCCGTCCAGCCGCGGCCGGGCTCGGCGTACGGACCACTTACCGACGGTGTTGATGGTCGCGGAGGCCAGTGCCAGCGAGGCCATCCCCCGCACGGCGGCCTTGCGCGCTCCGGCCGACCCGAACACGGCGATGGCCGCGGCGGTCCCGCCCCACAGCACCCCGTGGTTCGCGGCCCGCCCGAGTCTCGGCAGCACCCGGTCGGCGCCGGGCCAGTGCCGCCGGGCCACCATGTCGAACAGTCCGCGGTCCCACCGTGCGACCGCGCCTTGCCAGGTCAGCTCCTGATCAACCATTTCTCGCCTCTACCCCCGGTCGGCGGTCCGAAATCGGCCGGACAGGTGGCAGACCGGACCCCGGCCGCCCCGCGGGGCGACGAGGGGCTGACTGCGGGGGCGGTGGGCGCCTGCCGCAGGGGCGGTGGGGGCCGACGGAGCCGGGTCAGCCCTGGTCCTCGCCCTCCAGCGGGCGCTTGCGGAGCACCAGGACGACCAGGCCGCCGAGGACCACCAGCCCCACCGCCAGGGAGGCGATGACCGGGGTCGCCGCCGAGCTCCCGCTGGCGGCCAGCCGCTCCCCGTCCGGGGAGTCCGGGGAGTCCGGGGAGTCCGGCGAGAGGGCGGCCGACTGCGTGCCCAGGGTCATCGCCGACGGCCCGGAGCCCGTGCCGGCGATCGCGCCGGAGACGGTTCCGGCGGTCGCCCCGGTGGCCGCTCCGGCAGTCGCGCCCCCCGCGTCCGTCCCGGAGCCCGTGCCGGAGGTCGTGGCGGCCGTGGTTCCCGCCGCGGCCGGGTCGGCCGCCGGGACGGCCGGCCACATCGCCGAGGCCGTCGCCCTCGCCGCCGACTCGCTGGAGCCGGCCACGATCTGCGCCTGCGCCGGCACCCCGCTGGTGAAGACCCGCCCGACCGGAACCTTGGTCGCGCCCTGCACCGTGACCGAGGCGAACCCGTCGGGGGTGCCCGCGGGCACCTCGAAGTAGAGCCGGGTCCCGTTGGCGGCGGTCTCCAGCGGCTTCCCCTCGGCGTCCACCACCCGCACCCCCATCTCCAAGGCCGCCGCGTCCGGGATGACCGACACGCTGCGCGCCCCGGTCCGCACGGTCACCGGGCCGAGCCGCGTGCCCACCGGCCCGGTGACGTCGCCCGGGTCCAGCGCCAGCGAGGCGGGCGGCTCCGGCAGCCGGCCCGCCGCCCGCTGGAGGTAGTCGGCCAGCTTCTCGGCCTCCGGGTCCGCGGCCTCCACCCGGGCGCCGTCGGCCAGGCGCCAGATCGCCACCTGGGTCCCGGCCGCGGCGCTCTCCGCGGTGAGCCCCGCGGCTCCGGCGGCCTTGGCGAGCCCGGCCAGGTCGTTCAGCTGCGGGTAGGAGTGCTCCAGGACCCAGCGGATCCGGCCCGCCTCGCCCTTGGCCGCCAGCGGGCTGCCGCTCCAGCCGCTCTCGGTGTACCGGGCCTGGGGCTGTGCGTTGCCCTCGACCCCGACCCCGTACGTCTGGAGCATGCCGCCGCCGTCGACCCGCATCTCGTAGAGCCCGGCCGGGATCCGACGCACCGATCCGTCCCCGGAGTGCAGGACCGCCTGGCCGTACGTCTTCAGCCCGTCCAGGACGGCGCTCGCGCCCTCCGGTGTCCGGGAGCCCACCGGACCGGAGTCGGCGGCCGCCTGCGCGGCGGGGGCGCCGGCGAGGGCCGCGGCCAGCAGGGCCACCGCCAGCGAACGCCGGGCGCCGGGCCGCGCCGCGCCGGTCGCGGAGACGACCACGGAGCAGGCAGCAGAACCGGCAGGAGCGCCGGCAGGTGGAAGACCGCCGGGACGTGAAGGAGCGGAATCGGGAGCGGAGGATGCGGGAACGGCAATCGACACAGTCTTCCCCTTCGGGCCGAAGGCCCAGGTGCCCGTGAGTACCGGGGAATCCTATCCACCTCGAACACTCAGCCCACCGCCGCCCTCTGATCGACCATCAGGGGCGTGTCCGTCGTGACGACCCTGCGGAACGCGGCGGTACCGCGGTTCAGGTCGTGTCCGACGGCGGTCGCCTCGATGTCCACCGAGAACCAGCGGTTGCCCTCGCCGTCGGGCGGGTCCTCCCGGACCCTCAGCCTGCCGTGCACCACCAGCGGTTCACCGACCGACACCGACCCGGCGAGGTTCAGGGCGAGCGTCCGCCGCGCCCACACGGTGTAGAAGCTGGTGGCCCCGTCGGCCCAGACCTCCTTGCGCCGGTCGAAGTACCGCGGCGTCACCGCGAAGCGGAACCTCGCCGACGGGCCGTTCGGCGTCTCCTTGTAGTCGATCTGCGTGGCCACGTGGCCCACCAGCGTCACCAGGGTGTCGTTCATCCCGGCCGCCCTCCCCCGCGTTCCCCGCCGCACGGACCGTCCGCACGGGGTGGAACCATCCTGGGGGCGGCCGCCGCGTCCTGCCGGAGCCTGTGGACTACTGACGGGTTGTGGACAACCGGCTCCCCCCTGCGGCCACCGTCGCGTACTGCTCGCGCACCTCCCGGTAGCGCAGCAGTTCCGCCGCCACCGGCTCCAGCACCCGGGCCCGGCCGCAGCCGGCCGCCGCCTGCCGCAGCCTGCGCTCCGCGTCCTGCCCGTACCGCCGGGCCGGACCGCGGGCGGCGATGGAGCAGGCCCACTCCACCAGCGGTCCGCCGATGATGCCGGCCACCATCAGCAGCACCGGCGGCATCAGCCGCGGCTCCAGGACCCCGACGATCTGCCCGGCCAGCCACAGCCCGCCGAAGATCTGCAGGAGCGTCATGGCCGCCTGCCCCAGCACGGCCGCCGGCCACCACTGGGGCCTCGGCGGCTTCACGCCGGGTACCGCGAGCGCCGCCCCGAGGGTCACGGCGATCTCGTCCAGCGCCTCCGGCAGGTGCTCGGCGCCGCGCACCGCCGTCTCGCGCACCGCCTGCGCCCACGGGTCCGGCAGGCCCGTGACCGCCTCGTCGGCGACGACCCGTACGGCCTGCTCCACGCGCTGGCGTGCGGTCACCTCCTCCTCGGCCGGCGCCTCCGGGGTCACCGTGCCCCTGCCGCCGATCGCCGCGAGGGCGGCCAGGCCCGCCAGGGTCCGCGGGGCGCGGCGGCCCTCGTACCAGCGCCACAGCCGCAGCCACGGGGTCCCGCACGCCTTTCCGGCGTTGCGCCGCCAGGCGCGCTCGGCCGCGAGCCCTGCCGCGTACGCGCCGACCGCCTCGGCGAGCCGGTCCTCGAACTCGGCGCGGGCCGTCTCGCCGATCTCGGGCCCGGGGTGCCCGTCGGCGACGTACAGCGGGCGCAGGCGCACGGCCGCACGGTCGACGTCGGCGGAGATGCGCCGGGTCGCGGCGCCCTTCTCCTGGGTGAACTGTCCGAGGAGCTCGCGCAGTTCCCCGACGCCCTCGCCGGTCAGCGCGGACAGGCCGAGGACCGTGGCGCCGGGCTCGTCGTGTTCACCGAGTGCGATGCCGTCCTCGTCGAGGAGGCGGCGCAGGTCGTCCAGGACGAGGTCGGCGGACTCCCCGGGCAGCCGGTCCACCTGGTTCAGCACCACGAAGGTGACCTCCGCGTGCCCGGCCAGCGGCCGCAGGTAGCGCTCGTGCAGGACGGCGTCCGCGTACTTCTCCGGGTCCACCACCCACACCACCGCGTCGACCAGTGCCAGCACCCGGTCCACGTGGTCGCGGTGGGCGCCGACCGCCGAGTCCAGGTCGGGCAGGTCGACGAGGACCATGCCGCGCAGCGCCTCGGCCTCCGAGGTCTCGCGGGGCCGGCGCCGCAGCCGCCCGGGGATCTCCAGCCGGTCGAGCAGGCCCGCCGCGCCGTCCGACCAGCTGCACGCGATGGGCGCGGCGGTCGTCGGCCGGCGCAGCCCCGTCTCGGAGATCTGCACTCCGGCGAGTGAGTTGAAGAGGGTGGACTTGCCGCTTCCGGTGGCTCCGGCGATCGCGACGACCGTGTGCTGCGGTGAGAGGCCGCGCCGTGCGGCTGCCTCGTCCAGCACCCGGCCGGCCTCGGCGAGGGTCTTGCCGTCGAGCCGGGTCCGGGACAGTCCGACCAGCTGGCGCAACGCGTCGAGGCGCAGCCGCAGCGCCTGCCCCTCGGGGCTGAGCGGGGGCGAGGGTGCCTTGCCGCCGTCGCTGCCGGCGCCGGAGACGGCCCGTACGAGCGCGTCGTCGCCCTCGTCGGTCCCGTCGCCCGGTTCGGAGCCGTTCTCCGGCCGGTCCACCGGTCGGGGGCGCGAGCGGGCGATGAGTCCGTCGTCCCAGCGGTCGTCGGTCCGGTCGGTCAGGGCGGTCACCGCGTCACCTCTCCTTCTGCAGTACGGACAGCGCGGCGATCAGCTCGGCCTGTGGTTCCGGGGTCACTTCGAGCGCCTCCAGCGGGGCGAGCCGCCGGTCACGTTCGGCGCGCAGCACCTGGTCGAGGTGGTCGCCGACCAGCTCCCCGCCCCGGTCGCGCAGCCGTACGGCGGCCTGTACGCCGATGCGTTCGGCGAGCTTCTCCCCCGCGGGCCGGGCCCGCTTGCCGCCGAGGAGGGCGGCGACGAGGAGGGCTGCGACGGCGTCGGGGTCGGGGGACGGCTGCTTGTCGAGCCGTGCCACCTCCTCCTCGGCGAGTTCCTCCAGGACGCGCCGCCAGCGCCGTACGGCCATGCCGATCCGCTCCCCCGCCTCCCGGTCGGGCGCGGGCAGCGGTACCGCTCCGGCGGCCGGCTCGCGCCGCCAGGCGTCGGCGATCCGCTCGTCGGCGGCGGCGACGGCGCACTGGAGCAGGGCGGTGAGCGACTCGGCGAGCGAGTCGAGGAGTTCGTCGGCGCTCGTGTCGAGCGGGTAGCCGCGCCACCGGGTCAGCGCGTCCCCGGCCAGTACGGCGCCGCGGTCGAGGCGGTTGCGCACCCGCTTGCCCTCCCGCCTGTACGCGTCCTCCACGGCCGAGGTCAGCCGTACGGCGGCGGCGTGCTGGGCGGCGACCGCCGAGGCGAGCTCCGGCATCCGCCGCGCGAGGGAGTCCAGCGCGCCGAGCGCGGTCCGCCCGACGGCGTACTGCCGGGCGGCCGGGTCCTGCGCGTGGTGGGCGAGCCAGGCGTACAGCGGCGCGACGGCGCTGGCCGGCAGCAGCCCGCCCCCGCCGGCCGACTCGGGCAGTTCCGGCACAGTGAACCTCGGTACGTCGCCCAGCCCGGCCCGCGTGAGCAGGGCCCCGTACTGCCGGGAGACCTCGACGAGCACCTGGTGCGGGACGCGGTCGAGGACCGTGACGAGGGTGGCCTTGTACTGCTTGGCGGTGCGCAGCAGGTGCCAGGGGACGGCGTCGGCGTACCGCGAGGCGGTGGTGACCATCACCCAGACGTCCGCGGCGCAGATGAGTTCGGCGGCGAGCGTGCGGTTCTCGACGACGAGGGAGTCGATGTCGGGGGCGTCGAGGATGGCGAGGCCGCGGGGGAGGCTGGAGATGGTCTCGACCCGCATCTCGCGGGTCGCGTGGGTGTCCCTCCGGCCGCGGTCGGGGAGCCGGGACGCGCCCACCGGGACGGCCTCCTCCTCCCCGTGCGGGACCCAGACCCGCATCAGGTCGGGGAGGATCCGCATCCCGGCGAACCAGTGGTGGTCATCCGGGTGGCAGACGAGCACCGGTGTGCGCGTGGTCGGGCGCAGCACGCCGGCTTCGCTGACCTGCCGTCCGACGAGGGAGTTGACGAGGGTGGACTTGCCGGCCCCGGTGGACCCGCCGACAACGGCGAGCAGCGGCGCCTCGGGCGCCTTCAGCCGGGGTACGAGGTAGTCGTCGAGCTGCGCGAGCAGCTCGGCTCTGGTCTGGCGGGCGCGTGGAGCGCCGGGCAGGGGCAGCGGCAGACGCACGGACGCGACCCGGTCGCGCAGGGCGGACAGGGCATCGAGCAGCTGAGGCCGAACATCCAAGGTCACCACATGTGAAGAATGCCCAATTTGGGACCATTTTTGAAGCTTATACGTCCTCTGCGCGCCGACCGCTACCCCGAAGGGACATCACGGGACACGACGGACGAGTGGGGCGCAGGCATAACGAGTGCACAACACCCGGGGCGCCGCGGCGCAAAAGCGATGCGAGAATCGCACCTGCCTGCGATTATCGGGACCGCTTCACCGAACCTCCACATCGTGGCACGCGGGTGAAGCAACCGGGACAAGGCAACCGGAGCCCTATCCTTGACCCGGCACGGACCGCAGTCCCACCCCCACCAGGGGCTCCAGGCCCACCACGGCCACCTTCCGGCCCCCGTAGCTCAGTGGATAGAGCAGGTGCCTTCTAAGCACTTGGCCGCAGGTTCGAGTCCTGCCGGGGGCACCACGGCTCCACCCCTCGAAGCCCTCCCTCCGGGAGGGCTTTCGTGCAGGTCAGAGGCACCCTAGCGGGATCCGCGTAGCACCGCCGTAAGCCCCGGGGGTCGCCCGGCGGGGCCGGGTCCGCCCGGCGGCCACCGGAATCCGGCGGCCGGTCCCGGTGCGCGTGCGAGGGAGTTCGCGGTGGCGTTGAGCCCGCCTCCGATACCCCGGGACACACCCCCGCCACCCTCGCGCCGCCGCGCCGGACCGGCGGGCCCCTATGGGACACATCGGGCATAGCGGATGGTGGGGCGGGAACTCCGTTCCCCGACCGGCCGGGGATCGGCGCGACCGGGACCCCGTCATTCGGCCAGTTCGCCGGGGCGGGCTCCGGGCGGTCCCGCCGGCGGGCCGGCGGACGGAGCGTCAGGGGGTTGGCCGGGGCGGGCGGGTGCCCGGTTCCACGGCTCCACGTCGGGGATTGCCTGGGGTTGCTCGGCGCGGGGCGCGGTGTTCGGCTAGGAGATGCCGAAGAGCCTGACGGCCTGGTAGTAGGTCCACGCCGTGCCGTCGCAGGAGCCCTTGCGGGTGCCCGAGTAGCGGGCGCAGACCCGGGTGAGGTCGGCGTGGAACGCCTGGTCCAGACGGGCCTTGGCCTCCGGGAACAGGCCCGCCGCCTTGTGGTTGCGGTAACCGAAGTCGTGGCGGGCGCAGGCGTCGCCGAACGGGAAGCCGAGGGGGTTGTCCGGGGAGGACGTGCAGAGGTCCGTGGACCAGTCGAATCCGTACGCGGCCCAGGCGGATTGTTGCGCGCGCGCCTCGGACCACGCCCCGTAGCTGGCGGCGCCGGTCTGCGTCCAGCGGTCGAGCACCAGGGGTTTGTCCGCGGGGACGGCCGCGGCAGCCGACGCGGGCGGGGCGAAGGCGAGGAGCGCGGCCGTGGCAGCCGAGGCGAGAGCAGGGACGAGGCGACGGCGGCGCATGGGCATTCCTCGAGCAGGAGGGCGGGGCGGGGAGGTGGTCCGCACCCCGCCAACTGCCGTCGGGACCGGGGGGTTACTGCACCGGCCGGCCGGTGGCCGCAGCTCTCAGGTATGACGCGTGTGAGACTTTCGGCAGAGTTGGGATTCGTCCTGGGGAGGGACGCGCGGGACGGGGTGGCCCGCCGAGACTGGAGGGCATGAACCGCCGTCCGCTCGTCATCGCCGCCGCCACCGTGGGAGTCCTCGCCACCGGCGCCTTCGCGCTGCCCAACCTCCCGCCCAACCCCGTGACCGACGTCGTCAACGACCGTGTGTTCCACGAGAGGGGCAGGCAGTTCGCGACCGCGGCGGACGCCCCCGGGCAGCGGGGCCGGAAGGAGAAGGAGTTCGACCTGCCGTCCTGGATACCCAAGGACGCCACGCACGTACGGATGAAGGTGCGCACCACCGGCGAGACCCGCCTGATCCGGTTCACGCTCGGCAAGACCCCGCTGGACGGCCCGCAGTGCGCCTCGGGCGCGCCCGGGAAGGTCCAGGACCCCGATCTGGCGGCCCGGTGGTGGCCGGACGGTATACGGGCCGAGGCGCGGCCCGAGTGCCGGGACCTGCGTCAGTACCAGGTCGCCGTGCGCGGCAAGCGGGTCTATGCCTGGACCGACGGCACGCTCTCCCCCGGAGTGAAGGCCCAGGCCGGCGCCTCCGCCGGTGCGCCAGGCGGGACGTGGGCCGTGCACCCGCGCCGCTAGAACGGAACCGCCGTCGACCGTCCGTCGACCGTCGCCTGTCGTCTGCCGTCCACCGGTGGGCAGTGCGGGTCCCGTTCACGCCCGCGGCCCGTCGCCGGCCTCTCTGCCGCTGGGCGGGTACGGGCTCGGGCGCGGGGGCCGCAGGCGCGGGCGGCGGGTGTGGGGGCAGGCACGGGTGCGGGGGCCGCGCAGGCTCCGGGCAGGACCTCGGACAGGCTTCGGTGCGGCGGGTGCGCGGCGTCACGTACCGGTGCAGGGGCCAGGGCAGGTTCGGGGTGCAGGGCCTCGGGCGGTGGAGCGGGACCTCGGGCGCGGGGCGGTGCCGTCACGGTGGCGCGGGGGGCAGGCGTCGACCAGTGCCGTCGCGGTGGCGCGGGCGAAGCCGTCCGGGTTGTCGAGCATGATGTTGTGCCCGCAGTCGGCCACGGCCACCACCGCGACCCCCGCAGCCTCCAGGGCGTCGGCGCCCGGGAGCGGGCCGTCGGCCTCGGGCAGCAGGTAGCTGCGCGGGACCTTCAGCTCCAGGAGCAGCTCCCGCATGGTGGGAACCGTGCCGGTGACGAGGCCAACGGCGCTGCGGTACAAGGCCGTCCGCCCGGCCAGCCGCATCGTGGCCCACCAGTGGGCGCCTGCCCGGTCCCTCACCTCGGCCCAGCCGTCGGCCAGGAACTCCGCCTCGGTGTACGCGGCGATCCCGCTACTCCCCGCCGCGCCCGGGGTCGGCGGCAGCGGGTCGAGGTTGGCGTCGACGAGCACCAGCCGGGAGACCAGGCTGGGGTGCCGGGCGGTGAGCACGATGGCGACGGCGCCGCCCATGCTGTGCGCGATCACCTCGGCGCCCTCGACCGAGGCCTCCGCGAGGGCGGCCGCCAGGGAGTCGGCATGCCCTTCGAGCGTGTAGGCGAAGCCTTCGGGCCGGTCGCTGTGCCCGTGCCCCAGCAAGTCGACCAGCAGCGACCGGTGGCCCGCGAGCAGCGGGTGCACGGCGGCCGCCGCGAAGTAGGCGGCCGAGGTGGCGCCGAGCCCGTGCAGGTACACGCGGGCCGGTTCCGTTCCGGGCAGCTCGACCCAGCGGATGCGGTCGCCTTCCGCTGTGACCACGGCGCTCTGCACGATGGCGCTCCCCCTGTGTGTCCGAAAGGAACGAGGGTAGCCAGCCGCCCCCGCCGCCTCCTGGACTACCCTCGTCAGGTGATCGAGCACGTGAACCAACTCGGCAGTGACGCGCCCCAGATCGGGGGGCTCCCCCGGGGCCGCGCCGTGGCCGTGTGGTCCCTGGACACCACGCTCGCCCAGGTCGCCGGCCGCCCGGTCGACCGGGCGGGCGAAATCCTGGACGCGGGCGAACGGGACCGGGCCGCCCGGCTGGTGCGCCCCGGGGACCGGCTCCGCTACGTCACCTCCCACCTGGGGCTCCGGGTGTTGCTCGGCGGCTACCTGGGGCTTGCGCCGGAACAGGTCGGGCTGGTCCGGGAGGACTGCCCGTGCTGCGGCGGCCCCCACGGGCGTCCCGCCGTGGCCGGGGGCGCGGTGCACTTCTCCCTCTCGCACAGCGGTGACCTGGCCTACTACGCCTTCGCCCGGCTGCCGGTCGGCATCGACGTGGAGCAGGTGCCGGACGCGAAGACGCTGGCCAGCGTGGTGAACAGCCTGCACCCGACGGAGACCGCCGAACTGGCCGCGCTCCCCGGGTCGGCCCGGGAGATCGCCTTCGCCCGGCTCTGGTCCCGCAAGGAGGCCTACCTCAAGGGCACCGGTGCGGGCCTGGCACTCGGGCTGGTCGACCCGTACATCGGCTCCGCCCCTGCCCCGGCGCCCCTGCCCGGCTGGACCCTGACGGACCTGGCCGCCCCGGCGGGTTACGCGGCGGCCGTGGCCGTCGCCACCCCGGGCGGCGCCGCCGCCGACGGCGTCGCAGCCGGGTCCGGGTCCGGCGTCGGCGACCACCCCGCCTAGACGGGTCCCGCGGTACTCGTACGCCTCGTTGCGCCCCTCGCACAGCACCGTGCCCGCCGCGTCCTTCAGCACCGCCCCACCGCCAGGCCGGCCGCCGTCAGCGCCTCGTAGGCGAGCGCGAGTGACCTCCGTACCGCCGCCGGGGCCGTCCGCCATGCCGCGCCGAAATTCAACTACCCCTGTGCCATACGGCCATTATCGTCACCCCCCATGGACATCCGCCGTGCCCTCGCCCCCGCCGAGCTCACCGCCGCCGAGGCCCTCTTCGACGGTCCCGCCCGCACGGACTGGTCGGAGCGCTTCCTCGCGGCCCCGGGCCACGTGATGCTGATCGCCTACGTCGACGGCGTGCCCGCGGGCATGGTCTCCGGCGTCGAGATGACCCATCCCGACAAGGGCACCGAGATGTGCCTGTACGAGCTCTCCGTGGACGAGCACCACCGGCGCGGCGGAATCGGGCGCGCCCTGACCCTGGCCCTGGCCGAGGAGGCACGGGCCCGCGGCTGCTACGGCATGTGGGTGGGCGTGGACACCGACAACGAGGCCGCCCTGGCCACCTACGGCTCCGCCGGCGGGATCGACGAGGGCGTCTTCACGGTGCGCGGCTGGCCGCTGGCCCCGTAACCGCCCCCGGACCCCTGGCAGTAGCCCTCCCGGCGGCGTGTCGTGCGCCCACTCGGCGCACCCTCCGCGCGCCCGCTCCCCCGTTCGCCGAGCATCGGCCGCATGACCGCACTGACGTCACCGACCGTGCTCCTCCCGGCCGCCGCCGCCCTCCTCGCCGCGCTCACCACGGCCGCCGCGCCCCCGCAGGCCGCCGGAGCCGCCTCCGGCGGCGCTCCCACCGCCCCCTACGTCGTCGTCCTCAAGGACACCACCCCCCGCGCGCCGACCCGTGCCCTGGCGGCCGAGGCGGCCGAGTCCGGTGACGCGGTCGGGTCCGTCTACGACACCGCCCTGAACGGCTTCGCCGTCCGCACCACCGCCGCCCGGGCCGCGGCCCTCGCCGCCGATCCGCGGGTGGCCTCCGTGGAGCCGGACGCGGAGTTCCGCACCGCCGACACCCAGCCGCTGGCCCCCTGGCCGCTGGACCGGATCGACCAGCGCGAGCTGCCGCTCGACGGTGCGTACACGTACGCCTCCAAGGCCGGGGGCGTCACCGTCTACGTCGTGGACACGGGGATCAACGTCCGTCACCAGGAGTTCGGCGGCCGGGCCCGGAACGGTTACAACGCGGTGTGGCTGGAGACTTCCGGCGACTGCAACGGCCACGGCACGCACGTCGCGGCGGCCGTGGGCGGCACGACGTACGGGGTCGCCAAGGGCGTCTCGCTGGTCGGGGTGAAGGTGGCGAACTGCCGGGGATCCGGGCGGTTGTCGGGCATCCTGCGCGGTCTGGAGTGGCTGGTGAGGGACGCCGCTACCGCGCCGGCCACCCCGGCGGTGGCGAACATGAGCATGGGCGGCACTCCCAGCTACGCCCTCGACGCCGCGGTGACGCGGGCCGTCGCCGCCGGGATCACCTTCACCGCGGCCGCCGGGAACGGGGGCGAGGACGCCTGCGCCGGCTCCCCGGCCCGGGTCCCGCAGGCCGTCACCGTCGGCGCGACCGACGCCGCGGACCGGCGCGCGGGGTTCTCCAATTACGGTCCCTGCGTGGACCTCTCGGCGCCGGGGGTGGGCGTGGTCTCGGCCTGGAAGGGGTCCACCGGCGCCACGGCCCGCGCCTCGGGCACGTCCATGGCCGCCCCGCACGTGGCGGGCGTCGCGGCGCTGGTCCTGGCGGACGGTACGGCGCGCACCCCGGCGGAGGTCTCCCGCGCCCTCCTGCGGAGTGCCGTCTCCGACCGGATCACCGCCCTGCCGGCCGGCACGCCGAACCTGCTGCTGCACACGCCGACCGACCGCTGACCCCACGGGGGCCCCGGCCGCCGGGCCGAAGGCCGGCCGGGCAGACCCACCGGGCCGGCACCGGGCCGATCGGGCCGATCGGGCCGGGCCGGCCGCACCTGGCCGTTTCCAGCGGTCCGGATCGCCCCACCGGCCGGAACCGCTGCCTCCACGCCCTCCCGCGGGAACTCCTCCGCCGGACCCGACCTGATGGGACATCAATGTGTGTGCCCTTCGGGCGAAAGCAAGCCATTGACTTCTCATCACCGCGACGCGTCAATGTCGGCCACCGCACCGGCTCGGCCTCCCCCACACAGCGGGTGGGGGGAGGGGTTCGTCATGACGAAGGAGTCGCGACCCAGTGAGTACGAGAATGCTCAGACGAAGAGTGCTGGCCGGGGCGGGAGCCCTATCCCTGGCCCTGACGGGTGGGGTGGTGGGCCTCGCGGGCTCGGCGCAGGCCGCGACCAAGACCACCGCCGTCTTCGAGAACTGCGACGCCCCGGCGCCGCAGCCGGACGGCTCCGGCAATCAGAACTTCACGGTGACGCTGCCCGACGGCGCCAAGGCCGGCGACGTCGTCCCGATCACCATCGATCCGGGCGCGAGCCCGCTGATCCCCGGCTTCTCCGTCACGACGGTGAACACCTCCAAGATCACCCTCAAGGTCGGGGCGACCACCCAGGTGGTCACCAGCCCGCCCGAGACCGTCAGCGTCGTGGCCGGGCAGCCGCTCGACCCCAAGGCGTTCTCCGGAACCGTCAAGATCCCGGACGGCACCGAGGGCACCACCGTCAACGTGGCCCTCGACCTGGCGGTGACGGACGCGGACCTCTCCGGTTCCGTCTTCACCACGACGTGCACCCCGGCTCCCCGGCCGAGCGCCTCCCTCGGTTCCGTCGCCGTGGAGGCCCTGCCCAAGGACCCGATCACCACCAAGCTGACGCCCAACAGCGGCAAGGCCGGCACCGCGGTCGCCGTCACCGGCGCCAACTTCGCCCCCGGGGCGGTCACCTGTTCCGCCCTCCTGAACGACGTCCCCACCGGTGACACCGGCACCGGCACGGCCGCGGCGAACGGCGTCGCGGACTGCGGCGTCACCATCACCAAGAAGGCCGACAAGATCCGCATCGACGGCGCGATCAAGCCGTACAAGGACTTCGTCTTCGTCGAGGATCAGCCCGGCGTGAAGAACCCCGTCGACGTCGAGGTCCTGCCCGGTCCGCTGGCCATCGGTCCGCAGGGCGGCAATCCGGCCGTCGACTTCGGCAAGGTGACCATCAACGGCAAGTCGCAGTCGGTCGTGGGCCAGTTCACCGCGATGTCCGTCCAGGACTTCCGCGGCGGCACCCTCGGCTGGGACGTCACGGCGACCCGTACCCCGTTCCTGAACGAGACCACGGGCCACTCGATGACCAAGGCGCAGCTCGGCATCCAGCCGTCCTGCACCGTGACCAACGCGGACAGCCCGAGCACCTGCTCGGCCGGTACGCCGGGCGCTATCTCCGACACGCCGATGAAGATCGCCTCCCAGGCGGCCGGCGGGGACGAGCTGACGGGTGGCGAGTTCGCCGTCGGCGGCGCGGGGATGATCCAGCTCCCGCCGTTCATGTTCGCCGACACCTACCAGTCGGTGGTCACCTTCTCCATCGCCTGACCCGTACGGCCCGCTCGCTCCAGGGTGGTGGGGGGGGGGGGGGGGGGGCCCCCCCCCGGGGCCCCCCCCCCCCCGGGGCGGCCCCCCCCCCCCCCCCCCCCCCCCCCCCCCCCCCCCCGCCGGGGGGCCCCCCCCAACAAAACAAAAAAAAAAA
>NZ_JBHXQN010000079.1:0-22882 GCF_042717785.1 Streptomyces sp. NPDC058619
CGGGCTTTCGTTCTGTTCTTGCTGTTCCTGCGTTTCCGACTCTATCAGACTTCTTCGCGTCCGATTCCCGGTCGAAGCGGGATTCGCTTTCCAGGTATTCGCTTTCGCGCTTTCCCTTTCCGGCGAGTCCGACTCTACCAGAGGATTTCCACCGGATTTCCCGGCTTCAGAATCCTGAATGAGGAGTCGAATGCGGCCCCACTGGAATTGAATTCCTTGGGGGCGAGAGAGACTCTAAACCATCGCTGCCGAACTTGTCCAGTTCGAGGCAACCGTTCGAATCTACCTCCCCGCGCGGTCTGTGTCAACGGTCTTTGCGGGACGACGAGGAGACTAGCAGCTCAGCGGGCTCGTACGCACATCAGGCGGCAGTGGGGAGCGTCGCCGTTCGGTCGGCGGCTTCGACATCGCCCACCTCGCCCGCGCGGGAGGCCCGGCCGCCCAGGACGTACACGTAGACGAGGAAGGCCGCCTCGGCGGCGATGCCGATCAGGATGCGGGCCCACGTAGGCAGGCCGGACGGGGTGACGAAGCCTTCGATGAGGCCCGAGACGAACAGGACCACCGCCAGGCCGAGCGCCATGCCCAGGGCGGCGCGTCCCTGTTCGGCGAGGGCGGTGCGGCGGGTGCGGGGGCCCGGGTCGATGACCGTCCAGCCCAGGCGCAGGCCCGTGCCCGCGGCGACGAAGACCGCCGTCAGTTCGAGCAGGCCGTGCGGGAGGATCAGGCCGAGGAAGACGTCGAGGCGGCCGGCGGCCGACATCAGGCCGATGCCGACGCCGACGTTGGCCATGTTCACGAAGAGGATCCAGAGCACCGGCAGGCCCAGGAAGGCGCCGAGGACCAGACACATCGCCGCCGCCTTGGCGTTGTTCGTCCAGACCTGGGCCGCGAACGAGGCCGCGGGGTGGCTGGAGTAGTACGTCTCGTATTCGCCGCCCGGCTGCGTGAGCGCCTTCAGGTCCTCCGGGGCGCCGATCGCCCCCTGGACCTCGGGGTGCGTCGCGATCCACCAGCCGATGAGCACGCCGACCGCGGTGGAGAGCAGCGCGGTCGGTATCCACCAGCGGCGGCTGCGGTACACCGCGGCCGGGAAGCCGGCGGTGAAGAAGCGGGCCGCGTCGCGCCAGCTCGCGCGGCGGGTGCCCGTCACCGTCGCCCGGGCGCGGGCGACCAGCTGGGTCAGCCGGCCGGTGAGCATCGGGTCGGGGGCGCTGGACTGGATCAGGGAGAGGTGCGTCGACGTGCGCTGGTAGAGCGCGACGAGCTCGTCGGCCTCGTCGCCGGTGAGCCCCCGGCCGCGGCCCAGGAGCTGTTCCAAACGGTCCCATTCCGCACGGTGTGCCGTCACGAAGACGTCGAGATCCATCCGGTTGCCGCTCCCCTGCCCCAGGTCCCCAGTTTCTGCCTACTCCTAATGTGTTCAGCTTGGCAGACTGGATGCCGTTGGGGCGGGTCAGGTCACGTGAAGGGTGTTGCGGTGAGCGATCTGGTGACGGGGGACGCGGTAGTCCTGGGGCTGAGGCCCGCGAGGGTGCCGAGCCGGGCGCTGGCCTACGTCCTCGACCTGGTCGTCTACCTGCTGGCCTACCTGGTGATCATGATCGGGCTGGCGTACTCGGTGTCCACGCTGGACGACGCCGCGCAGGCGGCGGTGTCGGTCGCGAGCGGGCTGCTGCTGCTGGTCGGCGTGCCGATCGCGGTGGAGACGCTGACCCACGGGCGGTCGCTCGGGAAGCTGGCCTGCGGGCTGCGGGTCGTACGGGACGACGGTGGGCCGATCCGTTTCCGGCACGCGCTGGTGCGCGGGTCCATGGGGGTCGTGGAGCTGCTGATGACGTTCGGGTCCGTGGCGTGCATCGCCTCGCTCGCATCCGAGCGGGGGCGCCGGGTCGGTGACGTGTTCGCGGGAACGCTGGTGGTCCGGGAGCGGGTGCCCGGGGCGCGGGTCATGCCGGTTCCGCCGCCGCCCCCGTGGCTGGCCGGCCGGTTCGCCGGGCTGGACCTGTCGGCGGTGCCGGACGGGCTGTGGCTCGCTATACGCCAGTACCTGACGCGGATGTCCCAGCTGGATCCGCACGTGGGCGCGGCGATGGCCGCGAAGCTCGCGGACGACCTGGTGGCGCGGACCGGTACGCCGCCGCCGGCCGGGGTGCCGGCCGCCGCGTACCTGATGGCCGTGGTGCACGAGCGGCAGTCGCGGGACGCGGCGCGGGCCTTCGCGGGCGCGGTGCCGGGCGGCGTTCCGGGCCGCCTTCAGGGTGGGGCGCCGGGCTGGGTACCGGCCGCGACTCCGGTCCCGGTTGCGACTCCGGCTCATGCCCCGGCTCCCGTTCCGGGTGGGGTTGCCCCGGCGGCTGCGCCGGCCGTTCCCGCGTACACCGCCCCCGCCGGGCCTCCGGCGCCGGTGGCGCCGCGCAGTCGTGGAGGGTTCGCGCCGCCCGCCTAGGCGGCGCCTAGCCGGCGGGGTCCGGGAACGCCGACGGCGGGGTCTCCAGGTGTTCGAGCTCGATGCCCGGTGCCGAGAGGACGACGTCCCCGGCGATGTGGACCGTGTGCACCTCTCCGGTGTCCAGGGCGCTGACCTCGTACGTGTCCACCAGGAGCGGGCCGCTGTCCGTGGGGTGCTCCTCGCGCCGCAGCAGGGCCCAGGCCTGGTCGACCGTACGGGGGGCCAGGACCGGGTCGGTGAGGGCGACGAGCCGTACGCGGGTGGCCGGGGCGCCCACGGCGGGGCGCAGCAGGCGGGCCGTCGCGACGAGGAAGGCCGGTGACGTGCCGGTGAAGCCCGGCGCGCGGACGTTGCCCTCGGTGGCCTCGGCGCCGCTGGGGTCGGTGCGGACCCACGTGACGCCGTCGATGGCTGCGCCCCGGACCTGCCAGCTCGACGCGTTGGCCTCCAGGCGGACGGGGCGGCCGAGTTCGTCGACGGCCAGGTCCACGGAGCCCCGGTGGTCGCCGTTCGGGGCGGTGAGCTGGGAGACGTAGCGCCAGCCGGAGGGGCCGGGCGCGCAGTGGAAGTGCTCCTCGCCGAGGGGAGTGCGGTCGTGCGGGTCGTGGAGCGAGTAGCGGCCGCGGGGCATGGCGTACTCCCTGGGTCGTTCGCGGGGGCGTGCGTGCGCACGGGGCAGGCCCCCGGCAGGGTGTGCCGGGGGCCTGACTCGGACTGACGGGGTGCTGGGGATCCGCGGGGATCAGTAGCGGTAGTGGTCCGGCTTGTACGGGCCGTCGACGTCGACGCCGATGTACGCGGCCTGCTCCGGGCGCAGGGTGGTGAGCCTGACGCCGAGGGCGTCGAGGTGGAGGCGGGCGACCTTCTCGTCGAGGTGCTTGGGCAGCACGTAGACGTCGGTCGGGTACTCGGAGGGCTTCGTGAAGATCTCGATCTGGGCCAGGGTCTGGTCCGCGAAGGAGTTCGACATGACGAAGGAGGGGTGGCCGGTCGCGTTGCCGAGGTTCAGCAGGCGGCCCTCGGACAGCACGATGAGGACCTTGCCGTCGGGGAACTTCCAGGTGTGGACCTGGGGCTTGACCTCGTCCTTGACGATGCCCTCGATCTTGGCGAGGCCGGCCATGTCGATCTCGTTGTCGAAGTGGCCGATGTTGCCCACGATCGCCTGGTGCTTCATCTTGGCCATGTCGGAGGCCATGATGATGTCCTTGTTGCCCGTGGTCGTGATGAAGATGTCGGCCGTCGCGACGACGTCGTCCAGCGTCGCGACCTGGTAGCCGTCCATGGCCGCCTGGAGCGCGCAGATCGGGTCGATCTCGGTGACGATGACACGGGCGCCCTGGCCGCGCAGGGACTCGGCGCTGCCCTTGCCGACGTCGCCGTAGCCGAAGACGACGGCGGTCTTGCCGCCGATGAGGACGTCGGTGGCGCGGTTGATGCCGTCGATCAGGGAGTGGCGGCAGCCGTACTTGTTGTCGAACTTCGACTTCGTCACGGCGTCGTTCACGTTGATCGCCGGGAAGAGCAGGGTGCCCTCGGCCATCATCTCGTACAGGCGGTGGACACCGGTGGTGGTCTCCTCGGTCACGCCGCGGATCTCGGACGCGAGCTGCGTCCACTTCTGCGGGTTCTCACCGAGGGTGCGGTTCAGCAGCGTGAGGATGTACGCGTACTCCTCGGAGTCCGCCGTGGACGGGTCCGGGGCCGCGCCGGCCTTCTCGAACTCGACGCCCTTGTGGACGAGGAGGGTGGCGTCGCCACCGTCGTCGAGGATCATGTTCGGGCCGCCGGTGGGGGTGTTCGGCCAGGTGAGCGCCTGCTCCGTGCACCACCAGTACTCCTCCAGCGTCTCGCCCTTCCAGGCGAAGACGGGGACGCCCTGCGGGTTCTCCGGGGTGCCGTTCGGGCCCACCGCGATGGCGGCGGCCGCGTGGTCCTGGGTGGAGAAGATGTTGCAGGAGGCCCAGCGGACGTCGGCGCCGAGGGCGACGAGGGTCTCGATGAGCACGGCCGTCTGCACGGTCATGTGCAGGGAGCCGGTGATGCGGGCACCGGCCAGGGGCTGGGCGTCCGCGTACTCGGCGCGGATCGACATCAGACCCGGCATCTCGTGCTCGGCCAGGGTGATCTCCTTGCGGCCGAAGACGGCAAGGGAGAGGTCTGCGACCTTGAAGTCCATGGGTGCTGCTCCTCATGGTTCGAGAGGGTGGGTACGGCTCTGGGCCGTGCGCCGGACGGCTGGGGTACCCCGGACGAGTCTGGGGGATGGAACACCGAGCACAGTCCGTCGGGGGCCCTCTCTCCCCTCGGCCGGTCGCGAAGACCGCCCGACCGCCATCAGCAGCGACGCCTGACACTGATGACGAATCTACACCGATCGGCCGTGCGTGCCCCAGTCGCCCGGGGAAAGAGTCGTCTGCGGGGGTCGGGCCCTCCGGCAGGAGCTTTCGGGGCCTTTCGGGCTTTTAATCCACCTCTTATGTGCGGGAGGATGCCGGTGGATCGGGACTTCCGCGCGATCCCCGCAGGAACCGTGGTGTGAAGGAGATTTCTGTGACCAGTCCGGCCGGCCCTCCCGCAGGCGGGGGCGCAAGCGGGCACAAGCGCCTCAAGCTGCTCGCCGTCACCGCGTGCCCCACGGGCATCGCGCACACCTACATGGCGGCGGAGAAGCTCCAGCAGGCCGCCGATGAGCTCGGCGTCGACATGAAGGTGGAGACGCAGGGCTCCATCGGAGCCGAGAACGTTATCTCTGACAACGATGTCAAGGAGGCGGACGGAATCATCATCGCCGCCGACAAGGAGGTCGACCGGGAGCGCTTCGCCGGCAAGCGGGTGCTGTCCACCGGGGTCGCCGACGGCATCCACAAGCCGAAGGAGCTCATCGAGCGGGTCCGGAGCGCGCCGGTGCAGGCCGGGACGGCCCCGGCGGGCGGGAGCGGGGGCGGGGGCGGGGGCGGGGGCGGCCGGGCGCGCAGCGCCGCGTACAAGGCCCTGATGAACGGCGTCTCCCACATGATCCCGTTCGTGGTCGTGGGCGGGCTGCTGCTCGCCGTCTCGATCGCGCTCGGCGGGCACTCCTCCGGTAAGGGCATCACCTTCGACGAGGGGTCCTTCTGGTTCTACGTCAACGCGCTCGGCACCCTCGGCTTCACGCTGATGCTGCCGATCTTCTCCGGCTACATCGCCTACGCCCTCGGCGACCGGCCGGCGCTGGTGCCCGGCATGATCGGCGGCTTCCTCGCCGCCGACGCCACCACCATCTACAAGGCCGACGCGAACGCCGGCTTCCTGGGGGCGATCGCCACCGGCTTCCTGGCGGGTTACCTGGTCGTCTGGATCAAGAAGGTCAAGGTCCCCAAGTTCGTCCGGCCGATCATGCCGATCATCGTGATCCCGATCGTGTCGACGCTGGCGCTCGGGCTGTTCTACATCTACGTGATCGGGCAGCCGATCTCCTGGGTGTTCACCCACCTGACCAGCTGGCTGAACGGCATGACCGGCTCCAGCGCGATCCTGCTGGGCGCCATCATCGGCCTGATGATCGCCTTCGACATGGGCGGGCCGGTCAACAAGACGGCCTTCCTCGTCGCGGTCGGCCTGATCGGCACCAACAACACCGTCATGGGCATGGCCGCCGCCGCGATCCCCGTCATGCCGCTGGGCCAGGGCCTGGCCACGCAGCTGCGCCGCAAGCTGTACACCGGCCGGGAGCGCGAGACCGGCATCGCCGCGCTCTTCATGGGCTGCTTCGGCATCTCGGAGGGCGCGATCCCCTTCGCCGCCGCGCGGCCGGCGCAGGTCATCCCGGCGAACATGCTGGGCGGCGCGGTGGCCGGTGCCATCGCGGGCATCGCCGGGGTCACGAACTCGGTGCCGCACGGCGGCCCGATCGTCTCCGTGTTCGGCGCCGTCGGCGGGGTCGGCATGTTCTTCGTCGCGATCGCGGCGGGCACCGTCGTCACCGCGCTGACCACCAACGCCCTGATCGGGCTCAAGCAGCGCCGGGCCGGCGCCGCGCCGGCCGGCCCGAAGGCGCTCGCGCCCGAGCCGGTGCTGGTCGGAGCGGGTGCGGGTGCGGGTGGTGCCGCTGGTGCGGCTGCCGGTGGCGCCGTACGGGAGACCGCCGCGCCCGCGGGCGAGCCCGAGGTGCTGTCCGGGTACCTGACCGGGCGGACCGTGAAGACGGAGCTGGCCTCGGACTCCAAGGAGGCGGCGATCCGCGAGATGGCGCACATGCTGGCCACCACCGGGAACGTCCGGGACGTGGACGAGCTCGTACGGGTCGCGCTCGCCCGGGAGGCGCAGGGTACGACCGGCCTCGGCGAGTCCATCGCGATCCCGCACGCCAAGACGGACGCGGTGACCCGCCCGACGGTGGGCTTCGCCCGGTCCGGCGAGGGCATCGAGTGGGGCTCGCTGGACGGTACGAAGGCCCGGCTGCTGTTCATGATCTCGGTACCGGAGACCGCGGCGGGCGACGAGCACCTGCGCATCCTGGCGCTGCTGTCGCGCAAGCTCATGGACACCGGGTTCCGGGAGCGGCTGCAGAGCGCACCGGACGGGCCGTCGGTCCTGGAGGTGCTGCGCGAGATCCGGTAGGACCGCGCCCCCACGTGTTCCCGGGCGTCCGCCCGGACCCTCAGTGGCCGTCGCCGCCGGGGGCCTTCACCGGGTCGGGCGCCGAGGCGGCGGCCGCGGCGTTGTAGATGTCCGGCTCCAGGTAGATCACCCGGGCGATGGGGACCGCCTCGCGGATGCGGGTCTCGGCGGCGTTGATCGCGCGGGCCACCTCGGCCGCGGTGTCGTCGCTCTTGACCGCGATCTTCGCCGCGACCAGCAGTTCCTCGGGGCCGAGGTGCAGGGTGCGCATGTGGATCAGGCTGGTGACGGTGTGCCCGTCCACGACGGCGGCCCTGATCTTCTCGACGTCGTCGGTGCCCGCGGCCTCACCGAGCAGCAGGGACTTGGTCTCCGCCGCCAGGATGATCGCGATGACGATCAGCAGGACGCCGATGCACAGGGTGCCGATGCCGTCCCAGACGCCGTTGCCGGTCAGCAGGGCGAGGCCGACGCCGCCGAGGGCCAGGACTAGGCCGACGAGCGCGCCGAGGTCCTCCAGGAGCACGACGGGCAGCTCCGGGGCCTTGGCGCGCTTGACGAACTGGCGCCAGGACAGGTTCCCGCGGACCAGGTTCGACTCCTTGATCGCGGTGCGGAAGGAGAAGGTCTCCGCGATGATCGCGAAGACGAGGACGCCGACCGGCCAGTACCAGTTCGTGATCTCGTGCGGGTCGTGGATCTTCTCGTAGCCCTCGTAGATGGCGAACATGCCACCGACGCTGAAGAGCACGATGGAGACGAGGAAGGCATAGATGTACCGCTCGCGCCCGTACCCGAAGGGGTGCTCGGGCGTCGCCTCGCGCTTGGCCTTCTTGCCGCCGAGGAGCAGCAGCCCCTGGTTGCCCGAGTCCGCGAGCGAGTGGACGCTTTCTGCGAGCATCGACGAGGATCCGCTGAAGAGGTACGCCACGAATTTGGCTACAGCGATGGCGAGGTTGGCGGCGAGTGCCGCCACGATCGCCTTGGTACCGCCCGACGCGCTCATGGATTCAGGGTGTCCTTCCTAGGCACTGGCTACCGGCCGCACATTGTTGCAGGTACCCCGGCGACGGCGCGTCAGACGATCACGGTCGCACGGAATACGGTGCCGGTTCCCGACAGTTCGACCTTTTCGCCCGCCGGTACGAATACCGACCCGCCGGGCGCCAGGTCGAGTTCGCCGACCCGGGGGGCGCCCGCGGTGCAGAGCAGGATCTGTGCGGTGTCCGCCGGGAGCACCCGGGAGGCGCCGCCGGGGGCGAGGAGGAAGCGGGAGAGCCGGAACTCGTCGATGGGGGTCTCGTAGACCTCCTCGCCGTCGCCCTCGGGGCGCAGCACGGCCGGGTCGCCCGACTCGAAGCGGACGACCTTCAGGAGTTCGGGCACGTCCACGTGTTTGGGGGTGAGCCCGGCGCGCAGCACGTTGTCGGAGTTGGCGAGGAGTTCGACGCCCAGGCCGTCGATGTAGGCGTGCGGGACGCCGGCCCCGAGGAACACGGCCTCGCCGGGCTGGAGCCGGAAGTGGTTCAGGAGCAGGGCGGCGATGACCCCGGGGTCGCCGGGGAAGTGGTGGACCAGGGTGGCGTACGGCGCGTACGGGCCGCCGAGGCGCTCGGCGGCGGCCGCGGTCTCGGTGACGGTGCGGGCCATCTGCTCGCGGTCCGCGGTCAGTACGGCGGTCAGCACCTCGCGCAGCGCGGCGTCCTCGGGGTGGGCGCGCAGCAGGTCGGCGTACGGCTTGAGGGAGTCGACGCCGAGGCCGTCGAGGAGGGCGGCGGCCTGTTCGGGGTGGCGGAAGCCGCAGAACCCGTCGAACGGGGTGAGCGCGCAGATCACCTCGGGCTTGTGGTTGGGGTCCTTGTAGTTGCGGTGGGCCGCGTCGATCGGGACGCCGCGGCGCTCCTCGTCCTCGTACCCCTCGCGGGCCTGGGCCAGGTCGGGGTGGACCTGGAGCGAGAGGGGGGCGCCGGCGGCGAGGACCTTGAAGAGGAAGGGCAGCCGGGGGCCGAACTTGGCGACGGCGGCGGCGCCGAGCTCGCCCTCGGGGTCTGCGGCGATCAGGTCGCAGAGGCTGGTCGCGCCCGCACCCCGGTCGAGGCGGGAGGGGGCGCCGGGGTGGGCGCCCATCCACATCTCGGCCTGGGGCTCACCGGTGGGTGCGACCCCGAGGAGGGTCGGGATGGCGGTGGTGGAACCCCAGGCGTAGGGGCGGATCGTGTTCGTCAGGCGGTCCATCGTGGTCTTCCTGGATAGAGCCGGATACGCAGGTGTACCTCAGGCGTGTCCCCCGGAAGCCAACGCCAGGTAGGCGGTGGCGAAATCCGTGACGGCGAGGAGTTCGGCGAGCTGTTCCAGCTCGACGCCCTCCTCCGGTTCGAGCTCGCTGATGGCCGTGTCGTGGCTGAGGGCGAGCTCGCGTGCGGCCGGGGCGGCGGTGAGGCCGCCTGCCGGCCGGTCACGCAGCAGGACGATGCGGGCGCGGAGGGCCTGGGGCTCTTCGACCCGGTCACGGAAGAAGTCTTCGGGATCGGCGCCGGCCGCGAAGGAGCCTGCGAGCAGGACGCCGTGGGCGGGCAGCGCCTCGGGGAGCGCGGCGGCCAGTGCGGGGCGGCCGGCGAGCTCGGCGAGGGTGGCGGCGAACCGGCGTCCGGCGGGCCCGGCTCCGGCGCCCTCGCTCCAGATGAGCGGGAGGGAGTCGGCCAGTTCGGAGGCGAGCGTCTTGGCCGGGTTGGAGTACGTGGCGATGGCGGGGCCGCAGCGTTCGGCGGTGCGGTCGAGCCGGTCCGCGACGAGTTGCAGGGTCTCGGGGGCGGCGGTAATCAGGCCGACCTTGTCGAGCAGCACCAGCAGGGGCGTCAGCAGGGCCCACAGGGCGCCGGGTCCGGCCGCGGCGGATTCGTCGTACTCCTGGTACGGGGCCTTGGCCATCGGTACGAGGAGCCCGTGCGCGCCGTCCACCGCCTCGCTCAGCGGGGAGCGTTCGGGGGCGACGGCGACGACGGTGCAGCCGCGCCGGTAGGCCTGCTCGGAGAGGAGGGCGAGGCCGGGCTCGGTGCCGTCGGTGGTGGCGATGAGCAGCAGGTCGACGGGGCCGGCCCAGCCGGGCAGGGCCCAGCGCAGGGCTCCGGCCGCGTGAGCGACGCCGGTGGGGTCCAGCCGGACGACGGGCGCGGAGGCGCCGGCGAGGGCGCCGAGCAGGTCGGCGACCCCGGTCGCGGCGGTGCCGGAGCCGGCGATCAGGACGGCGCGGGGCCGGCCGTCGGGCCGCAGGTCGCCCAGCCCCGCCTCGGCGGCGTGGCGGGCGGCGGTGCGGACCCTGGCCCCGGCTTCGGCGGCGCCGCGGAGCAGGCCCCTGCGGTCGGCGCGGACGAGAGCGTCCGGTGCGTCGAGGAGTGACTCGTCGAGCATGGCGGCCTCCGGCTGTTGGGTGACGGAACCAGTCTGCGCGTCTCGCGGTGCGGGGCGGCTCAGGCGGGGCGGCGGGCCTCGTCGACGAGGAGTACCGGGATGCCGTCGCGGACCGGGTAGGCGAGCCCGCAGTCCTGGCCGGTGCAGATCAGCTCGGGGGCCGTCTCTGCCCCGGCTGCCGCCGGGAGGTGTCCCCCGGCCGACTCGTCCCGGAGGGGCGCGTGGCAGGCGGGGCAGGCGAGGATCTCCAGGAGACCGGCTTCGAGCGGCATGGGGCGCTTTCCCTTCGGACATGCGGTTGGGGCGTGGTCAGCGTACCGCCGAGTCACCGGCGGGTGCGGTCCGGCGGTGTCCGGCCGCGGTCCCGCCCGGGGGGACGGGAGCCGGGGCCCGGGGCGGGGCCCGGCGGCGCCCCCGCCGCCCCGCGCGGGGGCCCCGGGCGCCGGGCGGGTGGGCGCTGGCGTCAGGCGCGGATGAGGGCCAGGACCTCGTCGCGGACCGCGGCGAGGGTCGCCTCGTCGCGGGCCTCGACGTTGAGGCGCAGCAGCGGCTCGGTGTTGGAGGCGCGTACGTTGAACCACCAGTCGGCGCCGGTGACGGTCAGGCCGTCGAGCTCGTCCAGGGTGACGCCCTCGTGGGCGCCGTAGGTCTCCTTGACCGCGGCGAGGCGGGCCTTCTGGTCGTCGACCGTGGAGTTGATCTCGCCGGAGCCCGCGTAGCGGTCGTAGGAGGAGACCAGGTCGGAGAGGGTGCCCTCCTGGCCGCCGAGCGCCGCCAGGACGTGGAGCGCGGCGAGCATGCCGGTGTCCGCGTTCCAGAAGTCCTTGAAGTAGTAGTGCGCCGAGTGCTCACCGCCGAATATGGCGCCGCTCTTGGCCATCTCCTCCTTGATGAAGGAGTGGCCGACGCGGGTGCGGACGGGGGTGCCGCCGTGCTCGCGGACGACTTCGGGGACGGACCAGGAGGTGATCAGGTTGTGGATCACGGTGCCGGTGCCGCCGTTGCGGGCCAGCTCGCGGGCGGCGACCAGGGCGGTGATCGCGGACGGGGAGACGCCCACGCCGCGCTCGTCGATGATGAAGCAGCGGTCGGCGTCGCCGTCGAAGGCGATGCCCAGATCGGCGCCCTCGGCGAGGACGCGGGCCTGGAGGTCGACGACGTTCTTCGGGTCGAGGGGGTTGGCCTCGTGGTTCGGGAAGCTGCCGTCGAGCTCGAAGTACATGGGGACGACGTCGAGCGGGAGGCCCTCGAACACGGTGGGGACGGTGTGGCCGCCCATGCCGTTGCCGGCGTCCACGACGACCTTGAGCGGGCGGATCGCGGTGAGGTCCACCAGGCCCCTCAGGTGCGCGGCGTAGCCGGGGAGGCTGTCCAGCTCGGTGGTCGTGCCGGGGACGGTTCCCTCGGCGACGGCGGGGGCGCCGTCGTCGGTCCACTTCTCGGCCAGGGCGCGGATCTGCGCGAGGCCGGTGTCCTGGCCCACGGGGGCCGCGCCGGCGCGGCAGAGCTTGATGCCGTTGTACTGGGCCGGGTTGTGGGAGGCCGTGAACATGGCGCCGGGGAGGTCGAGGGAGCCGGAGGCGTAGTACAGCTGGTCGGTGGAGCAGAGCCCGATGAGGGTGACGTCCACGCCGCGGGTGGCGGCGCCGCGCGCGAAGGCGGCGGACAGGCCGGGCGAGGAGGGACGCATGTCGTGGCCGATCACGATCGCGGTGGCGCCGACGACCTCGACGAAGGCCGCGCCGAACAGCTCGGCCAGGGTTTCGTCCCACTGGTCCGGAACGACCCCGCGCACGTCGTACGCCTTGACGATGTTCGAAAGATCTGCGGCCACTGCCTGCCCTCCTGAAGGTCCTGTGCGGTGGATAAACCTACCCTGCACAGGGCACGGCCCCCGGATCGCGGGGAGGGGGTCAGGACTCGGGCGATCTCAGGACGCGCAGGTGGCCGCGGCGCGTCTCACCGGCGGTCGGGCCGCCGCGTCCGGGGCCGTTGGGCTCGGCCGGGCGCTCCGGCGGGCGGGCGGCCTCGCGTACGGCGTTGGCGAGGGCTTCGAGGTCGTCGCCGCTGGGGCGGGACGGCGCGGAGCCGTCGGACAGCCGGACGACGTCCCAGCCGCGCGGGGCGGTCAGGCGCTCGGAGTGCTCGGCGCACAGGTCGTAGCAGTGGGGTTCGGCGTAGGTGGCGAGCGGGCCGAGAACTGCGGTCGAATCGGCGTAGACGTACGTCAGTGTCGCGACGGCAGGGCGGCCGCACGCGGTGCGCGAACAGCGACGTACAAGGCTCACGACGTTGGACCGTACCGCACTCTTGACCGGGCCGCGACGACTCTCCCGCCGCTCACCCCCCGTGTCGTGGTCGGCGGCTACCCTGCGGGGGTGACGGACAGCCCGCTTCCCCCCCACCCGGTCGACCTTCCCGCCGAGCCGCGCCAGCGCCGGCGTGACCGCCACGGGCGCGGGATGCGCGGGCCGCTGGCGCCGCCTCAGGTGCCGCTGTCGGCGAGCCGGTCGGAGGTGTTCGGGGACCTCGTGCGGGACTCCGTCGAGCGGCTGGAGCGGCGCTTCCCGCAGCTCGCAGAGGTGGAGTTCCTCGTCGGGGACGTGCCCGGTCCGCCGGGCGGCGCGGACACCGGCTGGAACGACGAGGCGGTGCCGCTGGGCGCGGTGCAGGAGCCCCGTGAGGGGCGGCCGGCCCGGATCGTGGTGTTCCGGCGGCCGGTGGAGATCCGTACGAAGACGCGCGACGAGAAGGCGCTGCTGGTGCACGAGATCGTCGTGGAGCAGGTGGCGGAGCTGCTGGGCCTCTCGCCGGAGACCGTGGACCCGCGGTACGGCCAGGACTGAGGTCCCGGCCCGGTACGGCCAGGACTGAGGTCCGGGCCGGTACGGCCGGGCCCCGCGTCCGGCCGTACCGGCCGGGGTCAGCGGACGAGGACCGACAGGTCCTGGGCGGCCCTGGGGACCGAGACCGTGGAGCGGTCGTCCGACAGGGTCTGCACGGTGAACATCGCGATGCCCTCGTGCGGGAGCGACAGGGTGCGGGCCGCGTGGACCGGACCGCCCGAAAGGGTCTCCACCGTGAGGGCGTACGCGCCCTTGCCGCCCGCCGGGGCCACCGTCACCTTCTGGGTGGTGCCCGCCTTGACGACGACCTCCTGGGAGGCCGCCTCCCCGCCCCCGGTGCCCGGCGAGGCCGTCACCCTGACCTTGGCGTCCTGCCGGCCGGGGGCGGTCAGCGCGAGCACGGTCGTGTTCTCCTCGGGCCGGTTGTCGGCCACGGTCGCCCGCGCGCCCACCGGCCCGGTCGCCGGGACGAAGCCGAGCTCCTGCTTGGCGCCGCTGCCGCGGACCACCCGTACCGCCGCGACCACCGGCGAGGTCTTCTTCGGGTCCGCCGGGGTCAGCAGCAGCGAGCCCGCCTCGCCCCGGGTCAGGTCCCCGAGGTCCACGCCCGCCGTCATGCCGGCCTTGACGTGCAGCTGTTCGTTGCCCGCCGGGCTGATGGAGCCGCCCTGGCCGGCCAGCCGGAGGCTGAGGTCCGCGTCCTGGTCGCCGGGAACGAACGCGACCAGCCGTACGGAGGTGGCGTCCGCCGGGATGCCGGGCAGGACGAGGGATCCGGCCGGGTCGGTGGCGGCGGGCAGCCAGTCGGCGCCCACCCCCTCCTCGGCGACCTGCACGGAGGCGCCGACCCGGCCGGCCCGGGTGGTCACGTGCGCGGTGGCGTCGGCGAGCTGGGTCGAGGGCGCCAGGGAGGACAGCAGGACGGCCTTGCTGGACCGGGGGTCGATCCGGATGTTCTCGCCGGTGCCCGCCTCGGACTTGAGGGGGCCGTCGGGGCCGAAGAGCTTGATGTCGACGACGGCGGCGGCGTCGTCCGGGTTGGTGAGGTGGACGTAGTCCTCGCGCCCCTTGGCGGTGCTCACCGCGGGGAACCAGAAGTCGGTGCCGGGCGCGGTGCAGCCGACGCCGAGCACGCCGCGGGCGCGGCCGACCGAGACCTTGGTGGTCTGCTGCGCGGTCCAGCCGGGGGCCAGGGAGCCGTCGGCGGTGCCCGTCAGGGCGGGGGCGTCGGCCCCGGCCGCGGTGGCCCCGAAGGGCTTGCCCGGCTCCTTGGGCTCCAGTACCGGCTTGGCGTCCTTGGTCGCGCCGAGCAGCCGGGCCGAGCCCTGGGCGGGGGTCCCGCCGGCCGCGGCCGGGGTGAACGCCGTGTACGTCGTGTCGGCGATGTCCGAGGAGCTGGGCGCCGGGCAGACCAGCAGGGACCGCTCCACGGGCATCCGGGACGCGGCCGCGGCCGGGCCGGCGCTCCCGGCCGCGGGCGCGGTGAGGGCGGCGAGCCCGGTGAGGGCGGCCAGCGCCGCGGCCGCGGCCGCCAGCGTCAGGGGTGCGCGCTGCTTCACTGCTGGGGGCTCCCGTCCGGACGCGGGGCGTGCTGTCCGTAGGTGTCGTACGGCTCGTACGGGTAGGGGTGGTCCGGCCGGCCCGGGTCCCGGGCCGGCGGGTCCTGTGGGTGCTCGGGGTGCTGCGGGTGCTGCGGGTGCTGCGGGTAGGGGGCGGCCTCGTAGCCGTCCGCGCCGCCGTACCCGCCCTGCTGGGGGTGCCGGGGGTGCTGGGGGTACGACGCCGGCGGGTCGGGGTACTGCTCGTGGCCCGGCGCCGGGGTGTAGGGCTGCTGGGGCTGCTGGGGGTCGTACGCGTAGCCGCCCTGGTCGTCGCCGTAGCCCTGGTAGGCGTACGACTCCTCCCCGTACGCCGGCTGCGCGGGAATCTGCGCGTACGGGTCGGCGACCCCGGCGTCCTGCGCGGGGGCGGGCGCGGCCACGGCCTCCGCCTCGGCGCGCAGCCGGCGGGCGCGGCGGCCCTCGCCGGCCTCGGCGGGACCGGGCTGGGACGGCAGCGCGGCCTCCTCCTCGGGCAGGTCGTCGTCGAGCCGGGTTCGGCGGCCGGGCAGCGCCATCACCAGCAGCACCAGGGCGAGGAGGCCCTGCGTCCAGTGCCAGGTTCTGCGGACCAGGGAGGTCTCGTGGACGAGGTCGAGGCGGCCGGCGGCGGCGGGCAGTTCGAAGCCCTGCGCCCAGCCGTCCAGGGTCTTCGGCTTGAGGGGCTTGCCGTCGAGGGTGGCCTGCCAGCCGGAGTCGGCGCGGTCGGCGATGCGCAGCGTGCGGCCCGCTTCGCCGGCCGGGATATCGGCGTGGGCCTCGACCGGGCCGGAGGAGACCGGGACGGGTGCCTCGCCGGGCGTGCCGGGGACGATGACGGTGCGGGGCAGCCAGGGCTCGACGCCCCAGAGGGCGGTGCCGTCCTGCTGGTGGCGGCGGCTGAGGCCGGGGGTGGCGTCGAGGACGCGGCGGATCTCCTCGGGGCCGCCCGGCCGGAACATGACGAAGCGGATGGCGAAGGCGCTGAGCTGGCTGGACTGGTCGGCGCCGGAACCGGCGACGAGGTTGGAGACGACCTTGTCGAGGCGGGCGTCGCCGCCGGTGGCGGCGGTGGTCTCGGCGTCGCCGAGGCGGCCTCCGGAGCCGCGGACGAGGCTGTAGGAGACGCCGGCGGGGCCGTCCAGGTCGAGGATGAGGGTGCGGGTCTGGTTGTCGTCACCGCCCGCGTCGGCGACGAAGGCCGGGACCTGTACGGGGTCGCGGCGCTGGAGCGGTCCGGCGGCTCCGTCGAGCACCCAGCCGGCCGCGCCGAGCAGCGGGCCGGCGGCGGCGGCGAGCGCGACCAGCGCGGCCAGCGGCTGGCGCCAGCCGAAGCTGCGGGCGGCGACGCGGTGTTTGGCGCCGTCGGCGCCGAGCACGGCGGCCGCGAGGAGGGCGAGTCCGTAGACCAGGGTGGCGGGCCCGGCCCAGGCGGTGCGGGCGACGAGGACGGCGAACAGCAGCCCGGCGAGGGCGGCGGCCCAGGCGGTGCGTACGGCGGACTGCCGGTCGGCGCGGAGCAGGGCGGCCAGGGCGGCGAGGACGACGCCGGCGAGGAGCAGGGAGGCGCCGGTGCCGGGGCCGCCGGGGTTGATGCCGAGCAGGCCGAGGGGCGAGGCGGAGCCGGCTCCGTACGGCAGTCCGGCCTCGCGGAGCAGCCGGCCGGGGTGCATCAGGAGGCCGAGGGACCAGGGGGCGAGCACGAGGAGGGGGACGGCGAGGGTGGCCGCGAGCCGGGGGCCGTACGTCTTCCAGCGGTCGCGGCGGACGACGAGCGCGGCGGCGCCGAGCGCGGCCGCGAGCGGCCAGACGACGGGGGTGAAGGCGGTGGCCAGGGTGAGCAGGAGGGTGTGGGTCCACACCGGGCGCCGGCCCGGGTCGGCGTCCGCTCCCCCGAGGCCGAAGGCGGCGACGGCGGAGCGGGCGATGAGCGGCAGCAGCACGGCGAGGACGGCGGTGCCGAGGCGGCCGCCGGCGAGGGCTCCGGTGACGGCGGGCAGGAAGGCGTAGGCGACGGCGGCCCAGGCGCGCAGCAGGCGGGACTCGACGAGCGGCCGGGAGGCGAAGTACGCGGTGAGTCCGGCGAGCGGGACGGAGCCGACGAGCAGCAGGGTCAGGGCGGCCTGGGTGGAGCCGAACAACAGGGTGGAGACGGCGCCGAGGACGGCGAGGTACGGCGGGGCGTCGGCGGTGGAGCCGGTGGAGACGGTGTGCCAGCCGTCGGTGTAGGCGCGCCAGAGGTCGAAGCCGCTGTCGGGGGCGGGCAGCAGGGCGCCGCCCATCAGGGAGCCGCCGCCGATGAGGGAGCGGCAGGCGGCGAGGGAGACGAGCAGGAGGAGGCCGAACAGGACGGGCGCGGGGTTGCGGGCGATCCGTTTGAGGCGCGCGAACCGTTCGGTCTCCTGGTAGTCGCCGTCCTCGCCGGGCGCGGTCAGGATGCTGGCTCCGCCGTGCCGGCCGGCGGGGGCGGTGTCGGTGGCGCGCCCTTCGCCGAAGTACCCGGCGAGGGCCTCGGCGTTGGCGCGCAGGGAGGCGCCGGGCGGCGGGAAGAGCGGGCGCAGCTCGGTGGCGGGGACGGCGGGGCGGCGGCGGGCCTTGCGGGCGGCGAGGACGCGGCCGGGGCGGAGCAGGGTGGCGAGCAGGCCGGTGAGTTCGTCGACGGCCTGGCCGGGTGCCTTGCCGACGAGGTAGGCGAGGGTGCGCAGGACGGTGCCGACGAGGACGCGCAGCAGTACGTACGGGAGGGCGCGGCCGGAGCTGTTGGCGAGCATCGTGTAGACGGCGCCGGCCTTGTCGACGCGGTGCGGGCTGGAGGTGGTGCGGCCGGCGCAGTCGACGGTGCGGCGCTCGCGGGCGGAGGCCTCGGCGTGCCGCAGGACGGCGTCGGGGGCGACGAGGACGGTGTGGCCGGCGCTGTGGGCGCGCCAGCACAGGTCGACGTCGTCGCGCATGAGCGGCAGCCGGCGGTCGAAGCCGCCGAGGGCGTCGTAGACGTCGCGGCGCACGAGCATGCCGGCAGTGGAGACGGACAGGACGGGGCGGATCTGATCGTGCTGGCCCTGGTCCTGTTCGCGGCGGTCCAGGCCGGTCCAGCGGCGGCCGCTGCGGGCGACGGTGACGCCGGCTTCGAGGAGCTGCTTCCTGTCGTACCAGCCGCGCAGCTTGGGGCCGATGACGGCGGCTTCGGGATTCTCGTCGGCGACGCGGAGCAGTTCGGTGAGGGTGTCCGGTTCGGGGGCGCTGTCGTCGTGGAGCAGCCAGAGCCACTGGACCGGTTCGCCGTGCGGCAGTTCGGGGAGGTCGTAGGCGTCGTCGCGCCAGGTGCGGCTGACGGGGTCCCAGCCGCTGGGGCGCTTGAGGTACGGGAGGTCCTCGGGGGTCAGCGTGCCCGCAGTCCGGGCGGCCTCGTCGACGGCGGTGCCGAATCCGGTGCGCCGGGCGAGGTGCAGGACCCGGTCGTCGCCGAAGGCCTCGGTGAGGAGCCGGGCGGAGTCGTCGGCGCTGCCGGTGTCGGCGGCGACGTGGTTCTGGGCGGGGCGTTCCTGGCCGAGCAGGCCGGCGAGGGTCCGCGGCAGCCAGCGGGCGCCGTCATGGGCGACGAGGACCGCGGTGACGACGTGCCGGGGGAACTCCGGGGTGGCTGGGGCCTGCTGGGAGGCCGTCGACTGGCTGTGCAGGGACATCGCGGTACGGGCCCTCCGGCCGGGGGTCCGGGGGTGGTGGACCCTCGGAGGCTGCTGGACAGCGCCCCACACTAACGGCTGGGAACAAGGCAGTCCGCCTCCTGCGGGGAAGGTGCGGGAGGCGGACCGTCTGCTCTGCCGGGTCGGTGTGCTGCGCCGTCGGCCGTGCCGCCGGACCTGCCGGGCGATGTGCCGTCGGATATGCCGTGGGTGGTGCCGTCGGATATGTCGTGCGATGTGCCGTAGGTGCCCGCGCGGGGGCGCCGGGCCCTCCTCAGACCGCTGCCTTTTTCAGCCGGCGGCGCTCACGCTCGGAGAGACCGCCCCAGATGCCGAATCGCTCGTCGTTGGCGAGGGCGTACTCAAGGCATTCGGAGCGGACTTCGCAGGCGAGGCAGACCTTCTTGGCCTCGCGGGTGGAGCCGCCCTTCTCGGGGAAGAAGGACTCGGGGTCGGTCTGGGCGCACAGAGCGCGCTCCTGCCATCCGAGCTCTTCGTCCGCCTCCTCGACCAGCAGTTCCTGAAACAGCTCGGTCATGTGCGCCCCTCGCTCTGTCTGTGCGTCCCCGTGATGACGTCGTCACTGATCGCTACGTAACGACACGAGTGAAAGTACAAGTGCGTGGCTCCTGAGCAGTCAAGCTGAGATCTGCTATTGGGCCCCTTATTCACTCTGCGGAACCAAGCGTATGCAGTAAGTGTTCAAATCGCCAAAAATCGTGACACATGCCTCGCGCACCACAAGACGCCCATTGCCCGTAATCGACGCCTCATGCACCGACATGGTTGCGATCTGATCACGGAAGCGGCGTAGATCACATTCGGGTCACGAGATGACGGGTGTTGGTTTGAGTCGCGATACAGCGCCACCTCCCCTGGCCCTGACTGCACAAACCTTTCTCCGGGCGCGTTAACCGGATGAGGTGAAACTTTTGCCTCGAAACGGTCATTGAGTTGACAGTCCGGCCCTCGACCCGCTCTCCTTGTTCGCATGTCAGCGCCCGCAGCCGCCACCCGGACCCCCATTCGTGGGTTCCTGTGCGCTGCCCAGGTTCGCTGTTGCTGTTGCAGCTGTTGATGCCCTCGGAGCTCCGGCTCCGCCGAGCTCCGGCCGCCCCCCGCAGCAACCGCCAGCACGACTGACACCCGTCGAGGTATCCCCACGATGAACAGCGCCACCCCCGCCGTCACCGCCCCCACCGCCCCGGCCCCCACCGCCCCCGCCGCGGCATCCGCCGTCACCGCCCCGGCGCCCGCCACGGGCGCCGAGAGCGACCTCCAGATCGCCGGCGACATCCTCGCCGTCCAGCACCTCCTGCAGCCCGCCCGCGAGCACCCGGCCACCGTCGCCGAGTTCGTGGGCCTCGCCCGTTCCATCGCCGGGGACCGCGCCTCCTGGGAGCACCTGGTCCGCTACGACGCCACCACCCGCTGGTACCACCGGCTGCGCACCGGCCCCGGCTACGAGGTCTGGCTGCTCAGCTGGGTCCCCGGCCAGGGCAGCGGCCCGCACGACCACGGCAGCTCCTCCGGCGTGATGACCGTCCTCGACGGCGAGCTCACCGAGCACAACGCCCGCGGACGGCTCTCCCTCGGCGCCGGCTCCCAGCGGGTCTTCGCCCCCAGCTACGCCCACGAGGTCGTCAACGACACCCTCGACGGCGCGGTCAGCCTGCACGTCTACTTCCCCGGCCTGAGCGAGATGCCGATGCACAGCTGCTCCCCGGCCCGGCCCGAGGCCCTTCCCGTCTGACCGTGACGCGGCCTGACAGACTTCGGTGCATGCGCATTGTTGTTCTGGCCGGCGGTATAGGCGGCGCCCGGTTCCTCCGCGGACTCAAGTCCGCAGTCCCCGACGCGGACATCACGGTCATCGGCAACACCGGTGACGACATTCACCTGTTCGGGCTCAAGGTGTGCCCCGATCTGGACACGGTGATGTACACCCTCGGCGGTGGCATCAACGAGGACCAGGGCTGGGGCCGCACGGAGGAGTCCTTCACCGTCAAGGAGGAGCTCGCCGCCTACGGGGTCGGACCCACCTGGTTCGGTCTCGGCGACCGCGATTTCGCCACCCACATCGTCCGTACGCAGATGCTCGGCGCTGGCTACCCGCTGAGCGCGGTCACCGAGGCCCTCTGCGACCGCTGGCAGCCCGGCGTCCGGCTGCTGCCCATGTCCGACGACCGGGTCGAGACCCACGTCGCCATCACCGAGGCGGACACCGGCGAGCGCCGGGTCGTCCACTTCCAGGAGTACTGGGTCCGGCTGCGCGCCTCGGTCGACGCTGAGGCCGTCGTCCCCGTGGGCGCCGAGCAGGCCAAGCCCGCGCCCGGCGTGCTGGAGGCCATCGCGGCCGCCGACGTGATCGTCTTCCCGCCGTCCAACCCGGTGGTGTCGGTCGGGACGATCCTGTCCGTGCCCGGCATCAGGGACGCCGTGGCCGCCGCCCCGGCGCCCGTCGTGGGCCTCTCCCCCATCATCGGGGGCGCGCCCGTGCGCGGCATGGCCGACAAGGTGCTGGCCGCGGTGGGCGTCGAGTCCACCGCCGCCGCCGTCGCCCTGCACTACGGGACCGGGCTGCTGGACGCCTGGCTGGTGGACACCGCCGACGCGGACTCCGTCGCCGAGGTGGAGGCCGCCGGGATCACCTGCCGCGCGGTGCCGCTGATGATGACCGACCTGGAGGCCACCGCCCAAATGGCCCGGGCCGCGCTGGAGCTGGCCGAGGCCGCGCGGTGACGGCGGCGCACCCCCCTCGCGGGCGCGGTCCCGCGTACGAGGTGCGGGCGGTCGACGGGATCCCCGAGGTCAGGCCCGGCGACGACCTGGCGAAGCTGATCGCGGTGGCCGCGCCCGACCTGCGCGACGGCGACGTCCTGCTGGTCACCTCGAAGATCGTCTCCAAGGCGGAGGGCCGGATCGTCGAGGCCTCCTCGCGCGAGGAGGCGATCGACGCCGAGACGGTACGGGTGGTGGCGCGCCGGGGCCCGCTGCGGATCGTCGAGAACCGGCAGGGCCTGGTCATGGCCGCGGCCGGCGTGGACGCCTCCAACACCGCACCCGGCACGGTGCTGCTGCTGCCCGTCGACCCCGACGCCTCGGCCGCCGCGATGCGTGAGGGGCTGCGCGACATCCTCGGGGCGGACGTCGGCGTGGTCGTCACGGACACCTTCGGGCGGCCCTGGCGCACCGGCCTCACCGACGTGGCGATCGGCTCGGCCGGCGTACGCGTCCTGGACGACCTGCGGGGCGGGACGGACACGCACGGCAATCCGCTGAGCGCCACCGTCGTGGCCACGGCCGACGAGCTGGCCGCCGCCGGGGACCTGGTCAAGGGGAAGGCGGCCGGGCTTCCGGTCGCCGTCGTGCGCGGGCTGGCCCACGTCCTGGGCGAGGGCTCCTCGGCCCGGGACCTGGTCCGCCCGCCGGCCGACGACATGTTCCGTCTCGGCACCTCGGAGGCGGTCCGCGAAGCCGTGACGCAGCGCCGTACGGTACGGGCCTTCACCGCCGAGCCGGTGGACCCCGGCGCCGTGCGGCGGGCGGTGGCGGCGGCCGTGACGGCCCCGGCGCCGCACCACACGACGCCGTGGCGGTTCGTCCTGCTGGAGTCGGCCGCGGCCCGGCTGGAGCTGCTGGACGCGATGCGGGACGCGTGGATCGCCGACCTCCGGGCGGACGGGAAGTCCGCGGAGTCCATCGCGCGGCGGGTCCGGCGCGGGGACGTGCTGCGGGCCGCCCCGTACCTGGTGGTGCCCTGTCTGGTGACGGACGGCGCGCACGACTACGGGCACGCGCGGCGCGACGCGGCCGAGCGGGAGATGTTCGTGGTCGCGATGGGCGCGGGCGTGCAGAACCTGCTCGTCGCGCTGGCCGGGGAACGGCTGGGCTCGGCGTGGGTGTCCTCGACGATGTTCTGCCGGGACGTGGTGCGCGGGGTGCTGGGACTGCCGGACGACTGGGACCCGATGGGCGCCGTGGCGGTGGGCCATCCCGCCGCGGCCGCCCCCGAGCGGCCCGCGCGGGCGGCGACGGACTTCATCGAGGTCCGCTGAGCGGGCGGCTCCGCTGAGGGGAGAAGGCCGCTGAGCCGGACGGAGCGCCGGGCGTCCGGGCCCGCTACGTCCGGGGCCGGGGCGGACGGCGCGCCGTGTGCGGCTCGCGGTTCGGCGCTGACCCCCGGTTCGGTACGGGCCCCGGTTCGGTGCCGGGGGGTGTCTCTATGTCCTTCGTCAAGGACGTGGTGCCGGGTATGAGGTTGTTTGGGGTGGTCATGCGGCGAGGGTGATGGTGGGGGTTCTGGACTCGTAG
>NZ_JBHXQN010000080.1:0-22271 GCF_042717785.1 Streptomyces sp. NPDC058619
GATGCCGGCCAGGTCTCCGCGGCCCAGGCCCTGTCCGGCGAGGTGGTGGGCGAGCCGGTTGGCGCGGGAGTCCAGTTCCCCGTACGAGAGTTCCTCGTCGCCGAAGACGAGGGCGCGGGCGTCCGGGCGGAGGCGGACCTGCTCCTCGAACCGGTCGACGAGAGTCGCCCCGCCGATGTCCGTCCGCGTGCCGGTCCACTCCTCCAGCACCTGGCGCCGCTCGGCCTCACCCAGCAACTCCAGCTCCGAAACCGGGAGTTCCATCGCCTCGACGGTTCGTTCGACGAACCGCAGGAACCGGTCCTGGTGTCCGGCCACCGCCGCGAGGTCGCACACCTCGGGAGCCGCGTCGAAGTCGATCCGCAGCCCGCCCTCCGGCCCCAGGTCGTAGACGCCGACCGCCAGGTCCTCCACCGGCCCGTTGCTCAGGTTGTGCTGCGTGGTCGGGAACCCGCAGAACCGCATCCCCGGGGTGAACGCCATGATGTTGACGAGCGGAGCCGAGATCCGCCGCTCCGCCTCGCCCAGGCCCAGGTCCCGGCAGATGTCCTCGTACCGGGTGCGCTGGTGCGCCAGCCCGCGCCGGGTCTCCCCGACCACCACCGCCAGCAGCTCGGCCGGCGTGCCGTCGGGCGCCACCGGCACCCGCAGGGGCACCACGTTCGACATCATGCCCGGCGTGCGCCGCGCCAGTTCCGTACGCCGGCCCGTCACCGGCAGGCCCAGCACCGGTTCGGTGCTCCCGCCCACCCGGTGCACGTAGGCCCCGACCAGCGCGATCACCAGCATCGTCCACGGCGCCCGGTGCGCCCGCGCCACCTCGCGCAGCCGGTCCGCCCGCGCCGGCGGCAGGACCACCGTCCGCCGTACGAACGGCAGCGCACCCGGCGCCGTACGCCCGCTGCGGCCCTCGCCGAGCCGCGGGGTCTGCGGCAGCCCGGTGAGGTGCTCCGCCCAGTGCGCCCGGTCGGCGGCGGCCTCCGGCGACGTCCGGTACGCCTCGTCCTCGGCCAGCAGGTCCGCCATCGACCCGAACGGACTCGGCCCCCACGGCTCACCGGCCGCGGCCCGCTCGTACAGCTCGACCAGTCGCCGGTCCATCAGGGCGATGCCCATGCCGTCGACGGCCAGGTGGTGGAAGGCGTGGAAGTAGAACCACCGCCGCTCGCCCCGCTCCGTCGTCCCGGCGGCGATCAGGACGTGGCGGGTCAGCCAGCCGCCCTCCAGGTCGAACGGGCGGGCCAGCTCCGCCGACATCCAGGCCCGGCCGGCCGCGCCGGGGTCCGCCTCGCCGCTCAGGTCCAGCAACTCCAGCTCCCGATCGCCCGGTTCGGGGTGGACCAGCTGCCACAGACCGCCGTCCCCGTCCCCGTCCCCGTCCCCGTTGCCGTTCCCGGCTCCGTCCTCGTCCGATCCGGTGCCGCGGATGCGCAGGCAGTCCGCCTCGCGGGCCAGCTGGTACCAGGCCCGGGCGAGCAGTCCCGCGTCCAGGTCGCCCAGGATCTCCCGGTACTCCCCGATGTTGTAGCGGCAGCCGGACGCGTCCAGCCCGTGGGCCATCCAGATGTCGCGCTGCGCCGCCGACAGGGGCAGCCGCACAGCGGCCGGCCCGTGCGCGGCTCTGCTCTGTTCAGACGGCTCGGTGGACATGCGCGGGCTCCTCAAAATGGTCTCCGTGGCGGGCGGTCGAGCTCTGTTCACGTACGGGTACGAGATCTGCTGCGTGGTCCGGCCGTACGCCATCCAACCCGCGGGCCCCCGGCCCCTGCGGCAGTTGCTCCGGCACTCGGCGAGCAGTTCAGGCGGCAGTGGCGGCAGCCGCACGCGGCGCCCGGCAGGCGGCCCGGACCAGACCCAGCACCCGGAACCGGGAGTTGCCGCCCTCGTGCGCGGCCCGTACGACACCGCTGATCAGCAGCTCGCGCAGCATCCGGCCGGCCTCCGCCAGACCGGGGCCGGGCCGGCCGGGGGCCTCGGTCAGGGCGGTGATCCCGGCCAGGTCGAACTCGTCCCCGGCGCCCGCGCACAGCGCCTCCAACAGTCCGCGTGCGGCGGGCGAGAGCCGGGCCAGCCGGTGCCCCAGAGCCCCCCGGAAGCCGGCCGTGCCCGCCCGCCCCCCGAGGTGGTCGAGCAGGGCCACCGGGTCCTCGTCGAGGCTGCGGCACAGGGCGGTCAGGTCGCACACCACCAGCCAGGAGGCGGCTGCGGCCAGCGCCCCGGGATGCCCGTCCAGCCCCCGGCAGACCCGCGCGGCCCGTTCCGCGTCGGCCGGGGTCGGCGCGAACTCGGGCCGCACCCGCCGGACGTGGTCGAGGAAGACCCGGACCGCCGGAGTCGTCGGATCCACCGCGCCCGCGGCCGGCACCTCCAGCGGGGCCAGCAGGAAGATCCGCTCCCCGGGCACCTCCCACGGCTGGTCGGAGGTGACCAGCAAGCGCAGCCCGGGGCAGGCGCGCAGCAGCCCGGTCAGCCGGTCGAACCGCAGCGGGCCCCCCGTGGCGCCGTCGAGCACAAGCAACGCCGCCTGGTCGCCCAGCAGTTCGGCAAGGGAGTCGACAGCGCCGGTGAGGACGCCCCCGTTGGCGCTGCTACCGCCGCCACCGCAGTCGCTGTCCGTACGGGTGCTGCCGCTGCTGCTGCCTTCGTACGCAGGGTCGGGGGCCGGGGCGCCGGCTTCCCCGCCCGGTGCGGGGGCCGGGGCGTGCAGCTCGGCCACCGCCGCCGCGACCAGGGCCGCCGGGTCGCCCTCCGGGCAGCCCAGGTGGTCGGCCGCCGCGCCGGGGAAGGCGTGCCAGAGCACCGGGAGCCCGGCGCCGTGCAGCCGTTCGGCGACCGCCAGCGCCAGCCGGGTCTTGCCCACCCCGGTCAGCCCCACCAGGTGGACCAGGCGTTCGGCCCCCGAGGCGAGCTCCCGTTCCAGCACCGACGCCTCGGCGTCCCGGCCCACCATCGGGTGCAGCGCGGTCGGCGGCGCAGGCGGCTGCTCCCAGCCCGCTCCGGTCGCCCGGCCCTGCTGGGCGGCGGCCTCCAGCGCGGTCCGGGCCCGGGCGCCCAGCCGCAGCGCGTCCGCCATCAGGCGCACCGTGTCGGGGCGGGGCCGTCTCGCCTTGCCCTGCTCCAGGTCGCGGATGGCCCGCACGCTGATCGTGGACAGGTCGGCCAGCTCCCGCTGGGTGAGGCCTATCCGCAGCCTGTGGGTCCTGATGAGCATGCCCAGACGGGGGGTGTCCCGTACCGGAGTGAGGGCGGCGGCGACGTCGGCCGTGCTGTTCATGTGCGCTCCCGGCGGTGGTGGTGGGGAACGGCTGGGCCTGGGGTGACACGGCCCGGTTCCTGCTTCCCATCGTCGGCAGCGCGCTATCGCCCCGGCATCCCCGCACGAACCGCGCCCGGCAGCCGGTCCTATCACCCGACGGCCCCGCCCCCGGCCGTCCACGACGCCGCTATCACCGGTCTCCGCCGCTCCTGTCGCGTCTCCAGAACCGTGATAGCGCGGGGATAGGAGCGGGGCCGGTGCGGGGATTCCGGCTGTTCCTAACGTGATGCCCAGAACGAAGGAAGCGCCCCGGAAAACCCGGGGCGCACCGATGAAGGGACTCAGAAATGACGCTCGCCACCGCCTTCCGCACCGCCCTCGTCACCGTCGCCATCGCCGGAGCGGCCGTGCTCGGCACCCAGGTCGCCCAGGCCGACGGACCGGCCGCCCCCGCCACCACGGCCGGCGTCACCGGCCCGGCGGCCACCCCCTCGCCGAGCACCTCCACCGACACCAACCCGTGGGACTGACACCGGCCCCACCGGCTCCCCCGGGGCGGCCGGAGCCGAGGAGGTGCCCGTGGCGGCCACACCCCGGAGACCCCCACCGGATACCGCACCCCGATGCCAGACAGATGTCAGGCCGACGTCAGGCCGGCCTCACACCCCCGCCGCGGACCCCGTAGCAGGTGCGCGGACGGCGCCCGAGCCCAGACCCGGGTTCAGGGACGAACCCGACGCAGAGCCCAGGGCCGCGTCCAGCGCCGAACCCACGACCGGCACCAGCGCCTGGCCCAGGACCGGACCCATCGTCCGGGCGGGCAGCGGTCCGGAGCCCAACAGCCGCTGAGCCTCCGCCAGTTCCGCATCCATCCGCCGCTCGCGGAAGACCCGGACCGAGCTCTCCAACAGCTCCCGGGAGCGGGAGCGCTCACGGGAGCTGCCGCCCGCCATCAGCAACCGTGCCAGGTCCAGCCGGACCACCGCCGCACCTCCCTGGTCCATGATCTGCTCGCGCACCGACAGCGCCTGGGCGTAGAACCCCCTGGCCGACTCGCCCCGCCCCAGCTCCGCGTGCGCGTGCCCCAGGTCCCGCAGCAGGTGTCCCTCGCCGATCACGTCACCGCTGTCCCGGCACAGCTCCAGTACCTCGCTGAACGTCCTTACCGCGCGTTCGTGTTCGCCCTGGGACTGCAACAGCTGACCCGCCCGGCGCAGCGTCCGCGCCTGACCGCCCGTGTACCCCACCGAACGGTAGATGCCGAGCGCCTCGTCCAGCCGGTCCTGCGCGGCCGAGGACTGTCCGCGCACCATCCAGATCTGCGCGCTCTGCGTCAGGACGATGGCCCGGCCCACCACGTCACCGACCCGGTCGAAATCCCGCAGCGCCCGGTCGTACAGGGTGAGCGCGCCCTCCTCGTTGCCCCGCATCCGCTCCAGCAGGGCCAGGTCACGGTGGCACAGGGCCAGCCCGTGGCGGTCGTCCAGCTCCTGGAACAGTCCGAGCGCCGCCGTGAGCGCCGTCCGGGACTCCTCCTTCTGGCTCCGGCCGAGGTGGAGGACCCCGAGCGAGCTGAGCAGGGCGGCCGTGCCGCGCGTGTTCCCGGCGGCCCGGACGGCCTCCAGGGCCAGCCGGTGCGTGCGCTCCCACTCGTCGAAGTAGCCCCGGCCCTCGAACAGGGTCGTCAGGGTCGTCGCCAGGTCCCAGCACAGCTCGTCCATCCGCGCCTCGGCGGCGTGTTCGACGGCCTGCACCAGGTTGGCGTGCTCGCTCTCCAGCCACTCCAGCGGGTCCACCAGCAGTTCGTCGACACAGGCGGCCGGCGGCTCCCAGCGCGGAGCGCTGCCGTGCAGCACCGTGAAGTCCCCGCCGTAGATGCGCCGGTGGGCCTGCTCGGCCAGCGAGAGCCAGCCGCCCAGCATCCGGCCGAGCGCCGCCGTCTGGGTGGCCGGCTCGTCGTGCTCGGCGAGCTGCTCCCGCGCGAACACCCGGATGATCTCGTGGAACCGGTAGCGGAAACCCCCGGTGGACTCGACCCCGACGACGTCCAGCATCTGTACGTCGACCAGCGGTTCGAGGAGGTCGGACGGGAAGGGCGGGTCGTCGTCGAGCAGCGCCCCGGCCATCCAGCCCGGCAGCGTCGGACCCTTCGCGAGGCTCAGCAGCCGCAGCAGCCGGCGGTCCGGGGCGGCCAGCCCGTCGTGCGTGAGCGAGAGGCTGGCCCGCATCGTCATCTCGCCGTGGGTCAGCTCGTCCAGGCGGTGCCGCTCGTTGGCGAGCCGGTGCACCATCGACGCCAGCGTCCAGTGCGCGCGGGCCGCCAGCCGGGCGGCCACGATCCGCAGCGCCAGCGGCAGGCCGCCCACGGTACGGATCAGCGCCTCGGCCGCCACCCCCTCGCGCTGCACCCGGTCCGCGCCGATCACCCGGACCAGCAGCTCCAGCGCGTGCTCGGTGCTCATGACGTCGAGCTCGACCCGGTGCGCGCCGGGCAGTCCGGTGAGCCGGACCCGGCTGGTGACCAGCACCGCGCAGCTGCGGCTGCCCGGCAGCAGCGGCCGGATCTGGCTCTCGGACGCCGCGTCGTCCAGTACAACCAGCACCCGGCGGGAGGCCATCAGGGTCCGGTACATCTCGGCCCGCTCGTCCTGCGACTCGGGGATCACCGCCCCGGGAATGCCGAGCGCCCGCAGGAACCGGCCCAGCACCTCGGCGGAGGTCGCGGGAGCACCCGTGCCCCGCAGGTCGCAGTACAACTGGCCGTCGGGGAAGCCGGTTTCACTGAGCCGGTGGGCGATGTGCGTGGCCAGCGTGGACTTGCCCGTACCGGGCTTGCCCACCACCACGGCCAGCCCGACCGCGCGCCGGCCGCCCTCGCCCAGCAGCGTCCGCTCGATCCGGGCGATCTGCTCCTCGTCGCCGACGAAGTCGGATGTGTCGGCCGGGAGTTGGCGCGGGACCTCGTCCCGGTACGCGGCCGCCCCGTCCGCCGCCGGGAGCGCGGGCGCCCGACCCGGCACCGCACCGGACGGCTCGCCGGGGGCGGCGGGCCGGCCGTGGTCCGCGGCCATCGCACCGGAAGCCGTGGCCGGCTCCGGACCCGACCCGGAGACCGGCACCGCCGCCCCCGCGTCATCGGTGCCCGCTGCCTCCACGGCGCCGCCGTAGCCGCCGGCGGCCGGACGGTACGGCGGCGGGACCTCGCCCGCCAGGATCGCCGACTCCAGCGCCCGCAGCTCGCCGCCCGGCTCCAGGCCCAGCTCCTCCACCAGCAGTTCGCGCCCGACCCGGTAGCTCTCCAGGGCCTCGGCCTGCCGGCCCGAGCGGTACAGGGCCAGCATCAGCTGCCCGCGCAGCCGCTCCCGCAGCGGGTGGACCCGTACCAGCAGCTGGATCTCCCCGACCAGCTGGTGGTGGCGGCCCAGGTCGAGCTCCAGCTCGATCCGGGTCTCGGCCGCGGTGAGCCGCTCCTCGTCCAGCTGCAGTGCCTTGCTGCGCAGCGTCTCGCTGGACACCCCGCTCAGGCAGTCGCCCTGCCACAACTCTGCTGCCGCGCGCAGTAGTTCCACCGCCCCGGTCAGTCCGCCCTGCTTGGCCAGCGCGCGGGCGTCGGCCACCGTACGGGCGAACATCGCTGCGTCGACGAGGTCGCCCTCGGTCTTGAGGACGTACCCCGGGGGCCGGGTGGTGATGGCGGCGGCGATCGCCGCCGAGCTGAACAGCTTGCGGAGCCGGGACACGCAGATCTGCACCTGCGTGCGCGCGGTGTCCGGGGGCTCGTCGTCCCAGATCAGGTCGACCAGGTAGTCCGTGCTGACCACCCGGTTCGCCTCCAGCAGCAGCGCGGCGAGGATGACCTCCTGCCGGCCCGGGGGGATGCGCACCGGCCCCGCGTGGCCGGTCACCTGTAACGGTCCGAGGATCCGGAAAACCACCGCGTCCGGGGTCGGCGGAACCCCGCCGGGCGAAACGGTCATGAGTCTCCCAGCTGGGGCATGCCTGATCCCGCTCGCACCGTGTGCACGACACGGTCGAGCCGGGAGGGAATACGGGTGGAGCGGGGGATCAGTCTTCCCGAACACGTCTCCGGTTGTCCATGGTGTGGAGATTTCGTGGGGGGCCACAGGGGGTGCCGGTTCCGGCCATCGTGGCCGGTGGACGGCTCAGGGGGCGTCCGCGCCGGTGATAGGGCGGGGATAGCCCCGAGTTGCGCATCTGGCGCAGGGTGTACCTGCCGCCTTCCGGAGGGGACGCGGCCGTACGAAAGGACGTCCCATGAACCGTCGGTACACCAGGCGGATCCCGCCCAGCTCCGTCATCACCGACTCGGGGGTCGACCACGTACGCCTCGCGTACCACTACCTCGACAGCGGCGACCTCGACGGCTACGGCTCCCTCCTGCACGCCGGCCCGCTGGGACCCGACCTGGAGGGCCCCGGGGCCCGCGGCGCGCGCCACGACATCATCCGGATCGTCGCCGAAGGGGACTGCGTCGTCGCGATGGGCCGGCTCTCGCCGCAGCAACGGGACTTCGTCGACGTGTTCACCCTCTCCGACGAGGGCATGCTCCGCGCCTGCCGCCGCTACTACTCCGCGCTGCCCCGCTGAACCCGGCCGGCCAGGGCGTCCGGCAGCGGGACCAGGCCGAGGAGCCCGAGGGTCAGGGACGTGGTGGTGCGGTGCCAGGCACGGGCGTCGCGCAGCATCGCGTGGCCCCCGACCGCCATGGGCACCGCGAGGGTGTGCGCGCCGATCCGGTCGGCGCGGTTGAGGAGCTCCCAGGTCTCCCGCGCCGACGTGACGCGGTCGGCCGGGTCGTGGAGTGCGGCGACGCACCGGCCGCGCAACTGGTCGACCGGGTCACCGGGCGGGCACCAGGGCGCGAGGGCGACGACCCCGCGCACGCGGGGGTCGCCGGCCAGCCGCAGGGCCGCGCGGCCGCCCATGGAGTGGCCCACGAGCACCACCGGGACGTCGCCCGCCGTGCGCAGCAGGGCCCCCAGGGCCTCCCGGGCGTCCTGGAGCGCGTCCGCCCGCCCGCCGTTCCAGCCGCGGTGCCGGTAGCGCACGTGCCCGACCAGGACGTGGTCGTGATGGGTGGCGCGGATGATGTCGGTGGCGAAGGGGCGCATCCGCAGGGCGGGCAGGTTCAACCGGGGCGGCGCCTCCAGGGCGTCCGCCCGCCCGCCGTTCAGCACCAGCACGGCGGCCCGGGGCGCGAAGGGCGCCCAGCGGACCGCCAGGGCGTCGTGCGCGTCCACCGTCGTCGGCTCCATCGTGTCCTCCCGCGTTCCCGTACGTCTCAACGCGCCCCCTCCGGTGCCGGGTACCAGTCGGCCGGCGTGGGCGCCATCGCGGACCCGCCGTCGCGCGCGGGCCGTACGGCGAGGATCTGGTCCACCCCCATGCGCCGTTCGGCGAAGGCCAGCGAGCTCCCCGCCAGGTACAGCCGCCAGACGCGCGCGGTCGTCTCGCCGACCAGGGAGTCGAACTCGCACCACCGGTCCTCGAGCGTCCCGCGCCAGGCATCGATGGTACGGGTGTAGTGCTCGCGCAGGGATTCGACCGAGCGGACTTCGAGACCGGCCCCCTCCAGGACCCCGACGGTCCGGCCAACAGGCCGCATGTGCATGTCGGGGGCGATGTACGCCTCGATGAACGCACCGCCGCCCGGTGCGTTGGCGCCGCGGGACATCTGCTGCACCAGCAGGCGGCCGTGCGGCCGCAGCGCACCGTGCAGCAACGAGGCGAAGGCCGGGTACTCGGCGTCGCCGACGTGCTCGCCCATCTCGACGGCCGTGACGGCGTCGTACCCGCCGGCGTCGATGTTCCGGTAGTGGCGCAGCTGGACGTCGACGAGGTCGCCGAGTCCCTCGCGCTCCACCCGGTCCGCCACGAAGTCGCGCTGCCGGCGGGAGAGGGTCACCGCCGTCACCCGCGTCTTGTGGAAGCGGGCGGCGTGCAGGCCGAGGGCGCCCCAGCCGCAGCCGACGTCGAGCAGCCGGGATCCCTCGCGGAGCGCGAGCTTGCGGCAGATCAGGTCCAGCTTGTCGTGCTGCGCCTGCTCCAGGCCGTACGCGGGGTCGTCGGGCCGGGTCCAGTAGGCGCACGAGTAGGCCATCGACGGGTCGAGGAGGAGGGAGTAGAACTCGTTCGACAGGTCGTAGTGGTGGCTGATCGCGGCCCGGTCGCGGGCGGAGCTGTGCAGCCGCCCGCCGAGCCGGGCCCGCGGCGCGTCCGGCGCACGGGGAGGCAGGCCGACCACGCCCAGACCCACGGCGAGGCTCGTGACCTGGGCCCATCCGGCGCCGGTCGGCCGGACGCGGCCGTGGTCGCGCACGGACTGCCAGGCCGCGCCGAGGCCCTCCGCCAGGTCCCCCTCGATGTCGAGGTCACCGGTGATGTAGGCCTCGGCGAGCCCCAGCTCGCCCGGCTGCCACAGCAGCCGGCGCAGGGCCCGCGGGGAGCGCAGGACGATCACGGGGGCGTCCGCGGGGCCCGCCTCCGTCCCGTCCCACGCGCGCAGGCGCACGGGGAGGGGACCGGCGAAGAAGTGGTCCAGCAACTCCGCCAACCGGTCGGCAACGGCCCTCATCACACGTCCTCCAGGATCCGGGGCGGCTGTCGCCTTGCCGGATGCCCGGCGGCCCGTTCATCCGTTCTTCGTAGCGCCCGAGGCCGCGGATTGGTGGACGGCGCGAGCAGGCCCGTGCGGCCCGGGCGGGCGGTGGCGTGTCGCGGGAGGCGGGCGGCGCGGCCGCGGGTTCCACTGGGGGACCGGGGAGTGCTCGGCGGGTAGTGCAGGAGGACAAGCGACATGGCGGAGAGCCACCAGGTGCTGCTGATCTCGTTCACCGGGCCGGCCGCCGGCCGTGCGGCGTTCCAGGAGGCGCTCGACCTGCCGGGGCTGCGGCAGGCGGCGGTCGTGGAACGCTCGGCCGACGGGCTGCTCGACGTACCGGAGAGCCATGTCAGCGGCGCCGGCATCACGACGGCGGGCGCAGGGCTGGTCGGCGGCCTCGTCGGCCTGCTGGGCGGGCCGCTCGGCGTGCTGCTGGGCACGGCGGCGGGTGCGGCGCTCGGCGGCGCCGCCGAGAACCAGCAGCTGCTGGAGGGCGGCGCGGGCCTGATCATGCTGAGCAGGCGGGTCGACGAGGGGGCCTCGCTCCTCGTGGTGGATCTGCGCGAGTCCTCGCCGCAGCCCGGCGACGACCTCGCGCGGCGGCACGGCGGCACGCTGGAGCGGATCTCGGAGAAGGAGTTCGCCGCGCAGGTGCGGGCCGCCGAGGAAGCGGCGGAGGAGAGCGACGAGGACCCGGCGGCGGAGACGGTCACGGGGACCACAGCGCCGGCGGACGGGACGCCGGAGCGGAGCCCGGGACGGACACCGGAGCGGGAGGCGGGCGGGCCGGCGGGTGGGAGGCCGGCCGAGGGGGAGCGGCCCGCCTGATCCGGGGCGGGGGTACGGCCCACGGCCGTCGGGGCCGGCGCAGCGGCCCGGCGGCCGGGCCGTTCCCCGCCGCCCGGCGGAGGGTTCCCGCGGGCTCAGTACGATGGGCCGCACCTCACGTGGAACACGCGATCCCCGGACGGGAGGCCTGAGGATGCGAACCCGGCACGGCACGGGGGACGCGCTGCCCCCACGACGGGGCCGGGGCGAGCTGGAGGCCGAGGTCCTCGCCGTCCTCGGCGGCGCGCCGGGACCGGTCACCGCGGGCTGGGTGCAGGAACGGCTCCCCGGAACCCTCGCCTACACCACGGTGATGACGATCCTCACGCGGCTGCACGCCAAGGGCGCGGTCGCCCGCGAGCGCGCGGGCCGTTCGTTCGAGTGGGTCCCCGTGGCCGACGAGGCGGGGCTCGCCGCGCTGCGCATGCGCAAGGTGCTCGACGGCGAGGCCGACCGGCAGGCGGTGCTCGCCAGCTTCGTCACCTCGCTCACGCCGGGGGACGAGCAGCTGCTGCGCGGTCTCCTCGCACAGACCGACGAGGAAGGGGTCGGCTGAACTCCCAGAGGCCGCGCCCTGCGGTGGCCGCCGGTGTTCACCGCGGCCGGGCCGGCCGCCTGGGGTGCCACGGTGGGGGCGGCGGCCTCCGCCCTGTCCCCGGCGGACGCCGCGTTCACCCTGTTCTTCATCCTCAAGGCGGCGGCGACCCCGCTGAAGGTGCGACCCCGCCGTAGGCGCGGTGCCCTCCCGGCCGTGTCGCTCAGCCCTCGTCGACGAGCGCGGCCAGCTCGCGGTCCAGGCTCCCCGTGTCGGCGCCGCTGCCCCGGTAGACGTCCTCGCCGTCCTCGTCGAGGAGGACGTACGTGTTGACCCCCTCGGCGCGGAAGCGGTCGCGCAGCGCGTGCTGCCCGTCGGCGAGATGGGTCACAGAGCCGCCCGTCGAGGGAGCGGCGAAGCCCTGGAGGCCGGCGCCGGCGCCCGGTCCGGCCACCGCGACCACGTGGACGCGGCCCAGGTGCCGGTCGGCGAGCGCGGCGGTCTCGAAGGCCTGTGCGGGGCACTCCGCGCAGGTCGCCCCGTAGAACCACAGCAGCACGGGCTTGCCCGCCAGCGACCCGGGGTCGAAGTCCGAGCCGTCTACGGTCTTCGCCGTGAAGCGGAGCGCGTCGGGGACGGCCTTCGCCGCGGACGGCGCCTGGGGTCCCGCGGCTCCCAGGACGGGTCCGGCGGTATCCGCCGACGTGCACGCGGCGAGGGGCAGGCACAGGGCGGCGATCAGGGCAGCCGCGGCGATACGAGAACGCATGGGGGGCACTCTCCCGGTCGGGTTCGGACCGCAACACCGGCAACCGGGGCCGGGACGCCGCCGTGCCGGCCGGCCCTCGGCCCGGGGTGCCCGGACAGGCCAAGAATGTATGCGTATGAAGAAAAGAAGATGCTATGAGACGCGGCCCCGGGTCCCGCTTCACCCGGACGGCGGACCGGTAGAGCGGTCCGTTCTCATCCTCTACAGAGTTGTAGAACCGTAGGGTGAAGCGGGGTGCCCGACGTGGCACCTTTGCCCGCCCTTTACGATTGCGGTGGGGACCCTCCCCACCGCGGAACCCCGCGGGGCCGCCGCACGGCGGCCCACCGAGTAGAAGAAGGAGCAGTAGACCCGCAATGGGTGAACCTCCCAGTCCGAGCCGTGCCACGCCCTGCCGGCGGATTCTTGCGACGGGAACGGGGGTAGCACGGTGACCGAAATCCTGCTGCTGCTCCTGGCCCTCGCTCTGACGCTGGCGTGCGCGGTGTTCGTGGCCGCCGAGTTCTCGCTGACCACGGTCGAGCGCAGTGAGCTCGAACGCGCCGCCGAGGCGGGCGAGCGGGGCGCCGAAAGTGCCCTGAAGGCCGCCAAGCGCCTGACCTTCCAGCTGTCCGGTGCCCAGCTGGGCATCACCGTGACCTCGCTGGTGATCGGCATGCTCGCCGAGCCGTCCGTCTCCGCGCTGCTGCGCGGCCCGCTGACCTCGCTGGGGCTCCCGGCAGGGGCCGTGGCGACCACGGCCACCCTGCTCGGTGTGGCCCTGTCCACCGTCGTGCTGATGGTGATCGGTGAGCTGGTTCCGAAGAACTGGGCGATCTCGCGCCCGCTGGCCGTCGCGAAGGTCGTCGCCGGTCCGCAGCGCGGCTTCACCACCGCGTTCGCCCCGCTGATCCGCCACCTGAACAACACGGCGAACCGCCTCGTGCGCCGTTTCGGCCTGGAGCCCGCCGAGGAGCTGGCCTCCGCCCGCACCCCGGAAGAGCTCGTGGCCCTCGCCCGGCACTCCGCCCGCGAGGGCGTGATCGAGGCGGACTCCGCCGAGCTCTTCGTGAAGACCCTGCACCTCGCGGAGCTGACCGCGGAGAACGTGATGACCCCGCGCGTCGACGTCCAGGCCCTGGAACTGCACGCGACGGCCGCCGACGCCGCGAAGCTGACGCTGGCGACCGGCCTGTCCCGGTTCCCCGTCTACCGCGACAGCCTCGACGAGGTCGTCGGCACCGTCCACATCCGCGACGTCCTGGCCCTGGACGAGGAGATGCGCCCGGTCACCCCGGTCGCCGACCTCATGACGTCCGCGCTGATGGTGCCGCACTCCCTGCCGGTCGACACCCTGCTCGGGCGGCTGCGCCGGTCGCGCACCATGGCCGTGATCATCGACGAGTACGGCGGCACCGCCGGCGTCGCCACGGTCGAGGACATCGTCGAGGAGGTCGTCGGCGAGGTCCGCGACGAGCACGACCCCCTGGAGGTCCCCGATCTCATCGAGGCCGCGGAACACCACGGCCGCCGCGTGTGGGAGGCCGACGGGAGCGTCCGGCTCGACGAGCTGGCGGAGATCGGCTTCGACGTTCCCGAGGGTCCGTACGAGACCCTCGCCGGGCTGATCGCCACCGAGCTGGCGCGGATCCCCGCCGAGGGCGACACCGTCAGCGTCGAGGGCTGGGAACTGTCCGTGCTCGACGTCGACCACCACCGCGCCGACCGGGTCACCGTCACGGCACCCCCGGCCGATACCGCCACCACCCTCCAGGAGCAGGGCCGATGACCGCGATCCAGCTGCTGATCGGTGCCTTCACCCTGATCACCAACGCCTTCTTCGTCGGCGCCGAGTTCGCCCTGATCTCCGTACGCCGCAGCCAGATCGAACCCGCCGCGGCCAAGGGCAACCTCCGGGCCAGGACCACCCTGTGGGGACTCGAACACCTCTCCGCGGTGATGGCCACCGCCCAGCTCGGCATCACCGTCTCCTCCCTCGTCCTGGGCGCCGTCGCCGAACCCGCCATCGCCCACCTCCTGGAACCCCCCTTCGAAGCCCTCGGCGTACCCGAAGCACTGATCCACCCGATCGCCTTCGTCATCGCCCTCACCCTCGCCACCTACCTCCACATGCTGGTCGGCGAGATGGTCCCCAAGAACATCGCCCTCGCCGCCCCGGCACCCACCGCACTCCTCCTGGGCCCGCCGCTGGTGGCCCTCACCCGGGCGCTGCGACCGTTCGTCTTCGGCATCAACGCCTTGGCCAACGTCCTGCTGCGCCTGCTGAAGGTCGAGCCCAAGGACGAGGTCGGCGCGGTCTTCACCGACGACGAACTCGCCCGCCTGGTCAAGGACTCCAGCGCCGCCGGATTCTTCGCCCCCGAAGACGGCGAGCGCCTGCGCGACGCACTCGAACTCGGCAAGCGGCCCGTCGGCGACATCATGGTGCCGCTGGACCGCGTCGTGACGGTCGGCCGCGACATCACCCCCCGCGCCCTGGAGCGGACCGCCGCGCAGCACGGCTACTCCCGTCTGCCGGTCGCCGGACCCGACGCGGAGATACTGGGCTACCTGCACATCAAGGACGCCCTCGCGGCGGCCGACCGCACCGCGCCGTTCCCGCGCAGCGCCCTCCACCCGATCATCAAGGTGTCCCTCGAAACCCCGCTCGACGACACGATGACCGCGATGCGGGCTGCGGGCACGCACCTGGCCGCCGTGACGGGCGCCGCGGCCGCCGTGATCGGCTTCGTCACCATGGAGGACCTGCTCGAAGAGCTCGTCGGCGCCGCGGCCCGGGGAGACGACGCCTGATCTGTGGCGCCCGACGGCCGGTAGTGCCTCCGTGCGGCGCCGGCCGTCGTCGGTTGCGGCCCGTCGTCGGTACCCGCCGACCGGGGTCCGCGGACCGCACCGCGCACCGCGGCCCGGGACCTGTCCGCGGCAGGTCCGTCACGGTCGCGACGGTCGGTCGTTGTGCCGTTATGGATGATTTCATGGTGAAGATCCCGGCCGACTGGCTCTCCCGGGTGTTCCTCTCGCTCCGCCACGGCACGTCCGACGACGCCCAGGTCGTGGCCGCGGAGCTCCAGCCGTTCACCGAGAAGCCCGGACAGCGGGTACCGGTGCCCCGCAACACGGTGCTGCGCACCGAGCAGGCACTCCAGGGCGAGCTGCGCTGCGTCGGGGGCGGCGCCCGCAGGGAGGAGCTGTCCGAGCAGGTCCGCTACCTGGTCAACGCCCGGCTGAGCCTGTAGCCGGGTCCGCGCCGGGGTCCGCGGTCGGGCCCGCGGGCCCGCACCGGCTGCGGTGGACGCGGGCCAGGACGAGGACGGTGTCGTCGGTGGGCGGGTCGGGCAGCAGGTTCGTCAGGATGCGGTCCGCCATCGCCTCCAGCGGCCCGGCCGCCCGGCGCACTTCGGCACGCAGCGTTTCGAGGCCCGCGTCGATGTCCCGGCCGCGGGATTCGATGAGGCCGTCCGTGTAGAGGACGAGGACCGCGCCGTCGGGCAGTGCCCGCTCCACCGTCCGGAAGGGCAGGCCCCCGACACCGAGGGGGATGCCCAGGACCTCGTCGATGGTGTCGACCGTGCCGTCCGGCCGGAGCACCAGCGGCGGCGGGTGGCCCGCTCCGGCGATCAGGGCGCGGCCGGTCGTCGCGTCGTAGACGAGGTAGAGGCACGTCGCCAGCTCGGTGCCGGCCTCCTGGGCGCAGGCGTCGAGCTCGGCGAGCAGCCCGTCGGGGCGTTCGTGGTGCGCCGCCAGTGCCTTGGTGGTGATGCGGAGCCGGCCCATGGCGGTGGCGGCGGGCACGCCGTGGCCCATCACGTCGCCCACCACGAGCGCGACCCGGTCGCCCGGGAGGCCGATCACGTCGTACCAGTCCCCGCCGACCTCGGTGATGCGGCTGCCGGGCAGGTAGCGGTGGGCCACGTCCACGTACGGGCCCGTCGTCAGGACATCGGGCAGCAGGGCCCGCTGGAGGGTGAGCGAGATGTCCTGGACGCGGCCGTACAGACGCGCGTTGTCCAGGCAGATCGCGGCCCGCGAGGCGAGTTCGCCGCCCAGGGCGAGGTCGTCCCCGGTGAAGGCGGGCCGGTCCGCGGACCGGCCGAAGATGACGAGCCCCTGCACGGTGTCCCGGGCGATGAGCGGGGCGACGAGGATGCACGCCACCCCGCTCTCGGACAGGAGCCGGGCGCGGGACTCGATGAGGACGGTCCGGGCGAGGAAGTCCGCGTCGACCACGGCGGACACGGGCCGGCCCGTGCGCAGCATGTCGTGGATGACGGAGCCGGGCGGGTACCGCACGCGCTCCACTCCGCTGACGAGTTCGGTGGCCGGGGGCGGCAGGACCGTCCCCGAGGCGATCCGGCGGGTGATCAGCGGGCGGTCGGGGTCGAACAGCTCGGTGTCGTCCATCCACTCCACGACTTCGACCACGGCGCCGTCGCAGAAGTCCGGCATCACGGCGCCGACCAGCTCCTGGGCCGTGCGGCGCAGGTCCAGGGTGGTCCCGATGCGTGCGGAGGCCCGGTCCAGCAGGGCGAGGCGACTGCGGGCGGCGGTGGCTTCCAGAATGGCTCGCTCGCGGTCCGTCACGTCCACCATCAGCCCGCCCACGCCCGGGCGGGAGCCGGCGACCCCGCTGAGCGGGAAGAAGCTGACCGACCGCACCTGGTCGCGGTCCGGATGCCCCCGGGTGCGCAGGCCCACCAGGGTCCCCACGACCGGCACCCCGCCGCCGGCGACCGTCTTGACCATGCGCCGGTACTCGCCGCCGTCGGACATGATCATGACTTCGTCCACGGGCTGCCCGATGTGCTCCGCCACGGGGATCCCGTCCATGTCCGCCAGCGCCTGGTTGAGGTGGACGTAACGGAGGTCCTCGTCGAGCATGACCAGCCCGATGGGGCAGGTCTCGAAGAGGGCGTCGAGGAAGGCCAGGTTCGTCTTGACCCGGTCCAGCTCGTCGCTGCGGCTCGCCAGGCCCATCACCACCGACCGGCCGCCGGCGCCCTGTACGGGGAAGACCCGGAAGCCGCACGCGAAGGAGCTGCCGTCCCGGTGCCGCGCCGTGAGCCGGCCCCGCCAGTAGCCCTGGGTGCGGGCCCGCTCCACGAGTGCGGCGCAGACGTCGGCGGCGTTGCCGCCGGAGGAGCCGGGGTCATCGGAGCCGTCGGGGTTGCGCGAGCCGTCGGGGTCGTCGGCGAACAGCAGGGCGCCTGGCCGTCCCAGGGCGGAGGCGGCCTCGTGGCCGAAGAGGTCCTGGGCGCCCGGCCCCCAGTAGTGGACGAGGCCGTCGTCGCCGAGACCGAAGACGGCCACCGCCACGTGCTCCAGCAGGGTTCCCGGCTCGGACCGGAACGGGCCGCCGCGGGCGTCGCCCCCCGGCCGGACCGATGGCACGAGGCGCCCCTTCCACCCGTCGTTCTGTCCCATCCAGTATGCGGAGGGCCTCCGCCGGGCGCGCCCCGGCGGGAGCGGCGCCCGCCCGGAGCACTGGCGCGCGGGCGGGTGCAGGCGTACGGGGCCCGGCGTACGGTGGGTGAGGCAGCCTCCGCACAGCGTGACGGGAGTCCTACATGGCCGGCGAGGTCTCCTTCTTCGAGCTCGGCGTGGGCGACGCCGAGCAGGCCCGTACGTTCTTCGGCGGGCTGTTCGGCTGGACCTTCGAGCCGGGCACGACCGACGGCGGTGGCTTCGCGATCCGCACGCCCAACGTGCCCGGGGGGCTGCACGGCCACGACGCCGGCGCGAGCCCCTACCTGTTCTTCCGCGTCGACGACATGCGGGCGGCGCTCGTACGGGTCCGCGAACTCGGCGGCACGGTCGACGACGTCGAGCTGGGCGGCGGCGACGATTCGATCGCCCGGTTCGGCCGCTTCCAGCTCTGCCACGACGACCAGGGAACCCCGTTCGGCCTGCACCAACCCCCCACGCCCGACTGAAGCCCCCGCCGCCACGGCCCCGATCAGCCCGTACGAGCTGATGCCCCTGGGCGACGGTTGCCGGCTCGCCGACGGCCCGACGGCCACCCGGTCCGTTGGCCCCGCCCCGCACTCCGCGGCCGGTCGAACCGCCGAACCCGGCAGGTTGAAGGCCGGTCGAAGGGAGGCCACCCGGCGCGCCATGGGCGACGCGACGCCCTCCTCACCCGGCACGCGCCCCCGCTCGTCGTCGGGGCCACCGGCGCACCAGCAGGTCCACCCGCGCGCTCGCCGTCGAGCTGGACGGCAAACCGAGGCGCCCCCGTCGTCCTTGCCGAGCAGGGTGGCAAGTGCCTCGCGGACTGCGACGAACCGCGGGCTGGACCACCTTGAGGCCCGCCTCGACGGGGACGTCGACATGGCCGAGGTCGCCCGGATCGCCGCGGTGCAGGAGCGCGGTCGCGCGGGGCGGCGGGAGCGCCGGGGCGGGGACACCCGTACCTGGACGGCGCCCTCAGTACGGCGGGTGACGTCCCCTTCCGGGCCGGCCGTCGGTCCGCGTGCGACCGGTCCGGCCCGCTGCAATCGACCGCCGTGGCGTACCGGGCCGAGGGAAGCGCTCAGGGGTTCAGTCAGGACTCTTCTTGTTGGTCCAGACCTATTGACCGCGCTTCCGGCGGCTCCTACGATCCGGTCCGGCACAGCCCCACCTGTCCGCACCTCACCCAGAGCCGGGCGTCACGCCCCCACGCGCCGGTCATGTCCATGGCGCTCGGCGGGAAGCGAGCACGCCATGTTCCGTCGGAAGCCGCGCACTTCACGTTCGTCGCCGCGCGATGTCGGTCCCCGCCCGGACCCCGGCGGAGAACTGGGACGGCGCCGCGAACGGTGTCCACCTCGGCATGGGTTGGGTCCCCATCACGGACAGCCGGATCGCGGCGCACGGCTACAACGTCATCAACGCCGCCTTTCCGGTGATCCTCTCGGACGGCACCGTCCTGTGGCAGGACGGGATGGACGCGACCGTCAAGGTCTCGACCCCCGCCGAGATGTGCCAGGCCAAGGCGGCCGGGGCGACGATCCTGATGTCGATCGGCGGTGCCACCGCCGGCATCGACCTGAGCTCCAGTACGGTCGCCGACCGCTTCGTGGCGACCGTCGTCCCGATCCTCAAGAAGTACAACTTCGACGGGATCGACATCGACATCGAGACCGGCCTGTCCGGAAGTGGCAACATCAACACGCTGTCCGCCTCCCAGGCCAACCTGATGCGCATCATCGACGGCGTGCTGGCCCAGATGCCCGCGGGCTTCGGCCTGACGATGGCCCCCGAGACCGCGTACGTCACCGGCGGAAGCGTCACGTACGGGTCGATCTGGGGCTCCTACCTGCCGATCATCAAGAAGTACGCGGACAACGGCCGGCTGTGGTGGCTGAACATGCAGTACTACAACGGCAGCATGTACGGCTGCTCCGGCGACTCCTACCAGGCCGGTACCGTGCAGGGCTTCACGGCGCAGACCACGTGCCTGAACAACGGCCTGACCATCCAGGGCACCACCGTCAAGGTGCCCTACGACAAGCAGGTACCCGGCCTGCCGGCCCAGCCCGGCGCGGGGGGCGGCCACATGTCGCCGGCCCTCGTCGGCCAGGCGTGGAACGCGTTCGGCGGCTCGCTGAAGGGGCTCATGACGTGGTCGATCAACTGGGACGGCTCGAAGGGCTGGACCTTCGGCGACAACGTCAAGTCCCTCCAGGGTCGTTGATCGCCGGCTGACCTGACGGGCCCAGGTGCGCCGCTCCGATCCGGAGTGGTTCACGGGGGCCGGGGCCCCGGGATCGAGCTGAGCACAGGTGGGTGTACTAGCGGTACACCCTAACGGTGCGTACTGTCGGTTCATGCCACTTCCGCGATTCGAGCGGCTGCCGGCCGGCCGTCAGGAGCACTTCCTGGCCGTCGCCCGGCGGCACTTCGCCGACTACGGGGCCGAAGCCGCCTCGTACAACAAGATCATCGAAGCGACGGGCTTCTCGAAGACCGCCGCTTACCAGTACTTCGACGGCCGGGACGACCTGCTCGGGGCCGTCCTGGACGGGGTGCGGGAGCGCCTGCTCGGGGCGCTCGGGCCCTGGAGGCCGGCCGGGCGGGCCGAGGAGTTCTGGGCGCGGCTGGACCAGGGGTCGAAGGCCCTGGTGACCCACCTGTACGCGCACGCCGACGACCTCGCCCTCGCCGACGCGTCCCTCGCGCACGCGGGGGACGGGCAGTGGATCGGCTGGTTCGGCGCGGTGGTCGACAACGGGCGCCAACTCGGCGTCGTCCGGCCCGACATCGACCGCGAACTGCTGGTCGCGGCCACCGCCGCGGTCTTCCGGGCCGCCGACGCCTGGGCGCTGGCCGCCCTGCGGGAGACGGAAGCCGGCGGCTCCGCACCGGCCGCGGACGGGGGCGGGGACGGGGAGGAGCAGGTGTGGAGCCTGCTGCGCGGGCTGTGGACCGCGCCCGGGGGCACCGCCCCGGGCGGCGGGGGCGGCAGCGCGAGCGGGGAGGGCGGCGGACGTGCGGGCTGACCTGAGCATCGATTGGGAGATACCGCCGACCGCGCCCGGCTGGGCGGGAGGCCTGGACCGGTTCATGGGGCCGGGCAAGACCCGCGCCGAGTCTGCGGTGGAGGCCGCGGGCGCGATCGTGTGCGCCGGCGTGCTCGCCGCCGGGATCTGGTCCACCGGGACCGCCCGCGCGTGGAGCACCGTACAACTGGTCGTCGTGGTGCTGGCCGGGCTCGACCTGATCGGCGGGGTGCTGACCAACGCCAGCAACGCCGCCAAGCGCTGGTACCACCGCGAGGCCCCCGGAGTCCGGCGGGCCCGCCTGCTGTTCGTCAGTGCGCACCTGCTGCACCTCGCGGCGATTGGCCTGGTCGTGCTCTCCGGGGACTGGATTTGGACGCTCGGCAACGCCGCGCTGCTCCTGACGGGCGCCCTCGCCGTGGAGTTCACCCCGCTCCAGCTCAAACGGCCGCTGTCGATGGCCGTGTTCATGACCGCCGTCCTCCTCAACCTCTTCTGGCTGGAGGTGCCCGCTGCCCTCGCCTGGTTCGCACCCCTGTTCTTCCTGAAGCTCCTGGTGTGCCATCTCGTACCGGAGGCGCCGATGGAGCGGCGGCGCCGCGATGCCTGAGCCGGTGCCCGCGCCGGAATCCGTACCCGGGGTCAACGGGCAGGCGTTCGTGGCCGACTGCGCCCGCGTGCTGACCGACGCCTTCGCCCGGGAACCCTCCACCTCCTGGATCTGCGGTGCCTCGACCGCCGTGCGGGGGCGGTGGTTCGACGCGACCCTGCGCGCCCAGGCCACCCTGCCCGGCGTACGCCGCTACACCCTGGCGGGGGTGGACGGCCGTTGCACCGCGGCCGCCGTCCTGACCCCGCCCGGGCTCGCGCCCGGGGCCGGAACGCAGGCGCGATGGGCGGCCCGTACGCTGCTCGGCTGCGGTCCGCGCCCTCTGCGGCGGACCCTGCGCTACCTGCACGTCACCGAAGCCGGCGTGCCCGCCGGCTCCTGGACGCTGGAGTTCATCGGCGTCGTCCCCGAGGCGGCCGGACGCGGAGCCGGCCGGCTCCTCCTGGACCGCCTGCTCGGCGACGTACCGCCTGCGTCGGGGGTGTTCCTCACCACCGCGGATCCCGAAAACGTTTTCGTGTACCGGCACTTCGGGTTCACCACCCTGCGGCAGCTGTCCGTCGGCCCGCTGGACGTGACGGCCATGTGGCGCCGGGGCGCGGGAGGTCCGTAGCCCCGGCACCCGGGAGGTGGCGGGGGCGTGGCACGAAGACCCGGCCTCCGGCATGGCGGTGAGGGGATGCGTGTCGGGGGAGGTGAAAGCCCTGGCCGGAGGTGGCGTGGCCGTGGACGGAGCGCCGATAGTGATCCGGTGACACATGGGAATGAAAGCGGTCAAGACGCCGCACAGGACAACAGCGGCATCTCCGTCCTCGCGATTCCGCTCGGCCTGGTGGCCGGAGTGGTGGTGGGCGTGTTCCTCGACAACGTGGGGCTCGGGCTCGCCATAGGACTCTCCGCGGGTGCGGTGGTCAGCGCGATCGGCTCCGCGCGGAGCACACCGGGCAGCGCCGACGACGCCTGACCCCCGGCCGCCCGCACGGCCGTACGCCCGTCAGCCCGCGGGAGGGACCGGAGCACCGGTACCCGGCGGCCCCTCCCGCGGCGTACCTGGTGATCAGGCCGGTGACGCGACCAGCCCCGCTTCCGGTGTCGTCCGGTTGTGGTGGTGGTGGGTGGGTTGGGGGGTTGGGGTGGTGGGTGTGGTGTCGGTGAGGAGGGTGATGAGGGT
>NZ_JBHXQN010000081.1:0-20649 GCF_042717785.1 Streptomyces sp. NPDC058619
GACCGTCCGTCCTACCCGCGCCGTGACGACGACCGTGGTGGTCGTCCGTCCAGCGGTGGCGGCGACCGTCCCAGCTTCCCGCGTCGTGACGACCGCGGTGGCGACCGTCCCTCCTACCCCCGTCGCGACGACGACCGCGGCGGTTTCCGCGGCGGCCGTGACGACCGGAGCGGTGGCGGCGACCGTCCCAGCTTCCCGCGTCGTGACGACCGCGGTGGCGACCGTCCCTCGTACCCGCGCCGTGACGACGACCGCGGCGGTTTCCGTGGTGGGCGTGACGATCGCGGTGGTGACCGCGGTGGCTACCGTGGTCGCGACGACCGTGGCGGCGACCGTGACTTCCGCTCCGACCGCGACCCGGTCAAGCGGCTCCCGATCGACGACGACGTCACCGGCTTCGAGATCGACTCCGACGTGCGCCAGGAGCTCCTGAGCCTGCCCAAGGGGCTGGCCGAGGAGGTCTCCAAGAACCTGGTCATGGTCGCGCGCCTGATCGACGAGGACCCCGAGCGGGCGTACGCGTACTCGCGCATCGCCCTGCGTCTGGCCTCCCGCGTCGCCGCCGTCCGCGAGGCCGCCGGTTTCGCCGCGTACGCCACGCAGAAGTACAGCGAGGCGCTCGCGGAGTTCCGTGCCGCCAAGCGCATGACCGGCTCCGTCGAGCTGTGGCCCGTCATGGCCGACTGCGAGCGCGGCCTCGGCCGTCCCGAGCGGGCGCTGGCCATGGCCGGCGAGCCCGAGGTGCAGAAGCTGGACAAGGCCGGCCAGGTCGAGATGCGACTGGTCGCCGCCGGTGCCCGCCGTGACCAGGGGCAGCTCGAAGCCGCCATCGTCACCCTGCAGAGCCCGGAACTGGCCTCCAGCACCGTCCAGCCGTGGACCGCACGCCTGCGGTACGCCTACGCCGACGCCCTGCTGGCGGCCGACCGCGAGGACGAGGCGCGCGAGTGGTTCGCCAAGACCCTCGAGGCGGACAAGGACGGGGCGACCGACGCCTCCGACCGTCTCGCGGAGCTCGACGGCGTCGAGTTCGTGGACGCGTCGGCCGATGACGTCGACGTCGACGACGAGGATGACGTCGATGTTGATGTCGATGTTGATGTCGAGGATGAAGACGACGAGGACGATGCCGAGGTCGCCGCGGCCGAGCGCGCCTCCGACGTCGCCGAGTACTACGACGAGGACGACGAGGAGTACGAGCCGCGGGAGCAGCCCGTGGCCGAAGACGTCGCCCCCGTCGGTGACGACGAGCAGGACTCGGGCCGCGACAAGGCCTGAGGCGTGACGTGAGAAGGGCGGTACCCCGGTCGGGGTACCGCCCTTCTGCGTTTCCGGAGCCGGTTCGCCGGCCGTCAGGCCAGGCCGCGCAGCACCAGGCCCGTCGCCGGCTTCGGCCCGAAGGAGGTCGACTTGCGGGGCATCGTCACGCCCTGGCGGGCCAGGTCCCGTACGACGTCCTCACGGACCGGGTGCAGCAGGACCGCGGTGCCGCCGTGGCGTTCCGCCATGGCCACCGTCGACGGGGTGTCGTGTATGTACGTGATGTGCTCCGGGGTGTCCGGGACGTTCCACACGGCGTCGAGCAGGGTGGCGTGAAGGACGGTCGCGTCCAGCCGGCGCCAGGCCTCCGGGCGGTCGTGGCGGACCGTGCGGTCGAGGAGCGCCTGGTCGGGGTCGGTGACCAGGTGGAAGCCGCCGTCGCCGGTGAGGAGGAAGGCGTTGCCGCGCTCCGAGGCGTCCGCCAGGGCTTCCAGGGCGAGCGGGAGCGGCCCGTCGACCGGGCGCACCCGGAACAGCCCGTCGAGCGCCGCGAGGGCGTCGGCGACCGGCAGGCGGCGCAGCATCCGGTGGATGGCGCGGACCTGTAGGGGGTAGCGGACGGTGTCCACCAGGAGGACCAGGCCGAAGTCCCACGGAGACGGGGAGCCGTGCTCCTCCTGGAGGCGCAGATAGGTCGCCCAGCGGTGGTGGCCGTCGGCGATGAGGGCCTGGCGGTGTCCCAGGTCGGCGGTGACGGCCGCCAGCTCGTCCGGATCGGTTATGGCCCACAGGCGGTGCTGGAAGCCGTCCTCGGTCGTGGTCGACAGGAGGGGCGGGCGCCCCGCCGTCCGCTCGACGACCGCCGTCGCGCCCGCGCCGGGGTCGTCGCCCCGGTAGGTCAGCAGGAGCGGTTCGAGGTTCGCCGAGGTGGCCCGCATCAGGCCCGCCCGGTCGGTGACGACGTCCGGCATGACGTCCTCGTGCGGGAGGACGATGCCCGCCTCGGCGTCGGACAGGGCCAGGGCGCCGATGATCCCCCGCTGTATGAGCCCGGCCCTGCGCTGCTCGTACACGTACAGCGCGGGCTCCGGATCGGCGTGGAGGACGCCCGCGGCCAGCCAGTCGTGGAGGGTGCGCGCGGCCTGTTCGTTGCGGGCGGCCGGGGTGCCGGCCTGGGGCAGGATCAGGCGAACGATGTTGTGCGGATCGGCGGACTCGAGGTGATCGACTCCGTCCGGGCGTACGACCACGTCGTACGGGGGTGAGGTGACGGCGGCGAGGCTGCCGACCCGCTCCGGAACGTAGCGCAGGCCATGGAACGGGATCAGACGCAGCCCGTGGTCAGCGGTGCCAGGTGTGGTCATTGGTGCATGGTAAGACCCGTCTCGGGATGCGGGATGATCGGGGGTGACCGAGGAATCACACAGATCGAACACATCGGGAGCGGACAGGATGACCAGCGTGAGCAGGAACAGTCCCGCGGCGAGTGAGCGGAGTCTGCACCAGGCGTACGACACGGCCCTGCTCGACCTCGACGGGGTGGTGTACGCGGGCGGGAAGGCAATCGCGCACGCCGTGGAGTCCCTCGCCGCCGCCCGGGCCGACGGGATGCACCTCGCGTACGTCACCAACAACGCGCTGCGGACCCCGGAGGCCGTCGCCGGGCACCTGGGCGAGCTGGGCATCCCGACCGAGTCGGACGAGGTGATCACCTCGGCGCAGGCGGTGGCCCGGCTGATCTCGGAGCAGGTGGAGCCGGGGTCGAAGGTGCTGGTGATCGGCGGGGAGGGGCTGCGGGTCGCGCTGCGCGAGCGCGGACTGGTGCCGGTGGAGTCGTCCGACGAGGAGGGGCTCGCGGCGGTCGTCCAGGGGTACGGCGGCCCGGAGCTGCAGTGGTCGCGGTTCGCGGAGGCGGCGTACGCGGTCAACCGGGGGGTGCCGTGGTTCGCGTCCAACACCGACCTGACGATCCCCGGGGCGCGCGGGATCGGACCGGGCAACGGGGCCGCGGTGGAGGTCGTACGGATCGCCACGGGTGCCGAGCCGCAGGTGGCCGGCAAGCCGTTGCCCCCGATGCACCGGGAGACCGTGCTGCGGACCGGGGCGAAGCGGCCGCTGGTGGTCGGGGACCGGCTGGACACCGACATCGAGGGGGCGTTCAACGGGGAGGTGGACTCGCTGCTGGTGCTGACCGGGGTGACGGACGCCGCCCAGTTGGTGCGGGCCGAGCCCCGGCACCGGCCGACGTACGTGGACCGGGACCTGCGCGGACTGCTGACCGGGCAGCCGGAGGTCACCGAGGAGGACGGCGCGTGGCGCTGCGGCGACTGGATCTGCGTGGCGGGCGCCGAGGCGCTGGAGCTGCGGAGCGTCCGCGCGGCCGACGGGCCCGAGGGGCCGGACGGGGAGCCGGTCGACGGGCTGCGGGCGCTGTGCGCGGCGGCCTGGAGCGCGGCGGGGGACGGCTCCTGCACGCTCGACGCGGAGAAGGCGCTGGCCCGGCTGGGGCTCTGAACCGTACGGCGCGGAGGGTAGGCTAACCTAACCTGGTGTCGGTCGAGAGTCCCCCAGAACCCGAACCGGGCGCCGCGGCGAGTGCGCGTACCGCCGCCGTCGCGGCCCGTCCGCGCCACGGCGTCCGCGCCGCAGGCCTGCTCGCCGCCCTGGCGGTGCTCGCGCTGATCGCGGTGGTGAGCATCGCGGTGGGAGCCCGGCAGATGCCCCTCGACGAGGTCTGGCACGGCCTCTTCCACTTCACGGGGACGCCCTCCGACGTGGTGGTGCGGGACCTGCGGGTCCCGCGCACCCTGCTCGGGCTGATGGTCGGGCTGGCGCTCGGCCTGTCGGGCGCGGTGATGCAGGCGCTGACCCGCAACCCGCTGGCCGAGCCGGGCATCCTCGGCGTCAACGCCGGCGCCGCGGCCGCCGTGGTCTCCGCGATCAGCTTCTTCGGGGCGAGCTCGCTGGGCGAGTTCGTGTGGTGGGCCTTCCTCGGCGCCGCCGCCGTCTCGGTCCTCGTCTACGTACTGGGCGGCAGCCGCAGCGCGACGCCGGTGCGGCTCGCGCTCGCCGGTACGGCGGCCAGTGCGGCCCTCGTCGGCTACATCAACGCCGTACAGCTGATGGACAGCACGGCCCTGGACAAGCTGCGGTTCTGGACGGTGGGTTCGCTGGCCTCGGCCAACGCGGACACCGTCCGGCAGGTCGCGCCCTTCCTCCTCGTCGGGGCCGTGCTCGCGCTGACCCTGGGCCGGCCGCTCAACGCGATGGCGATGGGCGACGACACGGCCCGGGCGCTCGGGGCGAACCTGACGCGGACCCGTATCGCGGCGATGGCCGCCATCACCCTGCTCTGCGGCGCGGCGACGGCGGCCTGCGGGCCCATCGCGTTCGTCGGCCTGATGATCCCGCACCTCGTACGGGCCTTCACCGGCCCCGACATGCGCTGGGTGCTCGCGTACTCGGCCGCCCTGTCGCCCGTGCTGCTGCTCGGCGCCGATGTCTTCGGCCGCGTGATCACCCGGCCCGCGGAACTCCAGGTCGGCATCGTGACCGCGCTCGTCGGCGGCCCCGTCTTCATCTACCTCGTCCGGCGCAAGAGGATGGCCCAACTGTGACCGCGGAGCTCCCGACCGACCAGCCCGTCCGGTCGGCGTGGCCCCGCGCGCTGCGGTCGCCCGGCGGGATGTCGCTGCGGGTCGACCGGCGGGCCGTGTCCGTCGCGGTGCTGCTCACCGCCCTGGTCTTCGTCCTGGCGGTCCTGCTCATCGGCACCGGTGACTTCCGGATCGCACCGTGGGACGTCGTGCGGACCGTGCTGGGCCACGGCACTCCGGCCAACGACTTCATCGTCAACGACCTGCGGATGCCGCGGGTGCTGGTCGCGCTGCTGGTGGGCGCCGCTCTCGGCATGTCCGGGGCCGTCTTCCAGTCGGTCTCCCGCAACCCGCTCGGCTCGCCCGACCTGCTCGGCTTCGGGTACGGCTCGGCGGTCGGCGCGCTCGTGGTCATCATCCTGTTCGGCGGCAGCGCCGGCGCGGTGGCCGTCGGCGCCCTGGCCGGCGGCCTGCTGGCCGGCATCGCCGTCTACCTGCTGGCGTACGGGAGGGGCATCCAGGGCTACCGGCTGGTCCTGGTCGGCATCGGCGCCTCCGCCGTGCTCGTCGCCGTCATCCAGTACCTGATCACGAAGGCCCAGCTGGTCGAGGCCAGCCGGGCGCTGGTCTGGCTGACCGGCTCGCTCGCCGGCCGGGACTGGGCACAGGTGTGGCCGCTGCTCGCGGTCTGCGCTGTGCTGTTCCCGCTGGTCCTCGGACACGGCCGGGCCCTGCGGATGATGGAGATGGGCGACGACGCCGCGTACGCGCTGGGCGTACCGGTCGAGCGGACCCGGCTGCTGCTGATGCTGGCGGCGATCCTGCTCACCACCGCGGCGAGCGCCGCGGCCGGGCCGATCAGCTTCATCGCGCTGGCCGCGCCGCAGCTGGCCCGGCGCCTCACGCGCTCGCCCGGGGGGAACCTGCTGACGGCCGGGCTGATGGGCTCCGTGCTGCTGCTGGTGTCCGACTGGGCCTCGCAGCGGGCCTTCGGCGCCGACCAGCTTCCGGTGGGCGTGGTGACGGGGCTGGTCGGCGGCGTCTACCTGCTCTGGCTGCTCGTCACCGAACGCAAGGCGGGACGTATATGACCGCGACATCCAGGAACGTGAGGAGTGGGCAAGTGCAGCGGCTGACCGCGGAGAACGTGACCCTCGGCTACGACCAGCGGGTCATCGCCGAGAACCTGTCGGTGGAGATCCCCGACCACTCCTTCACGGTGATCGTCGGCCCCAACGCCTGCGGCAAGTCCACGCTGCTGCGCGCCCTGTCGCGGATGCTGAAGCCGTCGGCCGGCCGGGTGCTGCTCGACGGGCAGGCCATCGGGTCGATGCCCGCCAAGAAGGTCGCCAGGACGCTGGGCCTGCTGCCGCAGTCCTCGATCGCGCCGGACGGCATCACCGTGGCCGACCTGGTCTCGCGGGGCCGGTACCCGCACCAGGGCCTGCTGCGGCAGTGGTCGCCCGAGGACGAGCGGATCGTGGGCGAGTCGATGACCTCGACCGGGGTCGAAGAACTGGCCGACCGGGCCGTGGACGAGCTGTCCGGCGGGCAGCGGCAGCGCGTGTGGATCGCGATGGCGTTGGCGCAGCAGACGCCGCTGCTGCTCCTCGACGAACCGACGACCTTCCTGGACATCCAGCACCAGCTCGACGTCCTGGACCTGTGCGCCGAACTGCACGAGAACCAGGGGCGCACCCTGGTCGCCGTCCTGCACGACCTCAACCACGCCGCCCGGTACGCCACGCACCTCATCGCGATGCGCGCCGGGGAGGTCGTGGCCCAGGGGCCGCCAGCCGCGGTGGTCACGGCCGAGCTGGTGGAGAAGGTGTTCGGCCTGAGCTGCCAGGTCATCGACGACCCCGCGACGGGCACGCCGCTGGTGATCCCGGCGGCGCGCAGGGCCCGTACGAAGGCCCGCGCCGCCGCGACGGCGCTCTAGGAGCGGAGTTGGTGTCCCGGCAGGAGCGGAGCGGAAGCCCCGGCCGGAGCCAGGGCTCGGGGCGGGGCCGCGGCCGGGCTAGAGCAGGCTCTTGAGGCGCAGCAGGTCGCGGAACCCGGCCTCCAGCCTGACCCGGCCCGAGGCCCAGGCCTTGGCGAACTTCAGCCGGCCCGTGACCATCGCGACCAGGTCGTCACCGGTCATCGCCAGCCGGATCTCGGCCTTGGTGGCCGGGGGACCGGGGGAGACCGCGTCGACCCTGATCCGGCCGCCGTCGAGGCGGCCGGTGAAGGTCCGGTCCAGGTCCGTGATGTGGCAGCTGAGGGAGCGGTCGAGCGCGGCCGCGCCGCGCACAGCGCCATCGGCGCCCGCGAGGTTGCCGGAGAGTCGGTCGAGTGCTTCGCGGCACTCCTCGGTCGTAGCCATCGTGATCACGACGGTACCGCAGAGCCATACGTGGTCGCGGGGCGCTTCGGGTAGCGTCGGGGCATGACCGACGAAGCGGCCGAGGCCGACGGAGTGGCCCAGGGCGACGGACCGGCCGGGGCCGACGACGGGCCTGCGGCCGACGACCGCCCCGCCCCGCCCGCCGGGCCCGTGGCGCTGGATGTCGTACGCACCCCCACCGGCCACGCCGGGGTCGACGCGGAGCTGGCGCGGCTGGCGGAGGCCGACGGCCTCACGGCGGACGGACACGTCGCGGTGTACGAGGATGTGCACAGGGGGCTGCGCGAGGCGCTGACCGCGCTGGACGCACCGCCCGTCCCTGGTCCGTACGAAAACAGGAGCTGAACCGAACGTGGCAGGAGTGGCACGCCGCCGCCTGGACGCCGAACTGGTACGCCGCAGCATGGCCCGCTCGCGCGAGCACGCCGCGCAGCTGATCGCCGCGGGCCGGGTGACCGTGGGCGGGACCATCGCCACCAAACCCGCGACGCAGGTCGAGACCAGCGCGGCGCTGGTGGTCCTCAAGGACGACGACGACCCCGACTACGTGTCCCGCGGCGGCCACAAGCTAGCCGGGGCGCTGGCGGCCTTCCAGCCGCTGGGGCTGCGGGTCGAGGGCCGCCGGGCGCTGGACGCGGGCGCCTCCACGGGCGGGTTCACCGACGTGCTGCTGCGGGCGGGCGTGGCCCACGTGGTGGCCGTGGACGTGGGGTACGGGCAGCTGGCCTGGGCGCTGCAGAGCGACGACCGGGTCACCGTGAAGGACCGTACGAACGTGCGCGAGCTGACGGTCGAGCAGATCGACGGGGTCCCGGCGGACCTGGTCGTCAGCGACCTCTCCTTCATCTCGATCGGCCTGGTCCTGCCGGCGCTGGTGCGCTGCACGGCGCCGGACGCCGACCTGGTGCTGATGGTCAAGCCGCAGTTCGAGGTCGGCAAGGACCGGCTCGGCAGCGGAGGTGTGGTGCGCAGCACGGAGCTGCGGGCCGAGGCGGTGCGCGACGTGGCGGCGCAGGCCGGGAAGCTGGGCCTGGGCGTGCTCGGGGTGACCGCGAGTCCGTTGCCCGGTCCTTCGGGCAACGTCGAGTATTTTCTCTGGCTGCGGGCGGGGGCACCTGCCCTCGACCCGGGGGATGTCGACAGGGCAGTGGCGGAGGGGCCTCAGTGACAGATTCTTCGGCTTCAGGGGTGGGACGGACCGTCTTCCTGCTCGCGCACACCGGGCGGCCGGCGGCCATCCGCAGTGCCGAGCTGGTCGTACAGGGTCTGCTGCGGTGCGGTCTGGGGGTACGGGTCCTCCAGGACGAGGCGGTGGACCTGCCGCTGCCGCCCGAGGTGGACCTGGTGGCCGAGTGCACCCCGGAGGTGCTGGCGGGCTGCGAGCTGCTGATCGTGCTGGGCGGGGACGGGACCCTGCTGCGCGGCGCGGAGTTCGCGCGCGGCTCGGGGGTGCCCATGCTGGGCGTCAACCTGGGCCGGGTGGGGTTCCTCGCCGAGGCCGAGCGGGACGATTTGGACAAGGTCGTGGACCGGGTGGTGACCCGGGAGTACGAGGTCGAGGAGCGGATGACCCTCGACGTGACCGTGCGCACGAACGGCGACGTGGTCCACCAGGACTGGGCGCTGAACGAGGCCGCGGTCCAGAAGGTGTCCCCGGAGCGGATGCTGGAGGTGGTCCTGGAGATCGACGGGCGCCCGGTGACCGGCTTCGGCTGTGACGGGATCGTCTGCGCGACCCCGACGGGCTCCACGGCGTACGCCTTTTCCGCGGGCGGGCCGGTGGTCTGGCCGGAAGTGGAGGCGCTGTTGATGGTGCCGATCAGCGCGCACGCGCTGTTCGCGAAGCCGCTGGTCACCTCGCCGGACTCGGTGCTGGCGGTCGAGGTGCAGCCCGGGACCCCGCCCGGGGTGCTGTGGTGCGACGGCCGGCGGATGCTGGAGCTGCCGGCCGGGGCACGGGTCGAGGTCCGGCGGGGCGCGGTGCCCGTACGGCTCGCCCGGCTGCACCACGCATCGTTCACGGACCGGCTCGTGGCGAAGTTCGCGCTGCCGGTGTCCGGGTGGCGCGGTGCGCCCCACTGACCCCGTGCCCCTCGCGTAATAGCACGTCCGTTCGCAGAACCCTGGGCGGGTGAGGTCACATGGCACCGGTGAAACCTCGGTATCGTCGTCCCGTGCTTGAGGAGATGCGGATACGGTCGCTCGGAGTCATCGACGACGCGGTGGTCGAGCTGTCGCCCGGATTCACCGCGGTGACCGGCGAGACCGGCGCGGGCAAGACCATGGTCGTCACCAGCCTCGGGCTGCTGCTCGGCGGTCGCGCCGACCCCGCCCTGGTGCGGGTCGGGGCCAAGGCGGCGGTGGTCGAGGGCCGCATCGTCATGCGCCCGGACGCCCCCGCCGCCCTGCGCGCCGAGGAGGCCGGCGCCGAGCTCGACGACGGCGCCCTCCTGATCAGCCGGACCGTCTCCGCCGAGGGGCGCTCGCGCGCCCACGTCGGCGGCCGCTCCGTGCCCGTCGGCCTGCTCGGCGAGCTCGCCGACGACCTGGTCGCCGTCCACGGGCAGACCGACCAGCAGGGGCTGCTGCGGCCGGCCCGGCAGCGGCAGGCCCTCGACCGGTACGCCGGTGACGCCGTCGCCGTACCGCTGGAGAAGTACGCGGCCGCCTACCGGCGGTTGCGCGCCGTCGCCGTCGAACTGGACACCCTCACCACCCGGGCCCGGGAACGCGCCCAGGAGGCGGACCTGCTCCGCTTCGGGCTGGAGGAGATCGCGGGCGTGGAGCCGCTGCCCGGCGAGGACGTGGAGCTGGCGGCGGAGGCGGAGCGGCTCGGCCACGCCGAGTCGCTCGCGTCGGCGGCCCAGGTGGCGCACGGGGCGCTCGGGGGCAACCCCGAGGACCCGGAGGCCATCGACGCCAACATGCTCGTCGCGGGCGCGCACCGGGCCCTGGAGTCCGTACGCTCCCACGACCCGGCGCTCGGCGTGCTCGCCGAGCGCATCGGGGAGCTGGGCATCCTGCTGGCCGACGTGGCCGGGGAACTGGCGGGCTACGCCGACGACCTCGACGCCGATCCGCTGCGGCTGGCCGCCGTCGAGGAGCGCCGGGCGGCCCTGACCCAGCTGACCCGCAAGTACGGCGACTCGGTGGAAGCGGTGCTGGAGTGGGCCGAGCAGGGTTCGGCGCGGCTGCTGGAACTCGACGGCGATGACGAGCGGATCGCGGAGCTGACCGCCGAGCGCGACGGGCTGCGCTCCGAACTCTCACAGCTGGCGCAGGCGCTGACGGACGCGCGGGTGGAGGCGGCCACGCTGTTCGCCTCCGCGGTCACGGAGGAGCTGGCCTCGCTGGCGATGCCGCACGCGCGGGTCACGATCGACATCCGGCAGGCCGACGACCCCGAGGGGGTGGAGGTCGGCGGCCGGACCGTGGCCTACGGCCCCTCGGGCGCCGACGAGGTCGAACTGCTGCTGGCCCCGCACCCCGGGGCGCAGCCGCGGCCAATCGCGAAGGGCGCCTCGGGCGGTGAGCTGTCCCGGGTGATGCTGGCGGTCGAGGTGGTCTTCGCCGGCTCCGACCCGGTTCCCACGTACCTCTTCGACGAGGTGGACGCGGGCGTCGGAGGCAAGGCGGCCGTCGAGGTGGGGCGCAGGCTGGCGAAGCTCGCCAAGTCGGCCCAGGTCGTGGTCGTCACCCACCTGCCGCAGGTGGCCGCCTTCGCGGACCGGCAGCTGCTGGTGGAGAAGACCAGCGACGGATCGGTGACGCGCAGCGGCGTCACCGTCCTGGAGGGCGAGGCCCGCATCCGCGAGCTGTCCCGCATGCTGGCGGGCCACGAGGACTCGGCCTCGGCACGGGCCCACGCCGAGGAACTCCTCGCAGCGGCGCGCGCCGACGCCTGAGCGCGAGCAGGAGCGGGGTCCGGGGCGCGCGATGCGGCCCGGGCCCCTTTTCACGCCCCCACGGGGGCCCCGGGGTAGCCCGTGTGGGTGAGGCCTGGGGTCATCCGGCGGTATCCCTTACGGAATACGCACCCGTATGGTCCCGGAACGCGCGTACGGGCTGGCATCCTGGGCGACGTCTCTGACTCCCTCACCCTGGAGCTTCGGCCCGTGAGCAGCTCCCCGGTCTCTTTCCCGGCCCCCGCCCAGCCCTACGGGCGGCCGCCCCTGCGCGCCCTCCAAGTGCTCGGGGCGGGCGCGGGCGCGGGCAGCAGCGCGCACGTGCGCTCGCTCGCGACCGGGCTCGCCGCGCGCGGGGTACGCGTCACGGTATGCGCCCCCGTCGCGGCGGAGGGCGAGTACGACTTCACCGGCGCCGGGGCGCGGTTCGAGCCCGACGCGCCCTGCGCCCTGCGCGCCGCGTGCGCGGCGGTCGACGTCGTGCACGCCCACGGCGTACGGGCCGGCATGCGGGCGGCGCTGGCCCTGCGCGGGCGCCGGGTGCCGCTGGTGGTGAGCTGGCACGGCGACGGCCCCGCGGCACCCGGCGCCCCCGGGCGGCTCGGCCGTCTGCTGGAACGGCACGTGGCGCGCGCCTCGGCGGTGGTCCTCGGAGCCTCCTCGAACCAGGTCGACCTGGCCCGGCTGCGCGGCGCGCGGGACGCCCGGCTGGCGCCGGTGGCGGTGCCGGCCGGCCCGGAGGGCCCGGAGCCGGCCGACCCGGGCAAGGTGCGGGCGGAACTCGGCGCCGTGGGCCGGCCGCTGCTGGTCGCGGTCGGGAGCCTGGTGCAGCACCGCGGGTACTCCGTCCTGCTCGACGCGGCGCGCGCGTGGCGGGCGCTGGACCCCGTCCCCCTGCTGGTCATCGCGGGGGAGGGGCCGCTGCGGGCGGAACTGTCCCGGCGGATCGAGGCCGAAGGCCTGCCCGTACGGCTGCTCGGGCGCCGCCGGGACGCCGTGCAGCTGCTCGCGGCGGCGGACCTGGCGGTGCTGCCGAGCCGGTGGGAGGCGCGGGCGCCGCTGGCGCAGGAGGCGCTGCGGGTCGGGGTGCCGCTGGTGGCCACGGCGGTCGGCGGCCTGCCCGAGCTGGTCGGCGACGGCGCGGCGCTGGTGCCGTACGGGGACCCGGGGGCGCTGGCCGCCACCGTGTCGGACCTGATCGGCGACGCGGACCGGCGGGCGGCGCTCGCCCTCGCGGGGCGGGCACAGGCGGCGACGTGGCCGTCGGAGGACGACACCGTCGCACAGGTCCTGTCGGTGTACGACGAACTGATGGAACGCGGCCGGTAGCGGGCGTCGTCGAACGCGCTGCTGTCCTGCTGCCCCGCTCCCTGCGGCTCCGGGCGTACCGAACGACGGTGACGACGCCCGCCGGTCCCCACCGGGACGCCGGCCGGGTCCGGGTCCCGCACCGGCGGCGCTTTCGCGCCCGGCGGGCCCGGCGGGGCGTCAGGAGACCGTGTGGCGGCGGGCGCGCAGGGCCAGGCTCAGGGACAGCACCGTCTCCGGGTCGTCCAGGTCCGTGCCCAGCAGTTCCGAGATGCGGGCCAGCCGGTTGTACAGCGTCTGCCGGTTCAGGTGCAGCTCGCGGGCCGTCTCCGCCTTGCGGCCCGCGTGGGCCAGGTACGTCTCCAGGGTCGGCAGCAGCGGCGGCCGCGAGGTCACGTCGTGGGCCCGGAGCGGACCGATCGCCCGGTCCACGAAGGCCGCCAGGTCGGGGTGTTCGCGCAGCCGCCACAGCAGCAGGTCGATGTCCAGGCGCCGGGCGTCGTACCAGGGGCGGGCCGGCAGGCCGTGGGCCGCCGTGGCGGTCTCCGCCGCGTGCCTCAGGCCCGCCGAGGCGGCCGCCCAGCCGCCCGCGACGCCCACGACCACCGCGGGCGGTGCGACGGCGCGTTCGAGGCCCGCCCGCTCCACGCCGGCCCGCAATGCGAGCGCGACCCGGTCGGCCACCGCCGTGCGCTCCGACTCCGCGCGCAGGGAGACCAGCAGCGGCACCCGGCCCTCGACGGGCCGCACGCCCAGCAGGACCGGGACCCCGACGGACGACAGCTCCTCCAGCACCGCGCGGGCCAGCACCGCCCAGTTGCCGGACGGCCCCAGGTCGGAGGACAGCCTCATCACCACGGGGAGGAGCGGTCCCGGGCCCGGCTTGAAGCCGAGGACGCGTGCCTGCGCCGGGGCGTCCTCCGCCGGGATGCGGCCCTCGGCCAGGTCCGTGAGGAAGTCGCCGCGGCCGCGCGCCGCCAACTCGTCCTCCTGCCGGGCCTGCATGAGGACCACCGCCAGGACGCCCGCGGTGCGCTCCGCCGCCATCCGGTGCACGGGGGCCAGCGGGGCGGAGACCCCGACCAGGACGACCCGGGCGCGGACCGAGCCCGTGCCGTGGCCGCCGCCCGGGACGTCGATCACCACCGTGTTCGCGGACGCCTCGACCTCGCGCTGGCCGCGCAGGCCCTCCCAGACCTGGAGCGGGTCGGCGCCCGCATCCCCGGCCGAGCTGCCGGCCGCGTACAGCAGCTGCCCGTCGGGGGTCTCCAGGAAGACCGGGTTCGCCGTGAAGTCGGCCAGGATGCGCAGCACCTGCTGGATCCCGCCGCCGCCCAGCAGGGCCTGCGTACAGCGCCGGTGGACCTCCTCGGCCCGCTGGAGGAGGGCGTAGTGGCCGTTGACGATCTCGGTGTGGACCTCCTCCGTGACGGTGACGAAGGGGACCTCCCGGTGCAGCTGGACCAGGGGCAGGCCGGCGGTGCGCGCGGTCTCCACGATGGTCGCCGGCAGCCGGGTGAAGCGCGGGCCCAGCTCGACCACGAGCGCGGCGATCCCCCGGTCCGCGAGGCGGCGTACGAAGGCGCGCTGCTCGGCGGGCCGGGTGCCGAGGCCGAGTCCGGTGGTCAGCAGCAGCTCGCCGCCCTTGAGGAGGGAGGCGATGTTGGGGACCTCGCCCGCGTGCACCCAGCGGACGGTCCGGCCGAGGCGGTCGGCGCAGGCCACCACTTCGGGCAGCCCGCTGCGCAGTCCCGGCAGCTCCAGTGCCCGCTGAACCGTGATCCCGCCCTGGTTGTCCATATCGCGGGACGCTATCAGGGGGTCAGGCGGGCCGGATGTTGTGGTTGAAGCGGAAGACGTTGTCCGGGTCGTATTGCCGCTTCACCGCTTCCAGCCTGCGCAGATTGTCCTCGCCCAGTCCCGCCGTGACGCGCTCCGACCCCTCGTCGCCGGTGAAGTTGAGGTAGACGGCGCCGGTGCTCCACGGCTGGACGTCGGCCCGTACGTCCTTCACCCACCGCCGGCACCGCTCGTCGTCCGCAGGGTCCTCCCAGATGCCGAACGGGTGGATCGCCCAGGGCGAGTCCCGGTACGGGACGGGGAACTCCGCCGGGCCGTCCGCGATGGCGCCGCCCAGCGGGAAGAGGATGTGCTGGGTGCCCGTCGGGACCGGCATGGAGTGTGCCCGGGCGCAGAACACCTCGACGAGCTCGTCCGGCAGGCCCGTCAGATATTCGGCGGACCAGTAGTTCCGCATCCCCGGCGGGTCGTCGATCATGCACTGGAGGTCCGCGTACGGGATGGCGGTGACCATCTCCGCCTCGTGGGGGAGCGCCAGCAGCGGAGCGGCCAGCTCGCGCATCCGCTCCTCGGGCCCGGCGTACGTCAGCAGGACGCCGCACAGCAGGGTGCCGACCAGGTGCGGCGGCACGAACGGCTCGGGCGGCGCGGTGAGGTAGATGATGCCCCCGCTCGCCTCCACCGGGCCGCCCTCGACGAGGTCCCGGAACAGGCGGGCCGCCTCCGGCCCGCGCTCCGGCGCGTACATGAGCAGCGCCACCGACATGTCGGGCAGGTCGTGCAGGCGCAGGGTCAGGGACGTCGCGACGCCGAAGTTCCCGCCGCCGCCGTGCAGGGCCCAGAACAGCTCGGGGTGGTCCTCGGAGGTCGCCGTGACGATCTCGCCGTCGGCGGTGACGAGGTCCACGCCCAGCAGGTTGTCGACGGCCAGGCCGCACTTGCGGTCCAGCCAGCCGGAGCCGCCGCCGAGGACGAAGCCGCCGACGCCGGTGGTGGAGGCGCGGCCCCCGGTGGTCGCGAGCGCGTGGGGCTGGCAGGCCCGGTCCAGATGGCTCATGGTGGCGCCGCCCGCGACGCGGACCGCTTTGGCGGCCGGATGGACCGTCACGCCGGTCATCCGGCGCAGGTCGATGACGAGTGCGCCGTCGCCGCTCGCGTTGCCCGCCACGCTGTGTCCGCCGCCGCGCACCGCGACCGGCAGGTCCAGTGCGCGGGCGAAGCGTACGGCGGTGACCACGTCGGGCTCGCCCTCGCACTGGGCGATGACGGCCGGACGGCGGTCGATCATGGAGTTGAAGACGGCCCGGGCCTCGTCGTATCCGGGATCACCCGGGGCGAACACCTCACCGGCCAGGTCCTCGCGGAGCGCGGTCAGCGCCGCGCCCGCCTTCGAGAGGGGAGCCATGGCTGCCCCCTTCCACGGGGGAGGGGCATAGGACCCTTCCAGCGTAGGCGGCCCCGTGGACCGGGGCGCGCCGGGAGCGCGGCGCCCCGCCCGGCCCGTACGACCGCCCGGCCCGTACGACCCGGCCGGGTCCGGACAGCCGGGCGGCGCCGGACCCGCGTGCGGGCCCGGCGCCGCGTCGTCCGGTCCGGGGCTAGCCTCCGTACGCCCCGCTCGCGGTCAGCCGCAGCGCCGTGTCGATCAGCGGAACGTGGCTGAAGGCCTGCGGGAAGTTCCCGACCTGCCGCTGGAGCCGCGAATCCCACTCCTCCGCCAGCAGTCCCAGGTCGTTGCGGAGAGCGAGCAGCCGCTCGAACAGCCGCCGCGCCTCGTCCACCCGCCCGATCATCGCGAGGTCGTCGGCCATCCAGAACGAGCAGGCGAGGAACGCCCCCTCGTCGCCCTCCAGACCGTCGACACCGGCCTCGCCGCCCGACGTCGGGTAGCGCAGGATGAACCCGTCGGGCGTGGACAGCTCGCGCTGGATCGCCTCGATGGTCCCGATGACCCGCTTGTCGTCAGGCGGCAGGAAGCCCATCTGCGGGATGAGCAGCAGGGAGGCGTCGAGCTCCTTCGACCCGTACGACTGGGTGAAGGTGTTGCGCTCCTTGTCGTAGCCCTTCTCGCACACGTCCTGGTGGATCTCGTCGCGCAGCTCGCGCCAGCGCTCCAGGGGGCCGTCCGCGTCCCCGCTCTCGATCAGCTTGATCGTGCGGTCCACGGCCACCCAGGCCATCACCTTCGAGTGCACGAAGTGGCGGCGCGGGCCGCGCACCTCCCAGATGCCCTCGTCGGGCTGGTCCCAGTGGGTCTCCAGGTAGCGGATCAACTTGAGCTGGAGCAGCGAGGCGTAGTCGCTGCGCGCCAGCCCGGTCATGTGGCCCAGGTGCAGCGCCTCGGTGACCTCGCCGTACACGTCGAGCTGGAGCTGGCCCGCGGCGCCGTTGCCGACCCGGACCGGGGTGGAGCCTTCGTACCCCGGGAGCCAGTCGAGTTCGGTCTCGCCGAGCTCGCGCTCGCCCGCGATCCCGTACATGATCTGGAGGTTCTCCGGGTCCCCGGCCACCGCGCGCAGCAGCCACTCGCGCCAGGCGCGGGCCTCCTCGCGGTAGCCGGTGCGCAGCAGCGAGGACAGGGTGATGGCCGCGTCCCGGAGCCAGGTGTAGCGGTAGTCCCAGTTGCGGACCCCGCCGATCTCCTCCGGGAGGGAGGTGGTCGGCGCGGCGACGATGCCGCCCGTGGGGCCGTACGTGAGGGCCTTGAGGGTGATCAGCGAGCGGACCACCGCCTCGCGGTAGGGCCCGTGGTACGTGCACTGCTCGACCCACTCGCGCCAGAACTCGGCGGTGGCCTCCAGGGCCTCTTCGGCGGCGGGGGTCTCCGGCGCCCCCTTGTGCGAGGGCTGCCAGCTGATCGCGAAGGCGACCCGGTCGCCCGGCCCGACGGTGAAGTCGGAGTACGTCGTCAGGTCCTTGCCGTAGGTCTGCGCGTCGGTGTCCAGCCACACCGAGTCGGGTCCGGCGACGGCCACCGTGCGGCCGTCGACCTTGTGGACCCAGGGCACGACCCGTCCGTAGCTGAAGCGCATGCGCAGGGCGGAGCGCATCGGCACGCGGCCGCTGACGCCCTCCACGATGCGGATCAGCTGCGGGGCGTGGTCCTCGCGGGGCGGCATGAAGTCGATCACACGCACCGTTCCGCGCGGGGTGTCCCACTCCGACTCCAGCACCAGCGAGTCGCCGCGGTAGCGGCGCCGCGTGGCGCGGGGGGCGTCCACGCCGGCCGGGAAGGCCGGGCCGATCCGCCAGAAGCCGTGATCCTCCGTGCCGAGAATGCTTGCGAACACGGCGTGGGAGTCGAACCGGGGCAGACACAACCAGTCCACCGCCCCGTCCCGACAGACCAACGCCGCGGTCTGCATGTCCCCGATCAGTGCGTAATCCTCGATGCGCCCGGACACGTGCATCTCCAGTCGAACGGCCACGTCCGCCCCGAAGGGCGCTTGCATTGCGCGCGGTGTGCGCGGTCTCCCATGGGTGGGGAACACCGCGTTGAGCCAATGATTCCGCATATCGGCTCGGGTCGGCCGTCTGACGGCTGCCCGGCGGCGATGTTCGCAATATCCGAGCAGGATATGACGGCACCCTAGTGATCCACGAAAGCCTGCGAAGAATTGTGATGCGACCAAACGGGTGAGCAGGGAGAACTTTCCCGCACGACCCCCGTACGCCGGGGCGCGGGGCGTCGCCGGAGGCGGACCCGTCCGGGCGCTGATAGGCTGGTACCCCGTGGACCGGTGGTCTGCCTGTGCGAATCAGGAGCCCCGAAACCGCAGCTTCGGCGCCCCCTGAGACCCTTCCGGATCGACGGAGGCCGGCGCCGGACGCACCTCACCTCGCGACCACGGGAGCCCCCTCTTGGCGATGCCGCCCAACTCCATGACGACCAAGCACATCTTCGTCACCGGGGGTGTCGCTTCCTCCCTCGGCAAGGGCCTGACGGCCTCCAGCCTGGGTGCGCTGCTGAAGGCGCGCGGGCTCCGGGTCACGATGCAGAAGCTCGACCCGTACCTGAACGTCGACCCCGGCACGATGAACCCGTTCCAGCACGGTGAGGTGTTCGTCACCAACGACGGCGCCGAGACCGACCTGGACATCGGCCACTACGAGCGCTTCCTCGACGTCGACCTCGACGGCTCGGCCAACGTCACCACCGGCCAGGTCTACTCGACGGTCATCGCCAAGGAGCGGCGCGGCGAGTACCTCGGTGACACCGTGCAGGTCATCCCGCACATCACCAACGAGATCAAGCACCGCATCCGCCGCATGGCGACCGCGGACGTCGACGTCGTCATCACCGAGGTCGGCGGCACCGTCGGCGACATCGAGTCGCTGCCGTTCCTGGAGACCGTCCGCCAGGTCCGCCACGAGGTCGGCCGCGACAACGTCTTCGTCGTGCACATCTCGCTGCTGCCCTACATCGGCCCCTCCGGCGAGCTGAAGACCAAGCCGACCCAGCACTCCGTCGCGGCCCTGCGCAACATCGGCATCCAGCCCGACGCGATCGTGCTGCGTGCCGACCGCGAGGTCCCCACCTCCATCAAGCGCAAGATCTCCCTGATGTGCGACGTCGACGAGGCCGCCGTCGTCGCGGCGATCGACGCCAAGTCGATCTACGACATCCCCAAGGTCCTGCACACCGAGGGCCTGGACGCCTACGTCGTCCGCAAGCTCGACCTGCCCTTCCGCGACGTCAACTGGACCGTCTGGGAAGACCTCCTGGACCGGGTCCACAACCCCGACCACGAGGTCAAGGTCGCGCTCGTCGGCAAGTACATCGACCTGCCCGACGCCTACCTGTCGGTGACCGAGGCGCTGCGCGCCGGCGGTTTCGCCAACAAGGCCCGGGTCCAGGTCAAGTGGGTCGCCTCCGACGACTGCAAGACCCCGGCGGGCGCCGCCGCCCAGCTCGGCGACGTGGACGCGGTCTGCGTACCCGGCGGCTTCGGCGACCGAGGTGTGAACGGCAAGGTCGGGGCGATCACCTACGCCCGCGAGAACAGGATCCCGCTGCTCGGCCTGTGCCTGGGCCTCCAGTGCGTGGTCATCGAGGCCGCGCGCAACCTGGCCGGCATCGAGGACGCGAACTCCACCGAGTTCGACGCCTCCACCCCGCACCCGGTCATCTCGACCATGGAGGAGCAGCTGGCCTTCGTCGAGGGCGCGGGCGACCTGGGCGGCACCATGCGCCTGGGCATGTACACGGCCAAGCTCGCCGAGGGCTCCGTCGTGCGCGAGGCCTACGGCGACGAGGCGTACGTGGACGAGCGCCACCGCCACCGCTACGAGGTCAACAACGCCTACCGCGGCGAGCTGGAGAAGAAGGCCGGCCTCGTCTTCTCCGGCACCTCCCCGGACAACAAGCTCGTCGAGTACGTCGAGTACCCGCGCGAGGTCCACCCCTACCTCGTGGCCACCCAGGCCCACCCGGAGCTCCGCTCCCGCCCCACGCGCCCGCACCCGCTCTTCGCGGGGCTGGTCAAGGCGGCCGTGGAGCGGCAGCAGTCCGCGAAGTGACAGCCTGACCGCATAACGTAGACAGCCGGGGCACGGGATCGTGCTCCGGCTGTCGCGTTTCTCGGGAAGGTACGGCCATGGCCATGGGCAACGACATCGAGGACACACCGGAGTCGTGGGAGGTCGTCGCCTCGCGCACCCCGTTCCAGGGGGCGAAGACGGCGGTCCGCTCCGACCAGGTCCGCATGCCCGACCGGATGGTGGTGCGCCGCGACTACCAGGCGCACCCCGGCTCGGTGTGCGTCCTGGCCCTCGACGAGGACCAGCGGGTGCTGGTCCTGAAGCAGTTCCGCCACCCCGTGCGGCACCGGCTGTGGGAACTGCCGGCCGGGCTGCTGGACGTAGCGGGGGAGAACCCGCTGTACGCGGCGCGGCGCGAGCTCTACGAGGAGGCCCACGTCAAGGCGGAGCAGTGGCACGTGCTCGCCGACTTCTTCTCCTCGCCGGGCGGTTCGGACGAGGCCGTACGGATCTTCCTGGCACGGAACCTGGCGGAGGCCGAGGGGGAGCGGTTCGAGGTCTCCGACGAGGAGGCCGACATGGAGGTCGCGCGGGTGCCGCTCGCGGACCTGGTGGCCGGCGTGCTGGCCGGGCGGCTCGGGAACCCCGGGCTGGTCACGGGCGTGCTGGCCGTGACCGCCGCCCTGGCGGGCGACGGCCTGGACGCGCTGCGCCCGGCCCTCGCCCCCTGGCCGGCCCGCCCGTACGAGGCGTAGGGCGGCGTCCGGCGGGCCCGCGGTCGGCGGGCCCGCGCGCCCCCCGCCCGGCGGCCCCGCGGGGGGGCGCCGGGGGGCGGGGGGGGCCGCGGCGCCCCGGCCGGCCCCCGTGGGGGGCGCACCGCGGAACGGATGGGGGGAGTTTTCGCCCCGGG